>JAILOS010000040.1 GCA_024690695.1 Oscillospiraceae bacterium
CCGAGGTCGAGCGTTCGCTTCGCGTGCTTGACGGCTGCGTAACGGTCCTGTGCGCCAAGGGCGGCGTTGAGCCCCAGTCCGAGACTGTTTGGAGACAGGCCGACCACTATCACGTGCCGCGCATGATCTACGTCAACAAGATGGACATCACCGGCGCGGACTTTTACAGAGTTCTCGGCATGGTCCATGACCGCCTCAAGTGCAACGCGGTACCGATCCAGCTGCCCATCGGCAAGGAGGACAGCTTCGAAGGTATTATCGACCTTGTGGATATGAACGCCAGAGTCTATTACGATGACCTTGGCAAGGATTTGCGCACCGAGCCCATCCCGGACGATATGACCGAGCTTGCCGAGGAATACCGTGAAAAGCTGCTGGAGGCAGTCTCCGACTTTGACGACGAGATCATGGAAAACTATCTCGACGGCAAAGAGGTGCCCGCGGACAAGATCCGCGCCGCCATCCGGAAGGCCACATGCGCGGTGGAGATGGTCCCCGTCACCTGCGGCACTTCCTACAAGAACAAAGGCGTACAGAAGCTTCTGGACGCGATCGTGGACTACATGCCGTCTCCGCTGGACGTTCCGGCCATCGAAGGCGTCAATCCCAAGACCGACGAGACCGAGTGCCGCCACGCTGACGACAACGGCCCCTTCGCGGCCCTGGCGTTCAAGATCATGTCCGACCCCTACGTCGGCAAGCTGAGCTTCTTCCGTGTCTATTCCGGCACGCTGGAGACCGGCAAGACCGTCATGAATACCACCAAGGGCATTCGTGAGCGTATGGGCCGCATCCTGCTGATGCACGCAAACCACAGAGAGGATCTCCAGCAGATCTACACCGGCGACATCGCCGCAGCCGTGGGGCTTAAAAATACGACCACCGGCGACACCCTCTGTGATGAAAAGAACCCCATTATCCTTGAGTCCATGGAATTTCCCGATCCTGTCATCCGCGTGGCCATCGAGCCCAAGACGAAGGCAGGCCAGGAAAAGATGGCTATCGCCCTGCAGAAGCTGGCGGAGGAGGACCCGACCTTCAAGACCTACACGGACGAGGAGACGGGCCAGACCATTATCGCCGGCATGGGCGAGCTGCATCTGGAGATCATTGTGGACAGGCTCCTGCGCGAGTTCAAGGTGGAGGCCAACGTCGGCAAGCCTCAGGTTTCCTACAAGGAGACCGTGAAGAAGGCCGTCACGGTCGATACCCGCTACGCTCGCCAGACGGGCGGCAAGGGACAGTTCGCGCACGTCAAGCTGATGATCGAACCCAACGAGTCCGGCAAGGGCTACGAGTTCATCAACAAGGTCACCGGCGGCGCGATCCCCAAGGAGTTCATCCCCTGCGTCGACCAGGGCATTCAGGGAGCGATGCTCTCGGGCGTTCTGGCCGGCTACCAGGTGGTAGACGTGAAAGCGACGCTGCTGGACGGCTCCTTCCACGAGGTGGACTCCTCGGAGCTGGCCTTCAAGATCTGCGGCAGCATGGCCTTCAAGGAGGCCTGCGCCAAGGCCGATCCCGTCCTGCTCGAGCCGATCATGAAGGTGGTCGTCACCGCGCCGGACGAGTATATGGGCGACGTGATGGGCGACATCAACGCCCGCCGCGGGCAGATCCTCGGGTCGGACATCCGCAACGGCGCCGCGATCATCGACTGCCGCGTGCCGCTGTCCACGATGTTCGGTTACGCAACCGACCTGCGCAGCAAGACGCAGGGCCGCGCTACCTACAGCATGGAGCCGAGCCACTTCGTCGAGCTGCCGAGAAACCTGCAGGAGGCTCTGGTCAAGAGCCGCACGGGTTTCGATTACTTCGTTTAATCCAATTCAACTTTTTTCAAACAAAAATTTATTAGGAGGATTCTTAAAATGGCGAAACAGATGTACAACAGATCCAAGCCCCATGTCAACATCGGCACGATCGGCCACATCGACCACGGCAAGACCACCCTGACCGCCGCTATTACCAAGTACCCGGCCTTCCAGGGCAAGGCTCAGTACACCGACTACTCTTCCATCGACAAGGCTCCCGAAGAGCGCGAGCGCGGCATCACCATCAACACCGCCCACGTCGAGTATGAGACCGAGAAGCGTCACTACGCTCACGTCGACTGCCCGGGCCACGCCGACTATATCAAGAACATGATCACCGGCGCTGCTCAGATGGACGGCGCGATCCTCGTTATCGCCGCTTCCGACGGCCCGATGGCCCAGACCCGCGAGCACCTGCTGCTGGCCCGTCAGGTCAACGTGCCCTCCGTCCTTGTTTTCCTGAACAAGTGCGACCAGGTCGACGACCCCGAGCTGCTCGAGCTCGTCGAGATGGAAGTCCGCGAGCTGCTTGACTTCTACGGCTTCCCCGGCGATGACACCCCGATCATCCGCGGCTCCGCTCTGAACGCTCTCGTTTCCGAGTCCAACGATCCCAACGCCCCCGAGTACGCCTGCATCAAGGAGCTCATGGACGCTGTCGACACCTGGATCCCCACTCCCGACCGCAAGGCTGACATGCCCTTCCTCATGCCCATCGAGGACGTCTTCACGATCTCCGGCCGCGGCACCGTCGTTACCGGCCGTGTCGAGCGTGGCCG
>JAILOS010000058.1 GCA_024690695.1 Oscillospiraceae bacterium
CGCTTGTCGAGCTCGATCTGCACGCCGCGTCCGCTCTCTCCGATCGCCTCCAGATAGCGCAGCGCCGCGCGGACGGCGAGGTTCCGCTCGTCGCCGGGCACGTAGCGCAGGCTGCAGCGCGCGCGGACGCCCTCCCCCTCCAGCCGGAGCGTGAGCTCGTCGCACAGGGAAACCGTCTGCATCGGCATGACCATCTCGTGATAGCCGTCGGCGCGGCGGCCGGTCACGTCCAGCGAAATATTGATTTTTGCGTATGCCTTCTCCTGTACCGTCATGGACAAGAACGCTCCCGTCCGCTTCACTCCACCCCGAGCTGATAGACCCGCAGCTCGTAGGGTCTGGCCGTGAAGCCGTTTTCGATCACAAAATTATAGTCGTAGTTGTTCAGCACCAGCGTCCAGTCCTTCAGCTCGATCCCCTCCGGCGCGTTGAAGCGCCTGAGCTCGGACGAGAAGGAGCAGACGACCAGAAGCCGCTTTTCCTCCAGCCGCCGCTCGTAGACGAAGAAATCGCGGCTTTCCGGCATATACTCCCGGTAGTCCCCGTACAGCGCCGTGCGGCTCTTTTTCCGGAATTTCAGCAGTCTGCGGTAGAAGTTCAGCAGGGAGTCCGGATCGTTCTCCTGCGCGGCGGCGTTGATCTCCCGGTAGTTTTCATTGACCGGCATCCAGGGCTCCGCCGTCGAAAAGCCGGCGTGCTCCTCCGCCGACCACTGCACCGGCGTGCGCGCGCTGTCGCGGCTCGAGGCCTGGATCAGCTCCAGCACCTTCTTCTTCGGAAGGAAGCGCGAGAGGATGCGGGCGTTGTTCTGCGCCATCACGTCCGGGTAGTCCTCGATCCGGGGCAGCCGGATATTCAGCATGCCGAGCTCCTGCCCCTGATAGATGAAGGGCGTGCCGCGCTGGAGGATATACATCGCCGCCAGCATCTTGCCGCTCTCCACGCGGTAGCGTTCGCTGCCGTAGCGGCTGATGATGCGCGGATGGTCGTGGTTTTCGATATACAGCGCTGGCCAGGCCTTTCCCGCCAGCTTCTCCTGCCACTCGGTAAAGGCCCGCTTCATCTTTCTGAGATCAAAGGGGCGGCGGATGACGTCCGTCATCCAGCAGTCGGCCTCCATGTGGGAAAAGCCGATCATCTCGTCCAGCACCTGCTGCGGGCCTTCGCTGATATAGCGCAGCGCCGTGTCCGCGGTGGTCATCGGGCTCTCGCCCACCGTAAAGCAGTCGTAGCGGTCCAGCACCTCGCGCTTGAACTCCGTCAGATACTGGTGCACCTCCGGCCGGTTTACATAATGCTTCATCCCGTTGGCGATCGGGCTCTTCGGATAACAGTTCGGCAGACCCGGCGTTTTGGCGATAAAGTTGATCACGTCCTCGCGGAAGCCGTCCACGCCCAGGTCGAGCCAGAAACGCATGATATCCTTGACCTCCTGGCGGACGCGGGGATTGCTCATGTTCAGATCCGGCTGCTTTTTGGCGAACAGGTGCAGGTAGAACTCCTCCAGCCCCTCGTCGTACTCCCAGGCGCCGCCCTCGAAAATGCTCGTCCAGTTGTTCGGCGGCAGGAGCTTCCCGTTTTTCCGCAGGCCGGGGCGCCAGAAATAATAGTCGTGATAGGGGTTGTCGCGGCTCCTGCGGCTCTCCCGGAACCATTCGTGCTCGTCGGACGTGTGGTTGACGACCAGGTCCATGAAGACCCGCATCCCGCGCTCGTGCGCGCCGTCCAGCACCTGCCGGAAAACGTCCAGATCGCCGTAGTCGGGATGGATGCTCCTGTAGTCGGAGATGTCGTAGCCGAAATCCGCGTTCGGCGAAGGGTAGAGCGGCGAAAACCAGATCGCGTCGACGCCGAGGCTGCGGATGTAGTCGAGCTTCCCGAGCACGCCCCACAGATCGCCGATCCCGTCGCCGTTGCCGTCGCAAAAGCTGCGGGGCCAGATCTGATAAACCGACATCTCTTTTTTCCACTGCTTTTCCGCCATATCGAACGCCTCCCCTTCAGTCAGGAGATTCCTTAATAATTCTTAGTTTAGCACAAAAGCGGCCCGTTCGCAACGGTGTAACCCCTTCCGGCGGTTGACCTTTTCAAAAAAACGCGCTATAATGTAACCGTAATGTAACCTTTGAAAGGATGCGCAACATGAAAAAGCGTTTGTTCAGTCTTCTGCTGGGAGCCCTGCTTCTGCTGCTCCTTCTCCCGGCCGGCGCGCTGGCGGAAGACATCGTGATCGATTTCGGCTCGATCCGCGCGGGAGACACCCTGGACCTGCAGCTTGTCTCGACCTCCGGCGGAACGGGGACGATCACCGAGGGCAGCATCCCTCCCTCCTGCCGCATCGACGTGGAGGAGCGCGACGGTCTTCCCGTGTTTTATCTGCGCGGAACGCCCAGTCTGGCCGGCGACTGCGCCTTTACCCTCACCGTAGCGGAAACGGCAGAGCTGGAGACGGTGGATGAAAACGGCGAGACGGGCGTGACGACGGAGCAACGCGTCGTCGCGGTCGTCCGGGTGAGCGGCTCGGTGCTGCCGGCCCTGCCCGTCGTCCATGTTGAGGATCTTGACTGCTTCGTCGGCGACGAGGCCCGGCTCGTCGCGGAGGCCTCGTCTTCGGACGGCGGCGCGCTGAGCTATCAGTGGTTTCGCGCCGAATCGCGCGAGGACCGGGACGGCCGCCCGCTGGAGGGCAAAACCGCACGCGAGCTGACGGTCGACACCGAGTTTCCCGACGAGCTCTATTACTACTGCGTCGTGACCAACAACAATAACGGCCGCACCGAGTCCGTAAGCTCCGAAACCGTCCGCGTCCGCGTGGCGGAGCCGCAGATCGTGGAGCTGAACGTGAAGACGCTGCCGGAGAAGCTGGAGTACACCGAGGGCGACACGCTGGAAACCAAAGGTCTCGAGCTCCAGGTCAAATACGACAACGGCGTCGTCGTCACGGAGAAGGACGGCTTTACCGTCACTCCGCGCAAGCTGGACGTGGTCGGCACGCAGACCGTCACCGTCAGCTATCAGGAGAAAACCTGCACCTTCGCCGTGATCGTCAAGGAGATGGAGGAGAAGATCGTCGGGCTGTCCCTCCGCTCGCTCCCGACGAAGCGCGACTACAAGCAGGGCGAATGGCTGGACACGACCGGGCTCGTGCTGCTGGTGCACACGAACAAGGGCAACGTCAGCGAAATGACGACCGGCTTCGACTATTCCCCCCGCGAGCTGAACAGCCCCGGTCTGCAGACCGTGACGATCAGCTTTGAGGATCAGAGCACCAGCTTCACCGTCACCGTCGAGCCCGCCGAGAAAACCATCCTGGGCATCGAAATCAAGCAGCTTCCCACGAAGCTGGATTACAAGGCGGGAGACACCTTCCGGCCCGAAGGCATGGTGCTTCGCGTCCTGACCGATCAGGGCGAGGAGGAGGTCCGCAGCGGATACAGCTGCAGCCCCACGCGCTTTACCCGAGAGGGCACGCAGACCGTTACCGTCAGCTACGCCGGAAAGCTGGCCACGATGGAGCTGACCGTCGCCCCGGCCGAGGAGGAGACCCCCGACAGCCCCGGGAAGAGCGACGAACCCGCTCCGAAGCAGGACGCGTCGGAAAAGCAGGAGGCGGAACCGAAGAAGAGCGGAGGCTCCTCCGCCACGCTGCTGACCGTGCTGCTGATCGTGCTGATCATAGCCATCGCGGCGCTGCTGGCCTATCTCTATATCCTGCAGCAGGACTGGATCAACGCCTTCTTCAGAAAACTGACGAAGAAAAAAGGATCGGGCAGACGATAAGAATTCCAAAAACGTTAAACGCCGGGAGACCGTGAACGATAAACGGTCTCCCGGCGTTTTTTTCTTTGTCAGCGAAAACGGTTCAGCTCCGGGTCATATTGATAACCCGATTCGGCGAGACGAGCGCGCAGCTCGTCCTCGTCGGCCTCGAGATCCTCGCAGAGCGCGGAGAGGGATTCGTATCGGTCGCGCAGGCGGGTGTTGACGAAGCTGAGCAGGATTACAGGGTCCTTCGGCAGCACGGAACAGTCCCCTTTCTTTGATTATGTTAACTATATTATGTAACTATTCCATGCGTGCGATCTCGTCGACGATGTTCAGCACGATCTCCGCCGCCTTTTCGAGTCCCTCGGCGGTCGCGTGCTCGTAGGGCCCGTGGCAGGCGTAGCCGCCGGTGCCGAGATTCGGGCAGACCAGCCCGCGGAAGGAGAGATGCGAGCCGTCGGTGCCGCCGCGGATCGGCTCCGCCTTCGGCTCGAAGCCGGCGCGGCGGATGGCCCGCTCGGCCAGACTGACGACCTCGGGGCGTTCAAGCACTTTCTCGAGCATGTTCCGGTACTGCTCGGTGATCGTCAGCTCCGCGGTGCCGGCGCCGTATTTCTCATTGATGAGCGCGGCGGCGTGCTCCATGGTTTTTATGCGCAGGCGGAAGGCGGCCTCGTCGTGGTCGCGGATGATGTAGTGCAGCCTCGCCTCGGCCACGTCGCCGCTCATCTCGGTGAGGTGGAAAAAGCCCTCGTGACCTTCGGTATGCGCCGGCGTGTCGCCGGCAGGGAGCATCGCGTTGACCTCCATCGCGGTGAGGCAGGCGTTGATCATCTTGTTTTTCGCGCTGCCGGGATGGATGTTGAAGCCGTGCAGCGTCCATTTGGCGGAGGCCGCGTTGAAGGTCTCGTAGTTGATGCAGTCAAGCTCGCCGCCGTCGACCGTGTAGGCGAAATCGGCCTTCACGCGCTCGAGCTGCATCAGATCGGCGCCGTGGCCGATTTCCTCGTCCGGCGTGAAGCAGACCGCGACGCGTCCGTGGGGCCGCCGCTCGCGCTGCAGCGTCTCGCAGGCGTGCATAATCGCGGCGATACCCGCCTTGTCGTCGGCGCCGAGTACGGTCGTGCCGTCGGTCGTGATCAGGGTCTGTCCCTTCAGCTGCGGCAGATGCGGGAAATCCGCCGGGCTGAGGACGCGGCCGCTGCCGCCGAGAGCGACGGGGCCGCCGTCATAGTTTTCGAGGATCTGCGGGCGCACGTTTTCCCCGCTGAAATCGGGGACCGTGTCCAGATGGGCAACGAAGGCGACGGCCGGGCGGTTCTCGCAGCCGGGCGTGGGGGGAAGCGCGCCGTAGACGTAGGCGTGTTCGTCGACGAAGACCTCTTCGACGCCGAGCTCCTTCAGCTCGCGCTCCAGCATCCGGCTCAGATCGAACTGGCGCGCGGTGCTCGGGGTGCCGGCGGCGTCTTCGGCGCTCGCCGTGTGAACGGTGACGTAACGCAGGAAGCGTTCCAGGGCAGACATGGCAATTCTCCTTTATTCATCGGCTCCCCGAGGGGAGCGCGTTATTGACAGAGCTCGGCTTCGACGAAAAGCCTCCCCTTGCGGGAGCTGCCGCCGAAGCTGCGCACGCTCCCCTTTCCGGCGCCGCGCAGGGAGATCACGTCTCCCTCCCGCACCGGCGCGTCGGGCTTGTCGGTCTCGGCGTAATTCAGGCTCACGGCGCCGAGAGCGATGCGGCGGGCCGCTTCGCTGCGGGACAGCCGGAACATCCCGGCCGTCACCGCGTCGAGCCGCGGGCTCATCACCGTAAAGCGCAGCGTTTCGACCCTGCGCTCCGGCGCACGCAGCTTATCCGGCGGCAGCTCGCTCGCGGTCACCGCGACGCGGCCGACGCGTTCGATCCTGAGCAGATGCGCGCGCAGCGCGCTCGTACAGAACACGGTCGCCGTGTCGCCCTCGACCCAGATATCGCCGAGGCGGCTGCGCTCGACGCCCATGCCGATCAGCGCGCCGAGGTAATCGCGGTGATTCGGCTCGCCGAAATGCGCCTGCAGGCGGATCGCGCAGAGCGCTTCGGAAAAGTCGGCGTCCTCGGGCTCGAGCCAGTCCGGCAGAAAAAAGGCCATCGTGCGCTCGCAGTCCGGATGTCCGCCGAAAAAGACCGGCTTTACGTCGGCGCGGCGCCGGAACCAGCGCTCCAGCGCGGCCCGCTCGGCGGGCGTGAGAAAGGCGGTGGCGGTCATCCGGCCGCTGCGCTCGCAGCGCGCCGCCAGGTCCTCCGCCCTGCGGATCAGTTCATCGGATTCCATCTCTCAGCTTCGTCAGGTGGGCGCGGTCGTTGCTGCGGCGCAGGATCTCGTCGATCTGCTGCAGCACCCAGGCGACCTCCGCCTCAAATTCCCCCGAGGAGCAGCGCAGCACGCCCGAGCGCAGCGCCGAGAGCCGGATCAGGCTGTCGCTCGTGACGACGCGCACCGCCTCGTTTTTTCCGATCTCGTTGGCCAGCGCCTCCATGTAGGCGTCCGCGGTCTCCCCGTCCTTTGTGTACACGACGTGGATATTGTGATAATCGCTGCGGGAGCCGGGGTTTGCGGGCGTCCGGTAGGCGTCGAACACCAGCACCAGCTCCGCTTTCGTATAGCCGCAGTAGCTGGAGAGCATATCCATCAGCCGCTGCCGCGCGAGATCCAGCCGCTCGGCCGCGAGCGCCTTCAGCTCCTTCCAGGCGAAGATGACGTTGTAGCCGTCCACGATCAGGGTCTCCCGACGCTGCGGAAGAGCCTGGCCCGCGGCCGCCTCCACACGCTCGGGCGGGCGGTACTGCGGTCTTTTGATCGGGCCGAATTCCCGCTCCATGATCGCCTCGAGCTCGCGCTCGTCGATGTTCGGGTTCCGCGGCGTCGCGGCGACGACCGTCTCTCTGGCCGGGCGCAGGCAGCTTTCGAGGTGCATGTAGCCCGGCGCCTCGTTCCATTTCACCGTCAGCGAGCCGCCGTGCGCGCAGAAGACCGAGTCGGCCGGGTTGTCGAGATCGCTCTCGGGGTCGTAGCCGAGCTCCGCGACGACGCGCTCCTGCTCCCGGCAGGGCCGATAGCCGTCCGGGCGCAGACTCAGCTTTCCGCGGCCGCGGGAATAGGCGGCCAGGATCTCGCCGTAGGAGCCGAGCGCCGCCACCGGGGCGCCGCCCTCCAGGCGGCTGCGTCCGCCGAGCTCCTCGGGAGACTCGAACTGGCCGCCCATCGCGCGCACGTCGCTGATCGCGCGGCCGATGAGCTCCGTCGGCACCTCGAGCACGAAGTCGTACCAGGGCTCGAGCAGGACGCTTCTGGCCTGCATCAGTCCCTGCCGCACGGCCCGGTAGGTCGCCTGGCGGAAGTCACCGCCTTCGGTGTGCTTCAGGTGCGCCCGCCCGGCGGCGAGCGTGATCTTCATATCGTTGATCGGCGAACCGGTCAGTACGCCGGGATGCCGTTTTTCGGCCAGATGCGTGAGGATCAGGCGCTGCCAGTTCCGGTCGAGCTCGTCCTCGCTGCAGCTTGTGTCGAAGACCAGCCCCTGTCCGCGCGGCAGCGGCTCGAGGATCAGATGCACCTCGGCATAGTGGCGCAGCGGCTCGAAATGCCCGACGCCCTCAACGCGGTCGGCGATCGTCTCGCGGTAGAGGATGTGTCCGGCGTCAAATTCGACCTCGGCGTCGAAGCGCTCGCGGATCAGCGCCTTCAGCACCTCGGTCTGGATCCTTCCCATCAGGTGCATGCAGATCTCGCGGCCGCGATCGTTCCACACGACGCGCAGCTGCGGATCCTCCTCCTGCAGCTGCAGCAGCTTCGGCAGCATCAGGCGCGGATCCTCGCCGTTCGGGAAGCGCGCCCGGTAGCTCAGCACCGGCTCGAGCAGCGCCTCTTCGGCGTCCGGCTCTTCGCCGAGGCCCTGGCCGGGGCGCGTCTCGCTCAGGCCCAGCAGCGCGCAGCATTCGCCCGCGCGCGCAGTCTCCGCGCTCTCGTATTTTGCGCCGGAATACCGGCGGATCTGCGTGATCTTTTCCTCCCGCGGCTGACCGTCCGCCCCGGTATAGCGCAGCGTTTCGCGCACGGAGAGCGCGCCGCCGCTGAGCTTGACGAAGCTCATCCGCTTGCCCTGCGCGTCCCGCGCGATCTTGAACACGCGCCCGGCGAAGCGTTCGCCCCGCGGCGGAGCCGGCGTCCAGCGGTCGAGCGCGCGCAGCAGCTCGTCCACGCCCTCCAGGCGAAGGCCCGAGCCGAAAAAGCAGGGAAACAGCGTCCGGCGGCCGATCAGCTCCGTGAGCTCCGCGTCGGTAAAGCCGCCCGTCTCGCAATAGCGCTCCATCGCGCCTTCGTCGCACAGGGCGACGCGCTCGTCCCGCTCGGCGTCCGGCGCGGAGAAATCCACGCAGTTTTCGCTCAGCTCGCGCTGCAGCCGCTCCATGAGCTCCTGCCGGGAGCAGCCCGGCAGATCCATCTTGCTGACGAAGATCAGACAGGGCACGCGGTAGCGGCGAAGCAGACTCCAGACCGTCTCGGTGTGGGCCTGCACGCCGTCCGTTCCGCTGACGACCAGCAGCGCACAGTCGAGCGCGGTCATCGTCCGCTCGGCCTCGGCGGCGAAATCCGCGTGGCCGGGCGTGTCCAGCAGAAAGAGCCTCGTTTTCTCCAGCTCCAGAACGGCCTGCTTGGAAAAGATCGTGATCCCCCGCGCGCGCTCCAGCTCGTGCGTATCGAGAAAGCTGTCGCCCCGGTCGACGCGGCCCGGCGCGCGCAGCGCGCCCGCGCGGTAGAGCAGCGCCTCGCACAGCGTGGTCTTGCCGGCGTCGACATGCGCGACGACGCCGACGACGCGATTCTTTTTTTCCGCAGCTCCGCCCATACGCTTTCCTTTCGTTCGTTTCTTCGGCAAAAGTATAACACAAAGCGTCCGGCAAGTCGAGAGGCAAGATGCCCTCCCCTGCCCTCTGCGCCGCCCAGAGCGTCCGAAGCCATCCGTTTTGTTTACATAATGTACCCCTGCTGTCATCATCCGGGCGCTTCAAAAACTTTTTTGCAACTTTGACTACCAAAATTGTAAAAGCTATGGTATACTGTAAGGTGTAGTATCATGCGTTGAGTCTGCGCGCAAGAAAAAAGCTCTTTGACGAAAGGGGTTTCCATAGATGAAAAAGATCCTTGTTCTGGAAGACGAAGCCAATATCCGCAGTTTCGTCGTGATCAACCTCCGCCGCAGCGGCTTTGAGCCGATCGAGGCCGAAAACGGCGCGATGGCGCTGGAGAAGCTGAAGGTGAACCCGGATATCTGTCTGGCGCTGCTCGACGTGATGCTTCCGGATATCGACGGCTTCGAGGTCTGCCGCCGCATCCGCGCCACCGGCTCGAAAATGGGCATCATCATGCTCACCGCCAAAAGCCAGGAGATCGACAAGGTCACCGGGCTGATGACCGGCGCGGACGACTACGTGACCAAGCCCTTCTCCCCCGCCGAGCTCACCGCGCGCGTCGACGCGCTGATCCGCCGTCTCGGCATCGACGACGACGAAAAGACCAGCAGCGAGATCAGCAGCGGCCCCTTCCTGCTCAACACGCGCAACCGCACGCTCGAGAAGGACGGACAGCGCCTGAAGCTGACGCAGATCGAATATCTGCTGATGAAGCTGTTTATGGAAAATCCCGGTAAGGCCATGAGCCGCGAGGATATCCTCACCGCCGTGTGGGGCACGGATTTCTCCGGCGAGCTGAAGACCGTGGACGTCAACATCCGCCGCCTCCGCATCAAGATCGAGGCCGATCCCACGGAGCCCGAGTATCTGACCACCGTCTGGGGCTACGGCTACAAGTGGGGCTATTGATTAAAGACTGAAGACGGAAAAATGAAGAAGGAAGAACGGCGGCGCACGGTCCGGCCGCGCTTTCCCGGGCTTTCTTCCTTTTCTCGGGGTAAGATATGTTCAAACAGTTAAAAGTACAGCTGCTGCTCTCCGGTCTTCTCGTGCTGCTGCTGCTGATCCTCGCGATCTCCTGCATCACGAAGGGCCTGACGGCGCTGAGCATCTTGCTGCTGCTGCTCGTGTGCATCTATATCATCCTGCTCAACGTCTGGTTCTGGAAGACGGTCTCCTCTCCGATCGACCGTCTGACGAAGGCCGCCAGCCGCATCGCCGAAGGCAGCTACGGCACGAAGATCGAGCTTGAGACCGACAATGAGATCGGAAAGCTCGCCGCCGAGATGAACAACATGAGCGAGAAGGTCGCGATGGCGGAGAAATCCCGCACGGAATTCATCTCGCAGGTCTCGCACGAGCTGCGCACGCCCCTGACCGCGATCGAGGGCTGGGCCGAAACCATCGCCTACGACAGCGCCGTTCAGGGCGACTCCCTGCGCGGCATCCACATCATCTCCAAGGAGGCCGAGCGGCTGACCGGCATGGTCATGGAGCTGCTGGAATTTGCCCGCATCCAGGACGGGCGCTTCAATCTGCGCATCGAGCTGATCGATATCGCGGCCGAGCTCGAGGACGCGCTCTTCACCTACGGCGAGCTGATGAAGCAGGCCGGGGTGGAGCTCAATTACACGGAGCCCGCCGGCGAGATCGCTCTGATCCCCGGCGACCCGGAGCGGCTCAAGCAGGTGTTTCTGAATCTGCTGGACAACGCCGTCAAGCACGGCGGCGATGGCAAAAAGGTGGACGTGAGTCTGTCCGAGGTGCCCCGCGGCGTGTGTATCCGCATCCGCGACTACGGGCGCGGCATTCCCGAGGGCGAGCTGCCGCACGTCAAGGAAAAATTCTACAAGGGCAGCTCGAAAAACCGCGGTACGGGCATCGGGCTGGCTGTCTGCGACGAGATCGTCAGCCGCCACGGCGGCGTTCTCAGCATTGAAAACGCCGAGGGCGGCGGCACCCGCGTGACGATCCTGCTCCCTCAGCAGAATGGAGACCAGGCATGAGCGAGAAAAACACCCCCTGCGCCTTTCGCACCAGCATCGGCGGACAGGCGCTGATCGAAGGGATTTTGATGCGCGGGCCGAAGAAGCAGGCGATCGTCTGCCGGACGGCCGACGGGCTTGTCGAAAAGACCGAGGAGCTCAAATTCATCAAGGACCGCTATCCGGTCCTCGGCTGGCCCCTGATCCGGGGCTGCGCGATTTTTCTGTCGTCGCTGGTCAACGGCATGAAGGCGCTGACCTTCTCGGCCGAGCAGGTCCCGCTCGAGGAGCAGGGCGAGCCGGACAAGCTCGATCTGTGGATTGAAAAGCACTTCCCCGCCGAGCAGGCCCAGAAGCTCATCATCGGCACAGCCGTCGTGCTGGGCATCGCGCTGAGCGTGCTGCTGTTTATCGTGCTGCCGGTCGAGATCGTGAGCTGGGGCTTCCGGCTGATCGGCGGGATCGACGTCACGGCCGAGTCCTCTCCGGTCAGCATCCCGGTCATCAACCTATGCGAGGGCGTGATCCGCATCGCGATCCTGCTGACCTATATGTGGCTGGTCAGCAAGGTCAAGGACGTGCGGCGCCTCTTCTCCTATCACGGAGCCGAGCATAAAACGATCTTCTGCTACGAGCACGGCAAAGAGCTGACCGTGGAGAACGTGCGGCCCGAGTCGCGCTTCCACCCGCGCTGCGGCACGAGCTTCCTGCTGGTCGTCGTGATCGTCAGCATCCTCGTCAACTCGGTGGTCACCGCGAAAAACCGTCTGCTGCGGATGCTGTTCCATCTGCTGCTGCTGCCGGTCGTCGTCGGCGTCAGCTACGAGATCAACCGCTGGTGCGGCGGGCATGACAACTGGCTCTCGTCCGCCCTGTCCGCGCCCGGGAAATGGCTGCAGCGCATCACGACCAGCGAGCCGGACGACTCGATGATCGATGTCGCGATCCGCGCGCTGGAGCTGGTCATCCCCGAGGAAAAAGGCAGCGACGACTGGTTGGGATAAACTACCTGAGGTGAACGCCCGTGAAAACATATAACGACATTTTTATCGAGACGCGCAACGCTCTGCGCGACGCCGGGATCGAAAGCTATAATCTCGAAGCGCGCATCCTGCTGGCCCGCGCGGCCGAGAAGACGACCGCGGAGCTGCTGCGCGACATGCGTCTGTACGCCTCCTCGGCGGTCGAGCGCGCCGCGGCTGGATATACTGCGCGCCGCCTGGCCGGCGAGCCCGTGGCCTATATCACCGGCTCCTGGGAGTTCTACGGGCTTCCGATGACCGTGACGCCGGACGTGCTGATCCCGCGCATGGACACGGAGCTGCTGGTGGATACCGCCAAGGAGCTGCTGATCGGCAAAAAGATGGACGCGCGCGTGCTCGACCTCTGCTGCGGCAGCGGCTGCATCGCCTGCGCGATCGGGCACGAGATGCCCGCCACGCGCCTGGTCTGCGTGGATATCAGCGCGACCGCGCTGGAGGTCTGCCGGAAAAACCTGGCGCGCAACCGTCTGACAGGCCGCGCCACCGTGATGCAGGCCGACGCTACCTGCTCGCCGCCGATCGGGCTCGGGCAGTTCGATCTGATCGTCGCCAATCCCCCGTACATAGCCTCCCCCGAGATCCTGACGCTCGAGCCCTCCGTTCGCGATTACGAGCCGATCTGGGCGCTCGACGGCGGAGAGGACGGGCTGAAGTTCTACAAGGCCATCATCAAATACTGGAAGCAGCTGCTGCCGCCTGGCGGTCTGCTGCTGTTCGAGGTCGGCGAGGGGCAGAGCGTCGCGGTCAGCGAAATGCTGCTGTCGGGCGGTTTCCGCACCGCGGCCTCCCGGCGGGACACGCGCGGCGTGGACCGTGTGATTCTCGGTGTTATGTAAACCTTTGGCGCTGCGCGCCTTTCACAGATAAGGAGAGAGAATATGGCAGAGAAGAAAAGGATCCCCGCTGTCGTGGCTCCCGCGGACAGCGACCGGAAAAAAGCTCTTGAAACGGCAATCGCCAAGATCGAAAAGGATTACGGCAAGGGAACGATCATGCGTCTGGGCGACGACATCGCCGTGAACGTCGAGGCGCTGTCTACCGGCTCGCTCGCGCTGGATCTCGCGCTCGGCATCGGCGGCGTGCCCCGCGGGCGCATCGTCGAGATCTACGGGCCCGAGGCTTCCGGCAAAACGACGCTGGCGCTGCACGTGGTCGCCTCCGCGCAGAAAAACGGCGGTACCGCCGCGTATATCGACGTGGAGCATGCGCTCGAGCCGGCCTACGCACGCGCGCTGGGCGTGGATATCGACAGCCTGCTGATCTCCCAGCCGGACACCGGCGAGCAGGCGCTGGATATTGCGGAGTCTCTGGTCCGCTCCGGCGCGATCGACGTGCTGGTGGTCGACTCCGTCGCGGCGCTGATCCCGCGCGCCGAGCTCGACGGCGAGATCGGCGACACCGTGGTCGGCATGCTCGCGCGGCTGATGAGCCAGGCGATGCGCCGTCTGGCGGGCGCGATCTCCAAGAACAATTGCACCGTCATTTTCATCAACCAGCTCCGTCAGAAGATCGGCGTGATGTACGGCAACCCCGAGACCACGCCCGGCGGTCTGGCTCTGAAATATTACGCCTCCGTGCGCATCGACGTGCGCCGGATCGAGACTCTGAAGGCCAACGGCGAGATAATCGGCAACCGCACGCGCGCGAAGGTCGTCAAGAACAAGGTCGCTCCCCCCTTCCGCGAGGCGGAGTTCGACATTCTGTACGGCGAGGGCATCTCCCGCGTCAGCGAGATCATCGACCTCGCCTCGAAGCTCGATATCATCGAGAAGGCCGGCGCGTGGTTCACCTGCAACGGCATGCGCATTCAGGGCAAGGAGGGCGTCAAGGAGTACCTGACGGGCAACCCCGAGATCTGCGACGAGATCGAAAAGCAGATCCGCGAGCGCGCCACCGAACTGATGAGCCCGCAGGCCAAGAAGGCCGCCGTGATCTCCGGCCGCGCCGTGGACGTCAGCGCCTCGGATTTTGACGAAGGCTGATGGCGGAGCCTCTGAGCATCCGCTCTATGCGCCGCCTCTCGGAGGAGCGTCTGGAGCTGTCGCTCTCCGACGGAACGACGCTCGTCACTACGCTCTCCGCCGCGGCCGCGCAGCGCTGCGCCGTCGGACGCGAACTGAGCGTGGAAGCGCTGGAGGAGCTGAAAAGCTCCTCCGCGCTTGCTCTTTGCCGCCAGCGCGCGCTGGAGCTGCTGAGCCGGCGCTCCTGTTCGGCCGGAGAGCTGGCCGACAAGCTGCTGCGTAAAGGCGAAGCAGAGGAGAACGTCGCCGCGGTGATCGAGTGGCTGCGCGAGCGGCGCTATCTCGACGACGCGGGTTACGCCGCCGCCGTCGTGCGGCACTACGCGGCGAAGGGCTGCGGACCGGCTCGGATCCGGCAGGAGCTCAGCCGCCGCCGCGTTCCCCGCGAGCTGTGGGACGAGGCGATGGAGGAGATGCCCGCGGACTCGGACGCCGTCGACCGCTTTCTGGCGACGAAGCTGCGTGATCCGCGCGACCGCGATCAGGTGAGAAAGGTCAGCGCCGCGCTGCTGCGGCGCGGCTTCGGCTGGGAGGAGATCCGCTCGGCGCTGCGGCGTCTGGAGACGGATGCGGAGGACTGCGATGAATAAGACATTTGCGTTGATTTCGCTCGGCTGCGCCAAGAATCTGGTCAACAGCGAGCAGATGCTGTATCTGCTCAGCGAGGCGGGTTACGCCCTCGTTCCCGAGCCGGAGGGGGCGGATTTTGCCGTCGTAAACACCTGCGGCTTCATCGACGCGGCCAAGAGCGAGGCGATCGACACGATCCTCGAGCTTGCGGAGCTGAAAAAGGCGGGCCGTCTCGGCGCTCTGATCGTGACGGGCTGTCTCTCCGAGCGCTATCGGGATTCGATCCTCGAGGAGCTGCCCGAGATCGACGCCGTGCTCGGCGTCGGCTCCTTCGGCCGGATTGTCGAGGCCGCCGACCGCGTGTGCGAGGGCCGGAAGCTCAGCCGCTTCGGCGACCAAAGCGCGCCGGTGGAGGAGATCCCCCGCGTCGTGACGACCGGGCCGGGCTGGGCCTATCTGCGTATCGCCGAGGGCTGCAACAACTTCTGCGCCTTCTGCGCGATCCCCTTCATCCGCGGGCGCTACCGCTCGCGCACGATGGAAAACGTGCTGGAGGAGGCCCGCGATCTGGCCGCGCACGGCGTCAAGGAGCTGATCGTCATCGCGCAGGATATCACCCGCTACGGCACCGACCTGTACGGGAAACGCATGCTGGCGCCGCTCTGCCGGGAGCTCGCCGCGATCGAAGGCGTCGAGTGGATCCGTCTGCACTACCTCTATCCCGACCAGTTTGACGACGAGCTGATCGACGAGATCGCCCGCAGCGACAAGATCGTCAAGTATCTGGATATCCCGATCCAGCACATTAACGACGCGATCCTGAAGCGCATGAACCGCCGCGGCACCGGCGCCGAGATCCGCGCGCTGTTCCGGAAGCTGCGCGAGCGCATCCCCGGTCTCGTCCTGCGCACCAGCCTGATCGCCGGTCTCCCCGGCGAGGGCGAGGCGGAATTTGAGGAGCTCTGCGCGTTTCTCCGCGAGGCGAAGATCGAGCGCGTCGGCGTCTTCCCCTTCTCCCCCGAGGAGGGCACGCCCGCCGCGCTGATGGAGCGTCCCGACGAGGAGACCGCGCAGCGCCGGGCCGATCAGATCCTGGAGCTGCAGGCGCCGATCATGGACGATTTCCTGCAGAGCTTCGTGGGAAAGACGCTGCGGGTACTGTATGAATACGACGACGCGGAAAGCGGGCTGCACGTCGGCCGCAGCTATGCCGATTCGCCCGACATCGACGGGCTGGTGTTCTTCTCCGGCGCGTGTACGGAGGGCGAGCTGGTCGAGGTCGAGATCGACGAGACCGACGACGGATACTGGTACGGTCACGTGAAGGAGGCGGAGGCATGAACACCCTGGCCAACAAAATCACGATCTTTCGCGTGCTGATGATCCCCGTTTTTCTGGTGCTGGTCTATGCCGGACTGCCGTACTGGGCGCTGGGCGTGTTCATCGCCGCAAGCCTCTCCGACTTTGCCGACGGCTACGTGGCCCGGCGCTACAACCAGGTCACCAACTTCGGCAAATTCATGGATCCGCTGGCCGACAAGGTGCTGGTCGTCGCCGCGATGTGCTTTTTCGTCGACGTCGGAAGAATGCCCGGCTGGGCGCTGGCCGTCGTGCTGCTGCGCGAATTTGCGGTCTCCGGGCTGCGGCTCGTCGCCGTCGAGCAGGGCCGCGTGATCGCCGCCGCGAAATCCGGCAAGGTCAAGACCGCCGTGACCATGCTGTGCCTGTGCCTGATGCTCGCGACCCGCGCGCCCGGGATCGGAGAATCCGCTCCGGACCTTCCCGCGCAGCTCAGCACCGCCCTGATCCTGCTCACCACCGTCTATTCCGGCGCGGAATATTTCTGGAAAAACCGCGACGTTTTCAAAGAATCCAAGTAAGGAGCCTGTTATGAAACTGTATAATTCTCTGACCCGCAAGCGCGAGGATTTCGTCCCGAACCACCCCGACATCGTGAAGATGTACACCTGCGGCCCGACGGTCTATCACTACGCCCACATCGGGAACCTCCGCTCCTACATCATGGAGGACGTGCTCGACCGCTATCTGCGCTACTGCGGCTACAATCTGAAGCGCGTGATGAACATCACCGACGTCGGCCATCTGAGCTCCGACGCCGACGAGGGCGAGGACAAGATGCTCAAGGGCGCCCGCCGTGAGAACAAGAGCGTGATGGAGATCGCGAAGTTCTACACCGACGCCTTTTTTGCCGACTGCGACAAGCTCGGCATCCGGCGGCCCGACGTCGTGGAGCCCGCGACGAACTGCATCGGCGAGTATATCAAAATCATCTCGAAGCTGATGGACACCGGCTACGCCTATTTTGCCGGCGGCAACGTGTACTTCGACACCTCGAAGCTCGAGCGCTACTACGTCTTCAACGACTTCACCGCCGAGGATCTCGACGTCGGCGTGCGCGAGGGCGTGGAAGAGGACACGAACAAGCGCAACAAAAACGACTTCGTGCTGTGGTTCACGAAGTCGAAGTTCGAGGATCAGGCGCTCAAGTGGGACTCCCCCTGGGGCGTCGGCTATCCAGGCTGGCATATCGAGTGCTCCGCCATCTCGATGAAGCATCTCGGCGAGGATCTGGACATCCACTGCGGCGGCATCGACAACGCCTTCCCCCATCACACCAACGAGATCGCCCAGTCCGAGAGCTATCTGGGCCACAAGTGGTGCAACTACTGGATGCACGTGCTGCATCTGAACTCGAAAAACGGCAAAATGTCCAAGTCTTCCGGCGAGTTCCTGATCCTGTCGCTGCTGGAGCAGAAGGGCTACGATCCGCGGGCCTACCGTTTCTTCTGCCTGCAGAGCCATTACCGCAAGAACCTCGTGTTCGACTGGGAGAACATGGACAACGCCCAACTCGCCTTCCAGAAGCTGGTCGCGCGCATCGCCGCGCTCGATCCCGCGCCGGCCGAGCTGGACGGGGCCGCCTTCGAGACGCTGAAAAAGCGCTTCACCGACGCGATGGACAACGATCTGAACACCTCGCTGGCCGTCACGGCGCTCTACGACGTACTGAAGGCGAAGACCAACGATTTCACCAAGCTCGCGCTGATCGCGGACTTCGACCGGGTGCTGAGTCTGGACCTGATCGCGAAGGCGGACAAGAAGCGCGAGGAGCTGAAAAAAGAGGCTGTCAAGGCCGGCGAGTTCACGATCGTCTCCGAGTCCGGCGAGACGGACGAGGCCGTCGAGGCGCAGATCCGCGCCCGCCAGGACGCGAAAAAAGCGAAGAACTTCGCCGAGGCCGACCGCATCCGCGACGAGCTGAAGGCCGCCGGGATCGAAGTGACCGATATCCCCCACGGCGCGAAGTGGCGGCGGGTTTGAGAGAATTCGGAATTATGTAAACTTGCCCGGCTCAAGGACGAAGCGCAAGCTATGAACGGAGGCATTTTGATGGATGAACTGACCAAAAAATACGGAAAAGCGGTCTGCGTGCTGCTCTACGGCGCCTTCGGCGCGCTGGCCGTGCGTAAAAAACCCTGGCCGCTCCTGATCCTGCTGGGTCTGCACGGGGCCGAGTACCTTCTGGTGGGAAGAAAGGTCGCGGCAGAAAACGGCATTCCCCAGGCCGAAGCGGCCGCCAACTGCCTCGCCTTCGGCTTTACCTGGTGGAAGCCGATCAAATATCACTGGAACTGAGCGTTTCATGCAAACGGGCCTTCGGAGCGATCCGAAGGCCCGTTTGCCTGTTCTTTTGTAAATGCCGGGCGCCCATCGCGGGCGGCCGAGGCCGCTCGTGCGGCAGCGGCGGTTGATCCGATTCTGAATCTACTCCGCGTAGCCCATCGGGTTTTTGCTCTGCCAGGCCCAGGTATCGCGGCACATGTCCTCCAGCGTATACTGCGCTTTCCAGCCCAGCAGCTCCGCGCTCTTGTCAGGGCTGGCGTAGACCGTGGCGAGGTCGCCGGGACGGCGCGGCACGATCTCGTAGGGGATTTTCCGGCCGGTGACGCGCTCGAAGGTGTGTACCATGTCCAGCACGCTGTAGCCCTGGCCGGTACCGAGATTGAAGACGCTCTCGCCCTTGTGGCTGAGCATATAGTTGATGGCCGCGACGTGGCCGCGCGCGAGATCCACAACGTGGATATAGTCGCGCACGCCGGTGCCGTCATGGGTGTTGTAGTCGCCGCCGAAGACGTTCAGATGGTCCAGCCGGCCCACCGCCACCTGCGCGATGAAGGGCATCAGATTGTTCGGGATGCCGTGCGGATCCTCGCCGATCAGGCCGCTCGCATGCGCGCCGATCGGGTTGAAGTAGCGCAGCAGCGCAACGGACCACTCGCCGTCGGCCTTTGCGGTGTCGCGCAGGATCTGCTCGGACATGTACTTCGTCCAGCCGTAGGGGTTGGTGCACATGCCGGTCTTCGAGATCTCGCGCAGCGGCATTTCGTTGTCGCCGGAATAGACCGTGGCCGAGGAGGAAAAGACGATGTTCTTCACGCCGTGCTCGCGCATGACCTCGCAGAGCGTGACCGTGGAAAAGAGGTTGTTGTCGTAGTACTCCAGCGGCATCACCACCGACTCGCCGACCGCCTTGAGCCCGGCGAAGTGGATCACACAGTCGACGCTGTGCTTTTCAAAGACGCGGTGCAGCGCGTCCTTGTCGCGCACGTCCTGCTCGTAAAAAGCGACGTCCCTGCCCGCGATCTGCTCGACGCGCTCGACAGCCTTTGCGCTGGAATTGACGAGGTTATCGACGACGACGACGTCCATGCCCTGCGCAAGCAGCTCGACGCAGGTGTGGCTGCCGATGTAACCGGCGCCGCCCGTGACCAGAACTTTCATATCATTTCTCCTTCAGTCCAACAGAATCTCCGGATAGACGCCGGAGGCGCGGCGTTCGGCCAGATGGCTGACGACGCCGGCAAGATCTTCCTTGTAGGTAACGCCGAACCAGGTCTCGTCGCAGTCGAGCACCCGCACGCGGCCGCGTCCCTCGCCGATCACGGCGTTGACGACGAAGGGCAGGAAATACTCGCACTTGAGCGGGTTTTTCGGCAGGTTCTCCGCAAGCCAGGCCGGGAAGCGCCGCTCGAGCTCGTCGAGCATCCCGGGGCGGAAGGCCCAGCAGTTCATCGAAACCGGCTTGTCGCCCGACAGCGCCGTCCAATGCTCGCCGTCTTCGGTAAAGGCGGCGTCGGCCCCGCGCTTTTCGATGCGCACCCGCTCGACCACGTCCCGGAGCAGCCCGTCCTCCACGGTGCAGATCCCGCGCGCAACGCTGCCGTGCTCGGTGACGGTATTGCGCAGGCGGTAGGCCACCATCGCGTGCTCGTCCTCCGCGCCGTCCCGGCTGAGAAAGCCGTAGAGCGCGTCAAAGGCGCTCGGCCCGTAGTAGTCGTCGGCGTTGAGGACCGCAAAGGGCCCTTCCACCGTGCCGCGGCAGCAGAGCGCCGCGTGCCCCGTGCCCCAGGGCTTCGTGCGCCCCTCCGGCACGGAAAAGCCCTCCGGCAGGCTCTCGAGCGTCTGATAGACGTAGCTCACGTCGAAATACCGCTCCATCCGGCGGCCGACACGGTCCCGGAAAGCCTCCTCGATCTCCGGCTTGATGATGAAGCATACCCGGCGAAAGCCCGCCCGATACGCGTCGTACAGCGAGTAATCAATGATCGCGTGGCCCTTTTCGTCCACCGCCGTGATCTGCTTGAGCCCGCCGAAGCGGCTGCCCATGCCGGCGGCCAGAATGACAAGCGTGGGTTGTTTCATGGAAACACCTCTCTATCTTTCGTCAGTCTACCATATCCCGCCGCTTTTGTACAGGGGAAAGGATGGCAGAAAAAGCGCCGGCGCGCTCTCCGCGTTTTTGTGGAAAATAGCTTTTGCCTTTGCGTTTATCGGAAAGAGGGTGTATACTGTCCGGTGAAAGGAAGCGAACCTATGAGCTTTCGCAAAGAAATCGTGCGGATCGGCACGCCGGCCGGTCGGCTGCGGCTGCTGATTCTGAACCGGCGTCCCGGAGAGAAGCGGCCCTGCGTCCTCTGGATCCACGGCGGCGGTTACAGCATGGGTCTGCCGGAGATGGTTTATTTCTCCCGCGGACTCGATCTGGTGAAAAAATTCGGCTTCGTGCTGGTCTCGCCGGACTATCGCCGCTCCGGCCGCGCCCCCTTCCCCGCCGCGCCCGAAGACTGCTACGCGGCGCTGCGCTGGCTGTGGGAGCACGCCGACGAGCTGGGCGCGGACCGCAGCCGCCTCTTCGTCGGCGGGGAGAGCGCGGGCGGCGGGCTCTGCGCTGCCGTGTGCATGATGGCGCGCGACCGGGGCGAAATCTCTGTTGCCTTTCAGCTCCCGCTCTACCCGATGCTCGACGACCGCGAGACCGAGTCCTCGCGCGACAATCACGCGCCGGTGTGGAATACGCGCAGAAACCGCCGCGCCTGGGCGAAGTATCTCCGCTCGCTCCCGCGCGAGGATCTGAGTCCCTACGCAGCCCCGGCCCGGCAGACGGACCTGCGCGGCCTGCCGCCCTGCTACACCTTCGTCGGCACGCGCGAGCCCTTTTACTGCGAGACCCTGCGATTTACCGAGCGGCTGCGCGCCGCCGGCGTCGCCGCGGAGGCGGACGTCTATCCCGGCATGTTTCATGCCTTCGACATTTTTCTGCCCTTCAGCAGGGAGGGACGCGAAGCCCGCGCCTCCTTCGCCCGGCACGTCGCAGCCGCGCTGGAGGAAAGCAGCGCAAAGGAGGAATAACGGTTGGATGAGCTGAGACCCGGGCGTTACCGCCACTTCAAGGGAAACGAGTACGAGCTGCTGTTCGTCGCCCGCCACTCTGAAACGATGGAGGAGATGGTCGTCTACCGCGCGCTCTACGGCGAGCGGGGACTCTGGGTGCGTCCGGCGGCGATGTGGAACGAGATCGTCGAGCGCGACGGCAGGCGCATGCGCCGCTTCGAGCGGATCGGCGATTAACGGCAAAAGCCGGGAGGGGTCACAGGCCCTTCCCGGCTTTTGCCGTTTTGGTTTTATTTCACGTTGCGGAAGCGGAGCGACGCGAGCAGCGCGCCGACTTCCCCGCTCTCGGGCAGCGCCTCGAAATCCTCCGGCTTGGCTGCGACGCGGATCAGCGTCACAAGCAGATAGCTCGCGGCGTCTCCGGGGATCGGGAAGCAGAAGCAGAAGTTGTCGCCGTCCCGATAGCGCACGCCGGCGTTTTCGCCGCAGACGGCGGGCGTGAAGCCCTTGTATTTCTCCGCCAGCCCCTTCGACAGAGCCGCGAAGTCCTCGCCCGGATAATAGGCGGCGTACTCGAACTGCGCCGCGTAGTCCTCGCCGCGCAGCACCGCCACGTGCGAGTCGCTCGAATAGCTCAGAAACTCCTCGGAAATCACCGCAAAGCCGAAGCGTTCGGCGTCGTAGCGCAGCGTGAGCTCCACGGTCTTCGGATCCTTATAGCCGGAGACGAAGCTGTAGCTCCCCTCTTTGGCGTTTTTCGGCTCCGCCGTCGTGTTTTCCGCTTTTGCGGGCTTGCTCCCCTGCTCGGTCTCCGGCTTCTTCGCCAGCAGCAGCGCCGCGGCCGCCCCGGCCGCCAGCACGCAGGGTACGAGAACCTTCCATTTTTTCATCGCGTTTGCCTCCTGATTCACGGGTCTTTCATGCGCCGAACACGGAGAGCAGGAAGCCCGCCGCGATCGCCGAGCCGATCACGCCCGCCACGTTCGGGCCCATCGCGTGCATCAGCAGGAAGTTCGACTTGTTGTAGCGCCGGCCCACGTCCTGCGAGACGCGCGCGGCCATCGGCACCGCCGAGACGCCCGCCGAGCCGATCAGCGGATTGATGCGGCCGCCGGAGGTCTTGTACATCACCAGACCGCCGCAGAGGCCGCCCGCGGTGGAAATGCCGAAAGCCACCACGCCGAGGATGATGATCTTGAAGGTGGACCAGTTCAGGAAGCTCTGCGCCACCATCGTCGCGCCAACGGAAGTCGCGAGGAAGATCGTGACGATGTTCATCAGCGCGTTCTGCGCAGTGTCGGACAGACGGTCGGTCACGCCGCACTCGCGGAAGAGGTTGCCCAGCATCAGGCAGCCGATCAGCGGAGCGGTGGAGGGCAGGAGCAGGATCACAAAGGTCGCGACGACGATCGGGAAAACGATCTTCTCGGTCTTGGAGACCTCGCGGGTCTGCTCCATCTTGACCACGCGCATCTTCTCGCTCGTCAGCGCCTTCATGATCGGCGGCTGGATCATCGGGATCAGCGCCATATACGAATAGGCTGCGATCGCGATGGGGCCGAGCAGTTCGGGTGCCAGCTTCGTCGTCAGGAAGATGGCCGTGGGGCCGTCCGCGCCGCCGATGATGCCGATCGAGGCGGCCTGCGGGCCGGTGAAGCCCAGCAGCACCGCGCCGAAAAAGGCCACGAACACGCCCAGCTGCGCCGCAGCGCCGAGCAGCAGGCTCTTGGGATTGGAAAGCAGCGGGCCGAAGTCCGTCATCGCGCCGACGCCCATGAAGATCAGCGAGGGATAGATGCCGGCCTTGACGCCGATATAGAAGAAGTCAAGCAAGCCGGCGTGGGCCATGATATGGCCGTAGCTGTGGTAATAGGGGCTTGTGGAATCGAGGAAGGCCGCCCACATCTCCGGATGATACATCGCGTTCTCGCCCATGCCGATGAAATAGCTCAGGTTCGAGAGCAAACAGCCGAAGGCGATGCCGCACAGGAGCAGCGGCTCAAATTTCTTGGCGATGCCAAGATAGAGCAGAACGAAGGCGATGAGGATCATCACAAGGTTCTTCCAGCCGCCCTCCGTGAGGAAGAAGGCCGCGAAGCCGGATTCCATCGCGAGCTTCTGCACAGTACCCAGTATATCCATCCAAAGCCCTCCGTTACGCGATCACGACGAGCGGCGAGCCGGTCTCGACGACCTGGCCCTTGGAGACCGCGATCTGGGCGACCGAGCCGGCCTTCGGAGCGACGATCTCGTTTTCCATCTTCATGGCCTCAAGGACGATCAGCACGTCGCCCTCCTTGACCTTCTGCCCCAGCGTGACGTTGATCTTGAGGATGTTGCCGGGCATCGGGCTCTTGACGACCTCGCCCGCGGCAAGGGCCGCGGCTGCGGGGGCGGGAGCGGGAGCCGCGGCTGCG
>JAILOS010000092.1 GCA_024690695.1 Oscillospiraceae bacterium
TGTCAAACACTTCGCGGCCAACAACTGCGAACTGGAGCGCAACATGTCATCCTCCAATCTGACGGAGCGTACGCTGCGGGAGTTGTATCTGCGCGGCTTTGAGATCGCAGTCAGGGAGTCAAAGCCCATGACCGTCATGGCCGCCTATAACAAGGTCAACGGCGTCTACTGCACCAATAACTACGATCTTCTGGTCAAGGTGCTGCGCTGCGAGTGGGGCTTTGAGGGCCTGGTCATGTCCGACTGGGATTCCATGAAGGCCAGCCGCGAGGATTGCACGGTTCCCGCAAGCGGCGACGTGCAGAAGGCCGCGGCCGCCCAGTGCGATCTGGTGATGCCCGGCCGTCCGGATCAGGTGGAAGCTCTGCAAAAAGGCTTGGAAAGCGGCGCTGTTCGGTTGGACGACCTTCGCTGCAGCGCGGCGCGTATCCTCCGCATGGTGAGGCAAAATACGGTTATAGAGAGCACATAAGGAGAACTCAAGGAAATAATAGCGATGTTTCATCGCGCAGCTTTTGATCGAAGATCAAAATTCATCCGGGGCTTGGGGAAGATTCCCCCGGCGGGGGAAATGTCCGCGCAGCGGACAAAAGGGGGGAGGAGGAGCCTCAACAAGCTTTTGCGATCGGCAGCGGGCAGGAGAAGAGGACTATTTCAAAAGTTCATGAAGCCTGCCCTGCTTGCCGATGCAAAATAGCAGAGTGCGGCCGCACTTGCCCTGCTTGCTGACGCAGTCTGCAAGCACAGAAACCAAACTGAAAACTCCCTCCTGTGTGAGCGCACGCTCACGCGGGAGGGAGTTTTTTCTTCAATCTCTCAGCCGATCCATCGTGACCTCATGTAAATAGCCACGCCTCGCAGACTCGTGGACGCACCAGTCGCTGAAGCGCTCCAGGCTGAAAACCGTGACTTCCGCATCGACAAAGGGATCCATTTTTTTGACGGAGCTCAGGATTTTTTGCAGCTCCTTTTTTGTAAAACGAATCGACAACGACTGCGGAAAGACGGTAACCTCTGTGCGTGACAACGGATCTTCCCGGCAGTACAAAATGACGCAGCTTCCGTCCGGCATCTCCACCGGGATCGTCCGCTGAGCTTTCAAGCTTGCTTTTTCTCCGTCGCCGAGGAAGCGAAGACAGGCCTCATGAAACGAACGGAGCGCGATTGCGTTGTCCAGATCAGCGAGAAAAAATTGCAGATGTTCCTCCGGCCGTATGATCTGCTCCGTCTTCCGCAAATAAGCGTACCGACACCACGCGGTATAGTACGTGTTGGCCAGCTCGTATTTCGCGTAGGTGCCGCCGTCATGCCTGGCCGTAACAAACCCGGCGTTGGTCAGCGCGTCCAGATACTTCCCGCATTTGTTGTTGGCAAAGCCCGCGTCCTTTGCGATCTCGCTCAGTCGATGGCGACCGAAGGCCATGCTGCGAAGCAGCGGATAATAGCTCTCAGGCGTACGAAAGAAAAGCCGCATCCGCTCCGGCAGATACGTTGAAAAGGCAGAATCATAGGCGAGCAGCTGCCGCACATTTTCTTCAAAACTTTTCTCCGTATCCAACTCCTTTGCGACGGCCGGGATGCCGCCTGTCAGCGCATGGAGCCGCATGATGTCCGCACGGCTCCCGGACAGGTTTTCGCAAAAATCGGCAATTGTGAAAAACGGAATCGGAACACAGAATTCTTCTTTGCGAGAGACACTCTGCCTGATTTCACAAATACGGAAAAGGCCTTTATGCCGCGTGTAGGGCAGGAAGGCCTTTTTGCATTCCTGCTGCCATTCTTCCGCCTCGTCCTCAAAAACAAGCAGCGTCCGTCGGTGATGCCGCAGCTCAGTGAAAGCTTTGGCAGCTCCCGTCCAGTTCGTAACGGAGGCATCTTCCGGCAGATAGAGCTTTGCAAATTTCTGCAATGCTTCCTCCGCGCTCATCCCCGCAAAGCTCATGTAGGTAATGCCTCTCTGTGTCCGGGCAAGCTCCTGCACGAAAAACGTTTTTCCGCTGCCCCTCGGACCGCAGAACTTGATGGACTGGAGCTCGCCCGGCCGGGCGGAGCTTTGTATGATTCTGTCCCATGTCGCGTTGAAAAGTTTCAGCTCTCTGCTTCGAATAAACTTCATGGCAATCATCCGTGCCCGCGATCCGTAGCATGTCATTGAACTGTTCCGATTCCGACGCTATATACAAGGTGTAACCAAATACACAAAGGAGCTGTTATATGAACACGAATACCGTTACTTCTTTTGACCAGCTTCCCGTTACCCTCAAGGCCGATGAGGTCGCCGCCGTGCTCGGCATCTCCCGTTGCAACGCCTATATCCTCATGCGCAGCGAGGGCTTTCCCACGCTGCACATCGGCAAGCGGATGCTCGTTCCGAAGGATCGGCTGATCCGCTGGATCGACGCCAACGCGCAGCCGGAGGTGCGGGTATGAGAGAGGATCTTTGAGAAAAGCTGCGCCCGATGCTGAAAAAGTATCTTGAAGCGGAGGGTATAGAAATCAGCGGCACTTCGTTCAGCTGCCCCCGCTGCGGTCACATTGCCTGGCTGCAGCCGGACAACACCTGGCGCTGTATCCGCTGCAATGTCACCGGCGACACGCTGGACTTTGCCATGACGCTCCACCCGGAGCAGAGCGAGGACGAGGCCCTTCGGTACATTCACAGCGTTCTCGGCCTGAAGCTGCATGAGCTGAACACCGTGGAGGCCAGCGCCCTGATGGATATGGAGTTCAAGCCCACGGGCTTTCTGATTGAGAAGCTGCTGGGCAAGGGCGTGTATATCCTCGCCGGCGCGAGCAAGATCGGCAAGAGCTGGCTGGTACTCTGGCTCGCTGACTGTATCAGCAAAGGGCTGCCGGTCTGGGAGCTGAAAACGGCTCCCTGCGCTGTGCTCTATGTCAGCCTTGAAGATACCCAACAGCGCATCCAGCAGCGGCTGAATGACGTGACCGGCGGCGAGACCGGCGCGCTGCACATTGCCACGGAGTCGGAGCTTCTGGGCGGCGGCTTCGAGGAACAGCTCACGGGTTTTCTCATGGAGCACCCGGACGTGGGCTTTGTCATCATCGACACGCTGCAGCGAATCCGGCCTGTGAAGGCCGAGAAGTACAGCTACGCCGGGGATTACGAAGTCATGACCGCGCTGAAAAACATCGCAGACACCTTCAACATCACGATCCTGCTGGTGCACCATACCCGCAAGGAGGAGTCCGGCGACGCCTTCAACATGATTTCGGGCACAACGGGCCTGCTCGGCTGCGCCGACGGCGCGCTCGTGCTGCAAAAGCCCTCCCGCCTGTCGCCGGAAGCCACGCTGGACGTGACCGGACGAGAGATAGCGGATCTCCAGCTCCGGCTGCGCTTCAACGAGCAGACGAAGCATTGGGATTTCGTCGGCTACGGCAAGGACGAACTGCCGCAGAGCGATCCGATCCTGGAAGCGGTGCAGGCGCTTGTGGCCGAGCGCCGCAAGTGGCAGGGCACGGCGACGGAGCTGCTGGAGCTTTTGCAGGGAAAGCTCGACCCGAATACCAAGCCCAACATGCTGGCCCGACGGCTGAACGCGTCGGCCTCACGGCTGGAGCAGGACTACGGTGTGGATTACCGGACGAGCCGAAGCCCGGACGCACGGATCATCCAACTCTCCGCATTGCGGCATGACGGTTATGACGATCATGACGATATTTTGGCCGCCGACGCTGCTCCCTGAAAAACCGTCATAACCGTCATCATCGTCATGGAAAAGCCCTCCTGCCGTTTTTCTACGACAGGAGGGCACAAGAAACGCTTGATTTAAAGTGTTAAAGTGATATAATCAGGACGGAACTTGGATTGAACAGGTACGAGTTCTACACTGGGAAAGCGAGGTATCATTGGCTAACAAGAAAACAACGAAAAACGCAAAAGGCGCGGGCACGATCCGCAAACGCCCGGATGGGCGCTGGGAAGGGCGCTATTCCATAGGCTTCGACCCCAAGACCGGCAAGCAGATCCAGAAATCCGTTTACGGCTCTTCTCAAAAGGAAGTCCGCCAAAAGCTCACGCAGATCACGGCTGAACTGGACGAAGGCATCTACATTGAACCGACCAGCTTGAAAGTTGGCACCTGGTTGGATATCTGGCTAAAGGACTATACCGGAAATGTAAAGCCAGCGACCTATAGCGCCTATGAAGAGCATGTCCGGGTGCATTTGAAGCCCCAGCTTGGCGAAGTCATGCTTACACAGCTTGCCCCTCATATGGTTCAGCGGCTTTACAATGATCTTCTCCGGGAGAGGCAGCTTTCCCCCAAGTCAGTCAAGAACATCCACGGTGTATTTCATCGGGCGATGGAGCAGGCAAAGAAGTTGGGTTACCTGCGAACGAACCCTCTTGACGCTGTGATCCTGCCGCGCGTGGAAAAAGCGAAAATCAATACCGTTGCTGACGACAGCATGATGGCCTTTCTGGAGGCGATCAAAGGAGATCCCTATGAACTGGTTTTGTTTGTCTCCGCCTTTACCGGCATGCGTCAAGGGGAGGTACTCGGTCTGACCTGGGACTGTGTGGACTTCGATCACAACACGATCCTGATTAATAAGCAGCACAACCGAGTCAAAGGCGACACCGAATTTCGTTTTTCCAGTCTGAAGAACGATAAAATCCGCACACTTACTGCTGCGTCGGATGTTATGGAAGCCCTCCGCCGCCAGAAGCATCAACAGGATATTTGGGCTGCGGCAGCAGGAGAAGCATGGAATAACGCCGACAATCTGGTTTTCACCAATGAGCTTGGACGCTTCATGAATAACAAGACCTTGTACATGAACTTTAAGCGCATTATGAAGAAGATCGGGTTGGAGGGCCTTCGGTTCCACGATCTCCGTCACACCTACGCTGTCAACAGCCTCCGCGCCGGGGACGACATCAAGACCGTGCAGGAAAACCTGGGGCATGCCACCGCGTCCTTCACGCTCAGCACCTACGCGCACTCCACGCCCGGCATGAAACGGGAGAGCGCCAATCGCATGGAGCAGTATATCCAGACCTTGCGTTCCGCTTCGTGCTAAAGCGTCCAATTCATGCCAATTCAAACCATTCTTTTCCCATTCTTAAAGGGTCAAAATAAGGGTCAAACGAAAAGGATCGTTTATATCGGTCACTTTTTCGAGCAAGATATGACCAAATAAGCGGAAAATAAAAGAAAATCCTCACCTTTTCGGGTGAGGATTTGGTGGGGGAAGGTGGATTCGAACCACCGAAGGCATTGCCAGCAGATTTACAGTCTGTCCCCTTTGGCCACTCGGGAATTCCCCCGTATTCTATTCGCCGCCGTGCCGGGGAATGGAGCTGGTAGACGGACTCGAACCCCCGACCTGCTGATTACAAATCAGCTGCTCTACCAACTGAGCTATACCAGCACGCAACCGGCTTGATTATAATAGCAAAAGCCTTTCGGTTTGTCAACCATTATTTTTTCCTCCGGAAAACCGAAAGATTTCTTAATTCTGACGCGGGAATTTGCAATCCCGTGTCGAATATGGTAGAATGCGGGCAGACCCAAGGGGAGGAACTGCCTGTGAAGCGAAAGAACGTTATCGCCGTGCTTCTGGGCCTGTGCGTGCTGGCGCTGGTGCTGGTTTTCACGCAGGCTCTGGACGCCGACGCAGCCAATAAGACAAAGCTCACCGAGGCCCACGACGGCCAGGTGTACGTATACGACGGCTTCGGCTGGATCTGGATGACGCCGGTCGAGGGCGTGCCCGTGAACACGATCACCGAGGAGGATTTTATCTGGCAGGGGAGCACGCCTCTCTACGTCGGGGACGAGTACCGCGTGACGCGCGGGATCGACGTCTCGGAGCACCAGAAGGAGATCGACTGGCGCCAGGTCGCCAACGCCGGCATGGATTTCGCCTTCATTCGCATCGCGCGCCGCGGCTATTCGGAGGGCGGGCTGTTCGAAGACGAATATTACGCGAAAAACATCGAGGGCGCGCTGGAGGCGGGGCTGAAGGTCGGCGTGTATTTCTTCTCGCAGGCGACGAGCCCCGAGGAGGCCGCCGAAGAGGCGGAGATGACGATCCGCCTGCTCGAGCCTTACCGCGCGTCGATCACCCTCCCGGTGGTTTACGACTGGGAAAAGATTTACGAGGACCCCAGCGCCCGCACGGCCGGGCTCGAGGCTTCCACGCTCAGCGACTGCGCCGCCGCCTTCTGCGACAAGGTGGCCGAGGCGGGCTACACCCCCTCGATTTACTTCAACCGCCACACCGGGTACTACGGCTTCGATCTGAAGCGGCTGGAAAACTGCGTATTCTGGTTCGCGCTGCCGGAGGCGAAATACCCGAGCTTCTACTACGCCACGGATATCTGGCAGTACAGCTTTACGGCGGAGGTCCCCGGCATCAGCACGCCGACGGACGTGAATTTGATGTTCAGAAAGATCGGCGGGTAAGCCTATGACGCTGCTGCAGATGAATTACCTCCTGGAGATCGACCGCTGCGGCTCGATGAACAAGGCGGCGCAGAGCCTTTTCGTTTCGCAGTCCACGCTCTCCAACGCCCTGGCCGAGCTGGAGCGTGAGCTGGGCATCACGGTTTTTCACCGCTCCAACCGCGGCATCGCGCCGACGGAGGAGGGACGCGAGCTGCTGGGCCAGATCGCGCCGATCGTCGAGCAGAGCCGGGAGCTGAGCCGCTATTACAGCCGGCGCAGCGAGGCGGAAACCGCGCGGCTGTCCATCGCCGCGCAGCGCTACCCCTTCTGCGCGAAGGCCTTCGTGGAGCTGCTGCGCGAGCAGGAAAAGCCCTGCTGGCAGATGAGCTTCAAGGAGACGGACATGGCCGCCGTGATCCGCGAGGTGGCCGAGGGCATGAGCGATCTGGGCGTGATCTTTCTGTCAGACCGTACCGAGCGCGCGATCCTGCGCTCGCTCAACGAAAAAAACCTGGTCTTCACGCCGCTTGTGACGCTGCGGCCGCAGGTTTTCCTGCGGCGCGGGCATCCGCTGGCGGGCCTGCCGTCGGTGACGCCGGAGCAGCTTCGCCCCTATCCGCAGGTCGTGTTCACGCGGTCCGGCGGCGATCTTCGCTTTGCCGAGGAGGCGCTGGCCGGCACCGGCGCGGACTTTGAGCGCCTGATCACCGTCAACGACCGCGCGACCGTCTACAACGTGATCGCGCACACCGACGCGGTATCCACCGGCAGCGGCCTGCTGCCCGAGGGCTATGCCGACGCGAGCCTCACCGCGGTGCCGCTCGAGGGCTGCCGCGATATGCGCCTCGGCGCGATCCACCAGCGCCGGCCCCTGTCCGCCGCGGAAAAACGCTTCCTTCAGCTGCTCAGGGCCGCCTGTGCCTGACAGCGCGGCTGACAGGAAAATCCCCCGGAGCTTCTTCGGAAACTCCGGGGGATTTCGGTATCGTATCCAGTTTACAGCTTCGCGAGGGCCTGCTCCAGATCGGCCAGGATATCCTCGGCGTTTTCAAGACCCGCGGAGAGGCGGATCAGCCCCGGCGCGATGCCGGAGGCGGCGAGCTCCTCGTCGTTGTAGGTCGAGTGGGTCATCGAGGCCGGATGCTCGATCAGACTCTCGGCGTCGCCCAGCGAGACGGCGACGGTGATCAGCTTCAGGCTGTCCACCAGCTTCATGCCGGCGGCCTTCCCGCCCTTGACCTCAAAGCTCAGCATGCCGCCGTAATCGCGCATCTGGCGCTCGGCAACCTCGTGGTTCCGATGTCCGGGCAGGCCGGGATAGTAGACCCGCTCGACGGCGGGATGCGCGGCAAGATAGGCGGCGACCCGCGCGGCGTTTTCACAGTGGCGGGCCATGCGCAGCTCCAGCGTCTTCAATCCGCGGATCAGCAGGAACGCGGCGAAGGGATCGAGCACCGCGCCGGTCATATCCTTGAGGCCGAACATACGGACCTGACCGATGAAGTCGGCCTTGCCGACCACGAAGCCCGCGACGACGTCGCCGTGGCCGTTGAGGTATTTCGTCGCCGAGTGGACGACGACGTCGGCGCCCAGCGAGAGCGGATTCTGCAGGGCGGGGGAGGCGAAGGTGTTGTCGCAGACAACCTTGACGCCGGGGGCCAGCTCATGCGAGAGCCTGGCGACGGCGGCGATATCGGTGATCTTCAGCGTCGGATTCGCGGGCGTTTCGAGGTAGACGGCGGCGGTATCGGGCCGCAGATGGCGCCGCAGCTCGTCCAGATCGGAGGTGTCGATGAAGTCGACCTCGACGCCGTAGCGCGTCAGCCCGTGGTTCAAAAGGGCGAAGGTGCAGCCGTACAGCGTGTTGTCGGCCACGATGTGCCTGCCCGCACCGCAGATCGTCCACAGGCAGGAGGAGATGGCGCCCATGCCGGAGGCCGTGGCCACGCAGGCCTCGCCGCCTTCAAGCGCGGCGATTTTCGCCTCCAGCACCGAGAGCGTCGGGTTGCCGAGCCGCGAATAGATATACCCGCTCTCCGCGCCGGCAAAGCGGCGGCCGCCCTGCTCGCAGCTGTCGAAAACGAAGGTGGAGCTCTGGTAAATGGGGGTGGAAAGCGCGCCGTACTGCGCATCGCGGACGTTGCCCGCGTGAATGGCTTTCGTACCGAAGCCGTTGAATTCGTGCTCCATGATGGCCCTCCCTGAAAGGATTCTTTATAGGAAATTACCGAAAAAGCCGCGCTTTATACACAAAGAATTTACCATATCTGCACAAACGGCGGGTAGTTTTTTTCACGCAGAGCTCGTTATCAATAAAATCGATAACAAACGACGAAAAAGGACGGAGGGAGAAGCCTCCCGCCGTCCTTCAAACAGTCTTTCACTCAGAGAAAAGCGCCCTCGCTGCCCTGATCCTCCGCCACGGCGCGGACCTGATCCCCGCATTGGAGGAAGGCCTCGACCACCTTCGGGTCGAAGTGCGTGCCGGCCTCGCTGCGGATGATGTCGATGGCCTTCTCAACGGGAAAGCCCTCCTTGTAGCTGCGCTTGGACACCAGCGCGTCGAACACGTCGGCCACGGCCATAACGCGTGCGGACAGCGGGATCTCCTCGCCCTTCAGTCCGTTCGGATAGCCCTTGCCGTCCCAGCGCTCGTGATGGGCCACCGTCAGCTTGCGGGCCTCGATCAGATAGCCGCTGCTGTCCTCGTCGACCATGTGGATCGCGCGGTCGATGATCTCGCCGCCGCGGACCGTGTGCTCCTTCATTTTGCTGAATTCCTCGTCGGTGAGGCGGCCGGGCTTGTTCAGCAGCGCGTCCGGGACCTGGATCTTGCCCACGTCGTGCAGCGGCGCGCTGCTGACGACCTCCTCCTCGTAGTCGCTGCTGAGCTGGTCGGCGTAAATGCCGAGCTCGCGCATCTTGTCCATGATGATGCGCACGTAGGCGGCCGTGTTGCGCACATGGTTGCCGGTGCAGGTGTCGCGGCTTTCCACGAGGTCGGCCAGCACGAGGATCAGGCCGTTCTGCAGGTGGGAAATATGCTCGTTTTTGCTGTTGATCTCGTCGAAGTACTGCACGGTCTCCTCGGTCGTGCGGCGGATCGAGTTGTAGAGGTTTTCGATCTCGTCGCCGGTGCGGATCGGCAGCTCCTGCAGCGGCTTGAGCGCGCGCTCTCCGCCGCTCTCGCCGCGGGAGACGAAGGAGGCCGTCGCCTCGGCCATCGCGTTGATGGGCCGGATCAGCTTCCGGTCGGCCGCGTCGGCGCCGAGCGCCAGCACCAGCAGGAAGAAGCCGACGAAGAGGGAGATGACGCGGGTCAGAAAGATCTGTTCGTTCTGCACCAGATGCGGCATGATCACGTCCACCCCGACGTAGCAGGCGCAGCTGCCCGCGGAATCCTTCACCGGCAGATACACGCTCATCAGCCAGCCGTAGCTCTCGTTGGACACGACCGGCTCGATATCCTCTCCAGCCAGCAGCGCCGGCAGATACGGCCCGAAGGCCTCGTCGAAGGGGATGATCTCGCCCGGCTCGCCGCCGGGTTCAAACTCGTCCTCCGGGGTGCTCGGATCGTCCGGGGTGTCCGGGTCGATCACGACGTGACAGCCGTCCTCGAGGATGCGGTAAACGTAGATATACTGGATATCCGGAGAGCTCGCCGCGATGTTGGCGATCCGCTGCTCCAGCTCGGCATAGCCCTCCATCGCGTCGCCCTGCTCCATGTAGTCCTCCACGCGGTCGGCGTCGAAGATGGAGGCGGTCGTGCGGGCGACGCTGTAAGCCATCGTCGAAGCCTCGTCCATGACGGCGTCGTGATACAGCACGAGGCAGATCGTGGTGATCGTGGCGGTGACGACGACGCCGGCGGCGAGGATCAGCGCCATGATCCGCAGCCGCAGCGAGGCGCCGCGGGTCTTCTGCGCGCGTCCGCTCAGGCTGAAGCGCTCGGGCGCGAGCAGCTCCCGCAGACGCTGGGGCAGAAAGCGCAGCGCCAGCGCGGCCGGGATCACGGAAAGCAGCTTGTCTGCGAGATTCATCAGCAGGTCGGCGCTCAGCTGCGTGAGAAAGGACGGAGCGCCCGGCCTGAGCGCTTCCTGCAGGAACGTGGACGAGCTATGGCCGATCGTGCTCCCGTTCAGGAACCAGGTGAGGACGGAGCCGATCCCGCCGCCAATCAGCGCCAGCACGGCCACGACGCCCAGCAGGCCCGGCAGCCGGCGGAAAAAGCCCTTCTCTGCAAAGAAAGCAGAGGCAAGGGCAAGGAGGACGTTGATCGAACAGTAATAGATCATCGACGAGTCGAAGATCCCGCTCAGCAGATTGGAGAGGAAGCCGACGGCGATGCCGGGAATATAGCCGCAGAGCGCGGCCGCGAACACGGTGCCCATGCTGTCGAGAAACAGGGGCAGGCGCAGGGCCGCGGCGAGCCGATCGCCGAGAAAATTGACGGTTATGCACAGAAGGATCACGGCGAGCAGCGCGCTCGGACGGCGCTGCGGAGCCGGACGGTCGGATGACAGATTCATGGAGTACCTCCGGACGGAGCGAAGAGTGAAACAGGTTAAAATCCTTCAAGTACTTTATATCATGGGATCGGGACAAAATCAATTGAGAAATCAAACAAGACGAAATTTGCCGCCGATTCGGCAGAAAGAAGCGAATCAAGATTGACACCATCAGTCTATACTGGTAAAATAAATTAAATGATCCGTTTCCGCAGGCAAAGCGGCTGCGGTCAGATAAGGAGGGCCTATGAAAGTACAGTTTACCGAAACCGTTCTGCGCGACGCCAGCCAGTCGCTGGTCGCCACTCGCATGAGCTATGAGCAGTTCAAACCGATCCTGAGCACCATCGACAAGGCCGGCTTCTATTCCGTGGAGTGCTGGGGCGGCGCCACCTTTGACGTCTGCCTGCGCTATCTGAACGAGGATCCCTGGGAACGTCTGCGGAAAATCCGCGCCGCAATGCCCAACACGAAGCTGCAGATGCTGCTGCGCGGGCAGAACATCCTCGGCTACAAGCATTATCCCGACGATATCGTGCGCCGCTTCGTCCGTGCGAGCGTGCGCAACGGCATCGACATCATCCGCATCTTCGACGCGCTGAACGACACCAACAACCTCAAGGTCGCCGTGGAGGAAACCGTCAAGTCAGGCGCCATCGCCTCCGGCGCGATCTCCTATACGACCAGCCCCGTGCACACCCGCGAGAAGTACGTGGAGATGGTCAAGGAGCTGCGCGAGATGGGCGTCAGCACGATCTGCATCAAGGACATGGCCGGCATCATGAGCCCGAAGGCGGCTTACGATCTGGTCAGCGCGATCAAGGACGCGGTGGACCTGCCCGTTGTGATCCACACCCACAGCACCACGGGCCTCGCCTTCATGACCGAGCTCAAGGCGATCGAGGCCGGCGCCGACGTGATCGACACGGCGATCTCGCCCTTCTCGGGCGGCACCAGCCAGCCCGCGACCGAGACGCTGAACTATACCCTCAAGGAGCTGGGCTACGAGACCGGCCTGGACGACGAGGTGCTGTTCAAGATGGCCAATTTCTTCAAGCCCATCCGCGCCGATTTCCTCGCGAAGGGGACCCTCAACCCGATCTCGATGGCCACCGACACCCAGTGCCTGACCTATCAGATCCCCGGCGGCATGCTCTCGAACCTGCTGAGCCAGCTCAAGATGATGAACGCGCTCGACCGCTTCGACGAGGCCCTGCTCGAGACCCCGCGCGTACGCAAGGACATGGGCTATCCGCCGCTGGTCACGCCCACCAGCCAGATCATCGGCACCCAGGCCGTGCAGAACGTCCTGGCCGGCGAGCGCTACAAGAACGTCGGCGCCGAATTGAAGGCCTACTGCCGCGGCGAATACGGCCGAACTCCCGCGCCGATCGACCCCGAGATCCGCGCCAAGATCCTCAAGGACGAGAAGCCCATCGAGGGCCGCTACGCCGACCTTCTGCCGAACGACACCTATGAAAAGGCCGAGGCGAAACTGGGCGACATGGCCCGCTGCGAGGAAGACGTGCTGAGCTACATCTCCTTCCCGCAGGTGGCCGAGAAGTTCTTCGAGCAGCGCAGAGCGGACGAGGAAAAGGTCGTACGCTACACCATCACCGAGATGGAGTAAGGAGCGAAGACGATGGATCTTGTCAATCTCGATCTGGGCAGCGGCGCGCTGATCGCCGTGCTCGGTTACTGCGTGGTCTTCCTCGGCATCGTGATGCTGCTGCTGGTCGTGCAGCTGATGATCCGCGTGATGAACCGCAGCGCGAAGAAGCAGGCCCCCGTTCCCGCCGCTCCGGCCCCCGCGCCGGAACCGGCTCCCGTCCCGGCTGAAAAGGCCCCCGGCACGGCCGGCGACCTGAAGCTCTACGACACCGATCCGCGCGACGCCGCGATGATCATGGCGATCGTAGCCGACAAGCTGGGCAAACCGCTCAACGAGCTGCGCTTTATTTCCATCAAGGAGGTCAAGGACGAATGAAATACAAGGTGACTTTGAATAACCGCGTCTACGAGGTCGTCGTCGAACAGGGCGCGGCCATGCTGCTCGACGAATACGAGCTGAAGGCCCCCGCGGCTGCGGCTCCGGCTCCGGCCGCCGCGCC
>JAILOS010000111.1 GCA_024690695.1 Oscillospiraceae bacterium
GAAGACGACGACGACGGGCCGCTCGCGCAGCCGGCAGGGCGGCGGCGGATCGGGGACGAAGGGCTCATAGCGCTCCGCCCCGCGGCGCAGCGCCGCCGCCTCCCCGTGCCGCAGCTTGACGGCGGCCGAGCAGACGACGGCGATCTCCGGTTTTTTCCGCGCGTCGATCGAGCGGCGGACCAGCCGGCATGCCTCGATCTCCTCCGGTGGGACGCGCAGCTTTTTGGCCGCCAGCGCGGCGAGACGCTCCTCCGGCTCGCCCGGGCGGAGCTTCAGATCGCGCACAAGGATCATCGCAGCAGCCTCCCCGCAAGGCGGCCGCTGGCCCAGGCCCACTGCAGGTTATAGCCCCCGCAGTCGCCGTCGATATCCAGCAGCTCGCCGCAGACGTACAGGCCCGGGCAGAGCCGGCTCTGCAGCGTGCGCGGATCGAAGTCCGCGGTGCGCAGACCGCCGGCGGTCACCTGCGCCTGGTCGAAGCCCTCCGTGCCGCGCACGGGGAGCGCAAAATCCTTGCAGGCTGCGGCGACGTGCCGCAGCTCGTTGGGCCGCAGCGTGCCGACCGGGCGCTTGAGCTCGACGCCGCTGTATTTGAGCAGCATCTTCCCCAGCCGGTTGTGCAGCAGCCCGGTCAGCAGTTCGCTCGCCTCGAGGCCAGGCAGCGTGCGCACGCGCTCGGAAAGCATCGCCTCCACGTTCTCGGGCCCGTAGGTCCGCAGAAAGTCGGCGTGCAGCTTCAGGCCCTCGCCGCCCGCGGCCGCGGCGCGGCTGAGCTCGAAGACCGCCGGGCCGGACACGCCCCGCTCGGTAAACTGCAGCTCGCCCTCCGCTTCGGCCAGCCGCTCGCGCCCCCGCCGCAGCGAGAGCGCCGCGTCGGCCCGCACGCCCTTGAGCGCGCGCGGATAGTCCGGCTCGGTCACGAGCTGCACCAGCGCCGGATAGAGCGCGGTGCGCCGGTGTCCCAGGGGCCGCAGCAGCTCGTAGCCGTCGCTCACGCCGCCGAGCTTCGCCCCGGCGGCTCCGCCGCAGGCGACGATCAGCGCGTCGGCCGTCAGCGCCTCGCCGTCGAGCTCAACGAGAAAGCGCCCGCCCTCGCGGCGGAGCGCCCTCGCGGGGCTGGCGGTTTTCAGCTCCACGCCGCGCTGCGCGATCTGAAAGCGCAGCACGTCCAGCACGCTCGACGCGGAATCCGACAGCGGATAGACCCGCCCGCTGTCCTCGGTCACGGTCAGCAGCCCGAAGGAGCGAAACAGCGCGAGCGTCTCCGTCGGCGGCAGCTCGCGCAGCGCCGGGAGCACGAAGGCCGGGTCCGCCCCGTGGTAGTGCGCGGGAGAGGAGGCGGCAAGATTCGTCAGATTGCAGCGGCCGTTGCCGGTCGAGAGCAGCTTGCGGCCGACGCGCTGCTGGCGCTCCAGCAGCGTGACGCGCCGGTTTTCGTCCTCCGCGGCGGTCAGCGCGGCCATCAGGCCGGAGGCGCCGCCGCCGATCACCAGTACGCTCTCCATGGCTCAGCCCCGATAGAGGATGTCGTGCGCGACCGGCGTATAGAACAGGCGCGCGGCCTCCTCGGCGTCGCGCGTCCGGCCGAGGATCCACATCATCTTTGCCAGCGCGGCCTCGCTGGTCATGTCGTAGGCCTCCAGCACGCGGCGGTTGCTCTTGAGCCGGTGGCCGACCTCGTAGACGGAGAGGTCAGAGCCCTCGTTCTGCACCTGCGTGGTCATCACGAGAAAGCGCCCCTGCTCCGTGTAGCGGCGCACGGCCTCGAAGAGCTTGCCGTCCTGATAGCTCGGCAGGCCGCCGACGCCGAAGCACTCGAGGATCAGCGCGTCCTTGCGCTCGAGCATGAACTCCAGCAGCTCGTGGTCGGTGCCGGGGATCATTTTCACCAGGCCCACACGCTCGTCGAGCTGCGCGCAGAAGCTCGGGCTCTCGTCGAAGTCCGGCTCGATGTAGACCATCAGCCGATGGTCGTGGAGCTGGCCGAGCTCGGGGTAATTGATGCTGGAAAAGGCGGTGAAGCTCTTCGAGCAGGTCTTGCGCGCCCGCGTCCCGAGGATCACGCGCCCGCTGAACACGATGCACACGCCGTGGAGCTGCTCCGAGCAGGCGCAGACGAAGGCGTCCGTCAGATTCAGCTTGGAATCGGTGGAGTCGTAGTTGATGGGCTTCTGCGCGCCGGTCAGCACGATCGGCTTGCGGGCGCCGCGCGCCATGTACGACAGCGCCGCGGCCGTGTAGGCCATCGTGTCGGTGCCGTGGCTGATGACGAAGCCGTCGTAGCGGTCGTAGTTGTCCGCCAGCGCCTGCGCGACGCGGCGCCAGTGGGCGGGGGTGACGTTGGTGCTGTCGATGCTGAACAGCGACAGGCAGTCCACCCGGCACAGCTCCGAGATCGCCGGGACGAAGCGCAGCAGCTGCTCCGGCGTCAGCTCCGGGGCGAGGCCCTCCGGCGTCATCTCGGAGGCGATCGTGCCGCCGGTGCCGAGCATCAGGATCCGTTTCATGGCCGATACCTCCCGCAGGCTTATTTCAGACGGAAGAACAGCGTGTTGCCGTCCGCGACGTCGTAGATGTATTCGCCCTCGCCCCATTCGCGGGCGCGGTTGTAGAAGCCGACGACGCAGCCGTCGTAGCCGACCGGCACCCGGAAGGCGGCGATGAACCGATAGGCGCAGGCGTGATCCTCCCAGGGCGTGAACTCGTCCTCCACGAGGCGAATCATCTCCCAGGTGCGGCCCTGCCAGAGGATCGTGCTGGCGGTAAAGCCGTCGTCGCGCGTCACGGAGCTGTCGTCGTGCAGGACGATGTTGTAATAGTCCTCGATGCAGGGGCCGACGCGCATGCCGTTTTCCCAGGCGGCGTCGTCGCTGAACACGATCTGCACGCCGACCACGCGCCACTCGTAGCCCTCCAGCGGCGGCAGCTCCTCGTCGCCCTCGAAGATCTTATAGCCGACGACTGTCAGCTTGCCGACCGTCGTCTGCGTCGGATCGCCGTTGGTGATCGTAATATAGTCGTAGCTGCGGTCGGGCCCGATCAGGTTCTTGTCCAGGCCGTACGCCTCAAAATCCGGCATCGGCGCCTCGACGGCGGGCTCGGGCGTGGGTTCGGGCGTGGGCTCGGGCGCAGGTTCGGGCGTGGGCTCGGGCGTGTCTTCCTCCGCCGCCTTTTTCCTCTCCCGCCCGGTTTTTCCGGAAGCGGGCTCGTCCTCGTCCGTCTCCTTGCCGCGGCGGGAGCGCCGGGTGGAAATCTCCTCGTCGTCGTCCTCGTCGTCCCGCCCCGGCAGCGCGCAGGCAGCCAGAGAAAAGACCAGCGCCAGCGCCAGCAGCAGCGCAAGCAGGCGTTTCATCGTTTTCATCGTGCGGTTCCTCCTTTTCGTGCGCCGTATCAGCCGCGGCGGAAGCTGACCAGGCCGACGCCCTCGCCGAAGTCGATCGTCAGCTTTCCGTCGTTGAGCCAGTAGCTGTTGGTATCGCCGTCCCAGGCGACGGTGTAGTCGGTGAGCGTATAGGAGCCGCTGTCGGAAAACGCGGTCTCCTCAAACGCCTCGTCAATGAGCTCGTCGGTGTATCCCTCCACACTCTTGCCGTAGTACGCGCTGAAATCCTCCTCGCTCAGGCCGGCCTCGGCCAGCGCGTCCCGGAAATAGGCGAGCAGCGCTTCCCGCAGCACGGCGGCGGCCGGCTTCATGTCGACGCTGCGCGCGTAGTCGCCGCTCTCGCTGAAGGTGAGCTCAATGCTCGCCGTGAGCGGGCCGTCGAGATACGGCCGGATCTCCTCCCCGATGTTTGCAACCATGACGTCGGTCACGTCGATCTCGCCGCTCCAGCGGCCGCAGACGGTCGGCTCCGGGGTCGGCTCGGCCTTTTCCGTGACGGAGCGCGTGCTGCGGCGGGAGCCGCCGTCGTCCTCGTCCGCCTCGGCGCCGAAGCGCTGCCAGAGGAGCCAGCCCGCCAGCGCGAGCACGGCGACGACGGCCAGCGCGATCAGCGGCACGAGCCGCTTTTTTTCTTTTTTCGGCGCGGGCGACGGGCCGGGCGCGGGCGTCGGAGGAACGGCGGCCGGGGCCGGCGGGTTTTTCCGGGGCTCCGCGGCTCTGGCGCGGATCAGCGCCTCCGCCTCCGCGAAGGACAGGCCGCAGGCGCGGCAGCAGTTCCCGCCCTCGTTCAGCGTTTCGCAGGCGGGGCAGACCCAGTTCGTGATGCTTTTCCGATCGTTCATGGCGCGCTTCCTTTCCTTCGTCGTCGGCTGCCTGTACTTCAGCTTTCAGTATAGCCGATTTTTTCCGCGCTGTAAAGGTGCTTGGCGTCCGGCGCGAAAAACGCCCGGGGCTCTGAACCCCCGGGCGTTTTCCTCGGTTTTCCGGTTTTCGGTTTTTGTTTTCGCTCAGGCGCGCTTGAATTCGACCGTGCCGAGCTCGTCGCCGAATTCGATGGTCAGCTTGCCGCCGGACAGCGTATAGTTGTTGGTCTCGCCGTCCCAGGTGATGGTGCTGTCGGTGATCGTGCAATCGCCGCTGTCGGAGAAAGCGGCCTCTTCCTCTACGGTCTCCAGCATCATGTCGACGAAGGCCTCGAGGCTCATGCCGTAGGCGGCCTCAAAGTCCGCCGCAGACACGCCCTGCTGCGCCAGCGCGTCATTGAGATAGCTGAGCACCGCGTCCTTCAGCACGGGCAGCATCTTCTCCAGATCGACGGCGCGGGAATAGCCGCCCTCCTCGTACAGAACGATCGTGACGCCGGCCTCGAGCTTCCCGTTGATGTAGGGGCCGATCTCTTCGCCCATGGCTTCCAGCATGGAGTCGGTCATGTCGACCGTGGCGACCCACTTGCCGTAGATGGACGCGGACTCGGTCTCGGCGGGTTTCTCCTCGGGCTTCTCTTCGGGCTTCTCCTCGGGCTTCTCCTCAGGCTTCTCCTCGGGCTTCTCCTCGGGCGTATCGGCGACGTCGGTCCCGGGCTCGTCGTCCTTGTCCTTGTCCTTGTCCTTGTCCCGATCGCTTCTGCGGGTGCTGACGCGCTCGTCGTCGTCATCGTCGTCGTCCTTGCCGCTGTCTCCGCAGGCGGCCAGGGCGAAGATCATCGCCAGCGCCAGCAGGATCGCGAGCAGCCGCTTCCAGTTTTTCATAAGCTCATCCTCTTTTCTTGTTTTTTTGAGTTTAACGGGCTTGCCCCGTTACCAGTAATAGGTCTCCTCGCCGGTGAAGTTGCCGTCGGAGTCGTAGTAGCGGTAGGTCAAGCCGTCGGAGTCCGTGCTCGAGCCGGTGTAGAGATAGGTCACCGTCGTCCGGCCGTAATAATCGCCGCCCTCGCCGTAGCTGTCGAGCGAGTAAGATGCAAGACGGCCGAGGGAATCGTAGGTGTAGGTGTAGCCCATCGCGGAGGTCATCAGATAGTTCCCGTCGTAGTAGCCGAAGAACTCGTCGGTGATCCGGCCCTCGTCGTCGTAGCTGCGCACGACGCTGTCGCAGTAGAGGACCTTGCCGCTCTTGTCGCGCGTGACGCTGCCGGTGTATTCGCCGGAAATCTCGTCGTAGGAGCTTTCCGTGACCCGGCAGTCGCTCCAGTCGCTGTTCCAGACGGTACGGGTGTTGCCGGAGTAATAAATGAAGGGTTCGTCCTCTTCAAACGTGCCGTCGTCGTTGAAGTAGATGGCCAGCAGCGTGGCGTAATCGTCGTCGTAGATCTCGAAGTCAAAGCGCTCCCAGGAGTAATCCACCCACTCGATGTCGTTGCCGCTGCGGTCGCGGATATAGGAGTCGATATACTCCTCGCTGTAGGAGGAGTCGCGGAAGACCTGCTGGCCCTCCCAGAAGGTCACGGTGTCGGCGTCGATAATGCCGCCCTTGTAGCTGAACACGTGATGCGAGAGCCTGCTGCCGTCCCTGTCGGTGCGGGTGATCTCGGAAATACGGTCGCTCTTGTAGCTGAACGTATACTCGCCGAGCGTGTCGTAGCTGTCGGTGGAGCGGATGACGAGGCGCGCGAGACGGCGGGACGCGTCGAGATAGACCTCCTGCTCGGCGCCGTAGACGCTGTAGACCAGATCGGGCTTTGCGGAGGGCGCCGGCGGCTCGGGCGTGGGCTCCGGGGGCGCGGGCTCGACGACCGGGGCGGGCGTTTCGGCCGGAGCGGGAGCGGCGGTCTCCGCCGGAGCGGGCGTTTCGGCCGGAGCGGGCGTTTCCTCCGGATCGTCCGGCTTCTGCGTCTCCGTCGTCTCCGCCTTCTTGCCGGAGCGGCGGCGCGGGGTCTCGTCTTCGTCGTCATCGTCGTCCCTGTCGCCGCTTCCGCAGGCGGCCAGGGCAAAGGCCATGACGAGCGCGAGCAGCAGAGCGATCAGTCTCCGCCAGTTTTTCATGGGTTTCTCCCCCTTTGTTCAAAGTATGGGCGCGCGGTCCGTATATTCTATATTATGAAGCCTTCGCCCTGTCTTGTCAAGGCGCAGATAAGGGGCGGGCGCGATTCCGGGCCCGGCGGGGCCGGTGAAGGCGGCCCTTACTCCCCGAACGCCTCTTTGTCGTACTCGATGTCGTCCCAGCTCCGGAATTCCTTCACCTTCGTCCAGTAGGTGAAGGCCGGGCGCACGGCCATGCTGCGCGGCGAATAGCGCCAGCCGTAGACGATCGAGGACACGTCCTCGGGGTTGCCGATGACGAAGTCGATCTCCGGGCGGCTGTCCCGATAGGGCTTGATGTCCTCCCAGCCCACGCCGGTCGTGCGGAACCAGCCGTTCCGGAACTCCGGCATGTCGTCGATGAAGCTGATATCGTCGAGATAATAGCAGTAGGAGAGGTTCAGATCCTGCATCTTCGTCAGACGGCGGAGGAAGGAGAAATCCCGCACCTCGCTGCACATGAAGCCCTCGAAGTACACCAGCTCCGACAGGTTCCCGAGCGGAGAGAAGTCCGTCACGCCGGGATTGTCGGCGAGGATCAGCACCTGCAGGCGCTCGAGCCGCCCGATATCCGTCAGATCCGTCAGCGCATTGTGGCCCAGATCGAGCGCGCGCAGCTTTTTGCAGGAGCGCAGCATCAGCGCGTAATCCTCGCTGGTATAGCGCGGGCTGGACTCGCTGCCGGTCCGCAGCGAGGAGAAGCAGGTGATGTCGCTGCGCACCTCCCACTCGCAGAAGCGCACGTGCCAGAGGAAAAACACGTCCGGAAACTCGTCGACCAGGGCGCGCTTCTCCGCGTCGTCCGGCTCGCAGGCGAGCATGTCCACCTCCCGGACGCGCGGCAGGGCGCGCAGCGCCTCCGCCACGCCCTCGTTCGACTGCGGCGCAAGCGACTCGGCCGTCAGACTGTCGTAGACCGCGCCCTCAAATTCGTACAGCCACTCGATCTCGCAGTCCGGCAGCGCGCGCTGCAGCTGCGCGAGCGCCTCGTATTCCGTGCTGGCGGTCGCGTCCACGCTGCGCAGCGTATAGACGGCCGCGAGCGCGAGGATCTCCTCCGGGCTCTCGTCCGTGATCGTCCAGCTCTCGGGCATCGGCGTCGGCTCGGGCGTGGGCTCGGGCGTCGGCTCCGGGGTCGGCTCGGGCGTCGGCTCCGGGGTCTGTACGGGCTCCGCAAAGGGCGCGGCGTCCTTCGAGGGCGCCCGGGCCGCCGAATCGGGCTCGACGGCGCCGCAGGCCGTGAGCAGCAGCGCCAGCAGCAGCGCCGTCCATAAGAGCTTTTTCACGGCTGCGCCTCCCTGTTCATGTGATCCAGCGCGTAGCGGACGCACTGGTTGATCAGCTCGTTGCGCGACAGATCGTAGCGCGCGGCCATCGCCTCCAGCTCGCGGAGCGTGTCGACGGGGATCCGCATCGTGATCACGTCTTTTTCCGGTTTTTTCGGCATAAACTGCTGCATGGGGAAGCCTCCTGCTGATTACAAGATTTTTCGCCGGTTTGCCTGCTTTTCACCGGCTTTTTCTCCGAAAAGCATATTCTATCGCGGCCTTTTTGAAAAGACCCCGTTTTCAAAAAATCTGAAGTCGGATTTTATACATATTGTATAGCTTTTCCGATAGCATAACCATGTTCTAAATTAGATATCGCTTTCGTGGTCTGTCGGTCGGCCCGGATTTTTTACGCCCGGGTGCGTGAAAAGCGGTTGCCAAAGCCGCCGCGGCCGTGTACAATAGAGACGCCGGGAGCCGCGGGGCAGCGCTCCGCCCGGCCGGGAGGGTACGGATATGCGCAGCAAGTACAGCGTCAAGCTCAGCACCGTCGTTTCGGAGCATCATCTGAAGGCGGTGCACACCTCGAAGGACTACGAGACCGCCGTGCTGACCACGGCGGACGTCAACCGCCCGGCCATGCAGCTGGCCGGCTTCTACAATTATTTCGACCCGCACCGTCTGCAGATGATCGGCCGGGTCGAGAGCACCTATCTCAATTCGCTCAGCGCCGCCGACCGGCTGCGCGCCTACGAGCGCTTCATGCAGTACGACATCGCGGCGCTGGTGATCTGCCACGGGGTCAAGCCCTCGCCGGAATGCCTGGCGATGGCGGAAAAATACGACCGCAACCTCTTTATCACCGACGAGGACACCTCGGACTTCATGGCCGACGTGATCGTGTCGCTGCACAAGCACCTCGCGCCGCGGGTGACGATCCACGGCGTGCTGGTGGAGATCTACGGCGAGGGCGTGCTGCTGATGGGCGACAGCGGCATCGGCAAGAGCGAAACGGCTCTCGAGCTCATCAAGCGCGGCCACCGCCTGATCGCCGACGACGCGGTGGAGATCCGGCGCGTTTCGCGCGACCGGCTGCACGGCAGCGCTCCGGAGATGATCCGCTACTATATGGAGCTGCGCGGCATCGGCGTGGTGAACGTGCGGCACATCTACGGCGTCGGCGCGGTGAAACCCGACAGCGGCATCGACCTCGTGGTGTTTCTCGAGCCCTGGATCGACGGCAAGGCCTACGACCGGCTGGGGCTGACCGAGGAGACCGAGAAGATCCTCGGCGTGGCGCTGCCGCGCGTGACCGTGCCGGTGCGCCCCGGGCGCAACCTCGCGGTGATCCTGGAGCTGGCGGCGATGAACAACCGCCAGAAGAAGATGGGCTACAACGCCGCCGAGGCGCTGACCGCCGCCCACGACGCGGCGGTGGACGCCGGCCTGCAATAAGCGGAGGAGAGGGAAAGGCATGGAAAAGCTGGAAAAAGCGATCGCGGCGGTCAAGGAGCAGCTTCCGGGACTGACGCTGCTGGAAAACGAGCCGATGAGCGAGCACTGCAGCTTCCGCATCGGCGGCCCGGCGCGGGCGCTGGCCGTCCCCTCGGATCTGACGGGGCTGACGAAGCTCTGCGCGATTTTGAAGGAAAACGGCGTCGCGCCCTTTCTGCTCGGCAACGGCAGCAACATCCTGTTCCCCGACGAGGGGCTGCCGGATCTGCTGCTGGTGAGCACCGAAAAGCTGCAGAAGCTCTTTCTGCTGCCCGACGGCGCGATCTACGCCGAGGCGGGCGTGAGCCTGTCGCGCCTGGCGGCCTTCGCGCTGGAGCACTCGCTGACGGGGCTGGAGTTCGCCTCCGGCATCCCCGGCACCGTAGGCGGCGGCCTGCGCATGAACGCGGGCGCCTACGGCGGCGAGATGAAGGACGTCGTCGAGAGCGTGGTCTATTACTATCTGCCGCACCAGAGCCTGTGCGAGGCCTCGAACGAGGACTGCCGCTTCGGCTACCGGAGCAGCCTGTTCCAGCAGGCGGCCGGCTTCGCGATCCTCTCGGCGGTGTTTCGCCCGCAGCCCGGCGAGCACGAGGCGATCGCCGCAAAGATGCGCGAGCTGGGCGAGAAGCGGCGCGACAAGCAGCCGCTCGACCTCCCCTCCGCCGGCAGCGCCTTCAAGCGCCCGGAGGGCCATTTCGCGGCCGCGCTGATCGATCAGGCCGGGCTCAAGGGGCTGACGGTCGGCGGCGCGCAGGTCAGCGAGAAGCACGCGGGCTTCGTCGTCAACCGCGGCGGCGCCACCTCGCACGACGTGGTGGAGCTGCTCGACCGGGTGCGCCGCACCGTGTACGAGCAAAGCGGCGTGTCGCTGGAGCCGGAGATCGTGATCCTCCCGCCCGATTACGCGCTGACAGACGACACCCCGCCCGTGCGGCGCAACCGCTTCGTCGGCGGGGTCTGAGGGAGGCGTCTATGGACTTTCTGATCATCACCGGTCTGTCCGGCGCGGGCAAAAGCCGGGCCGCCGACGTGCTGGAGGACCTGGACTACTACTGCGTGGACAATATGCCCGTGGCGCTGATGCCCCGCTTTGCGGAGCTGTGCCTGGCCACGCGCGGGCGCTACGAAAAGGTGGCGCTGGTGACAGACGTGCGCGAGAAGGACGGCTTCAGCGAGCTGCTGAGCACGGTCGACAAGCTGCGCGCGATGGACTGCGCCTGCCGCATCCTCTATATGGACGCCGATCTGCGCACGCTGATCCGGCGCTACAAGGAATCCCGGCGGCCGCATCCGCTGGCCGCGCCCGGCGTGTCGGTAGAGCAGGCCGTCAAGCGCGAGGCGGAGCTGCTAAAGCCCGTGCGCGCGCGGGCCGACTTCGTCGTGGACACCTCGAGCCTGACGCTGGGCATGCTGCAGAACCGGCTCTTCAAGCTCTTCGCCGGGGCGGACCGACGGCGCGAGCTGGAGATCACGGTGCTGTCCTTCGGCTACAAGCACGGGCTGCCGATGGAGGCCGACCTCGTGTTCGACGCGCGCTTCCTGCCCAACCCCTTCTACGTGGACGAGCTGCGGCCGATGTCGGGGCTCGACCAGCCGGTGAAGGACTACGTTCTCGGCTTTCTGGCGGCGCGGCAGTTTCTGGATCAGGTCGAGCAGCTGCTCGATTTCCTGCTGCCGCTGTACCGGGAGGAGGGCAAGCTCACGCTCACCGTCGCCGTCGGCTGCACCGGCGGGCGGCACCGCAGCGTGGCGATCGCCTCCGCGCTCAACGACCGGCTCGCGGCGCGCTCTCTCAGCTCGGTGAACGTCAACCGCGATATAGACAAGTAGGGTGAGCGCCATGTCTTTTTCATCCCGGGCCAAAGCCGAGCTGTGCCAGACAAGGCTCGCCAAAAAATGCTGCGCCGTGGCCGAGAGCTACGGGGCGCTGCTCTACGCCAGCGAGTTCTCGTTCCGGGCGGTCCGTCTCGTCACCGCGAACGAGGCCTTTGCCGCGCGCCTGCCGCGCCTGTTTCAGAAGGCCTTCGGCCTCGCCTTCGACGAAACGCCGCCGGAGGGCGCGGCGGGCAAAAAACGCTTCGCCGTCACGGACCCCGAGAAGCTCCGGCAGATCTTCGCCGCCTTCGAGCTCTCGCCGGAGAGCGCGGCCCTGTCGCTGCACGTCAATTTCGGCGTGCTGGAGGAGGACTGCGACCGCGCGGCCTTCATCCGCGGCGCCTTTCTGGCCGGCGGCAGCCTGACCGATCCGGAGAAGGGCTTTCACCTCGAGCTGGCCACGCCGCACCGCAGCGTCAGCCGCGAGACGCGCAGCCTGCTGATGGAGCTGGGCTTCGCCGCCAAGGAGGCCGAGCGCGCCGGCAACTGCCTGCTGTACTTCAAAAAAGCCGACCTGATCGCCGACCTGCTGACCGCGATCGGCGCGCCGCTGGCCTCGATGGGCGTGCAGACGGCCAAGGTCGAGAAGGATATGCGCAACACGATCACCCGCCGCGTCAACTGCGACTCGGCCAACGCCGACAAGGTCGTGGCCGCGGCGCAGGAGCAGATCGAGGCGATCCGCCGCCTCGTGCGCGCCCGCGGGCTCGACGCGCTGCCGGAGCCGCTGCGCGACACGGCGCTGCTGCGCATCGCCAACCCCGAGGCCAGCCTCTCCGACCTCGCGCTGCTCAGCAGCCCGCCGGTCACGAAGAGCTGTCTCAGCCATCGCCTGCGCAAGATCGCCGAGCTCGCGCAGACGGTCGAATAGTCTCAAGGCTCACAGGAACGCGCGAAGCGGGCGGCTTTTACAGCCGCCCGCTTCGCGCGCGTTTCCCTTTGTTCGTTTTTCATTCGTCCAGCTTGAGGACGGCCAGAAACGCCTCGGTCGGGATCTGCACCGTGCCGAGCTGGCGCATCTTCTTTTTGCCTTCCTTCTGCTTTTCCAGCAGCTTCTTCTTGCGGGTGATGTCGCCGCCGTAGCACTTGGCCAGCACGTCCTTGCGCAGGGCCTTCACGGTCTCGCGGGCGATGATCTTCCCGCCGATGGCCGCCTGGATCGGCACCTCGAAGAGCTGGCGCGGAATGTTCTCCTTCAGCTTTTCGCAGAGTCTCCTCGCACGCGGATACGCCTTGTCGCGGTGCGCGATGAAGCTCAGCGCGTCGACGCCGTCGCCGTTTAAAAGCATGTCCACCTTGACGAGCTCCGAGGGCTTGTACTCGGAAAACTCGTAGTCCAGCGAGGCGTAGCCCTTCGTGCGGGCCTTGAGCGTGTCGAAAAAGTCGTAGATGATCTCGTTGAGCGGCATCTCATAGTGCAGCTCGACGAGGCGCGTGTCGAGATACTGCAGGTTCTTGTACTCGCCGCGGCGGTCCTGGCACAGGGGCATGATGTTGCCGACATACTCCTGCGGCGTGATGATCGACACCTTGACGTAGGGCTCGTGCGCCTCGGCGATCTGCGTCGGGTCGGGGTAGTTGTGGGGATTGTCCACCATGACGACGCTGCCGTCGGATTTGACGACCTTATAGATCACCGAGGGGAGCGTCGTGACGAGCTCGAGGTCGAACTCGCGCTCCAGGCGCTCCTGGATGATCTCCATGTGCAGCATCCCGAGGAAGCCGCAACGGAAGCCGAAGCCCAGCGCCACGGAGCTCTCCGGCTCGTAGCTCAGCGAGGCGTCGTTGAGCTTGAGCTTGTCCAGCGCGTCGCGCAGATCGGGGTATTTGGAGCCGTCCTCGGTGTAAATGCCGCAGTAGACCATCGGGCGGGCCGGCCGGTAGCCCGGCAGCGGCTCGGCCGTCGGGCGCGCGGCCTCGGTGACGGTGTCGCCCACCTGCGTGTCGGCCACGTTCTTGATGCTGGCCGTGAAATAGCCCACGTCGCCGGCGCAGAGCTCGTCGCAGGGGTCGAGGCCGATCGGGCGCAGATGCCCCAGCTCCACGACCTTGTAGCGCGCGCCGGTGGAGCACAGCAGCACCTCGCTGTCGCGGCGGAGCACGCCGTCGATCAGCCGCACGAGAACGATGACGCCGCGGTAGTTGTCGTACTGGCTGTCGAAAATCAGCGCCTTGAGCGGCGCTCCGGGATCGCCCTTCGGCGCCGGGACGTGCGCCACGATGTCGTCGAGCACCGCGTCGATGTTGACGCCCGCCTTCGCGCTGATCTCGGGCGCGTCCTGCGCGGGGATGCCGATGATCTCCTCGATCTCGTCCTTGACGCGCTGCGGATCGGCCGCCGGCAGGTCGATCTTGTTGATCACCGGCAGGATCTCGAGGTTGTTGTCCAGCGCGAGATAGGTGTTCGAGAGGGTCTGGGCCTCGACGCCCTGCGAGGCGTCCACCACCAGCACCGCGCCCTCGCAGGCGGCGAGCGAGCGGCTGACCTCGTAGTTGAAATCCACGTGGCCCGGCGTGTCGATCAGGTTCAGCACGTAGTTTTCCCCGTCGGGCGCGGCGTAGTTGAGCCCCACGGCGCGGGCCTTGATCGTGATGCCGCGCTCCTTCTCCAGCTCCATGTTGTCGAGGATCTGATCCTCCATCACGCGCTGCTCGACGGCGCCGCATTTTTCGATCAGGCGGTCGGACAGCGTGGATTTGCCGTGGTCGATGTGGGCGATGATCGAAAAATTGCGGATCTTACTCTGTTCGCTCATGGTCGTCCTCCCCGCCGGATAATTCCCCCAGCGCCTGCTCCGCCCGGTCCGTCAGCGCGCGCAGCCTCTCCAGAAAGCTCTGCGCCGTGCGGCGCGTGCTCTCCGGCCCGTTCGGCAGCTCGCTGCGGCCGAGCAGATAGTCCGCCGTCACGCCGTAAAAATCGCAGGCCCGGCGCACGAAGGCCAGCCCCGGCTCCCGGATCCCGTTTTCATAATGACTCAGCAGCGCCTGACTGACGCCGAGCTCGGCCGCCGCGCCGCGCTGGCTCAGCCTGCGCTGCCGGCGGAGCGCCGACAGCCGCTGCGCGATGCTCTGTTCCATGGAAAGCCCTCCGTGAAATGATTACGATGCGTATTATATCGGGGCCGGCGCAAAAAGGCAAGAGCTTTTTGGCGCGCCCGGCGCCCCCGCCGGGCGGGGGAAGACGAAACAAGGCGCCGTCCCGGGCCGAACGCGAAACCGCATTCGCCCGAAGACGACGCCTTTTCAGCCCGCCGCAGGGACGGGCCGCCGGGACCCGCGTCCGGCTTTCTTCCGGCCCCGGCTCAGGAGAAGAAGTTGGAGGAGACCCAGCCCTTCGTCGAGCCGGTTTCCACGTAGGTGAAGCCGTTGACGGTGTTGTAGGCCGTCACCCAGGTGCCGGGATCCATCGTGCTGAGAACCGGGAACACGCAGTAGGGATCGTAATAGACGTAGACCTTGTTCTTGTACGACATGACCATGGTCGTTCCGTCGTTATTGTGCTTTCCGTCCACCAGATAGGGCGTGTCGTTCCCGTCCACGATAAGCTCGTTGGTCCCCCAGGCGTAGAGCCCGCCGGAGGTGACGAACAGGGCGAAGCCGTTCTTTCTGGCCAGCACCGAAACGAGCGTGCCGTTGTCGATCTTGCCGATCTTCTCCGCGTCCTTCGAGGGCGCGTACAGCTCGTAGATGCAGGTGCCCTTCGAGCCGAGGATCGTTTTCTCCTCGGGCGCGGAGAGGAAGTACAGGTCGTCCGGGATCTCGAGCGCGTCGCTCTGCGCTTTCATCTTGACCAGATGCTCGTCGTACCAGTGCGTGACGACGGGCTTCGGCGTCGGGGTCGCTTCCGCGGGCGTCGGAGCCGGAGTCGTTTCCGCAGCCGGGGCCGGATCAATCCGGGCCGTCGTCTCTTCCGCGGTCTCTGCGGCCGCGCCGGTTTCAGCCGCCGTCTCCGCGGCCGGAGCGACGCTTTCCTTGATCCGGCAGCGCGTGCATCTGCGGGTGTTCTCGTCGACCTGCACCCAGTCGTGGCCCAGCGCGCTGCCCCTCTCTTCCCCGCATTTTGTGCAGTACTGCGGCTCCGTGCAGGTGGCTTTTTCCCATTCGTGTTTGCATTCGCCGCAGGCGCACAGCAGCAGGGCCAGCGTCAGCGCGGCGAGAAGCAGAGCGATTTTTTTCATTTTTTCTGTCCCTCCTTACGGTCTGCCGTCAGTATACAGGGTTTTTCTGGAAAGCGCAAGCCGCGGAAGGGCCGGCGGTCTGCGAATATACAAAAAGTTCAAAAAAGGGAGGCGGACGCTCCGCGCTACTTCTTCACGGCGTCCCAGTACGCCTTCGCGGCCTGCTCGTTTTTGTTGTCGCCGTACTCGTAGTAGCGCGCGTTTTTCACACCGTCGGGCAGGTACTGCTGGCGCACCCAGTGGCCCGGGAAGTCGTGCGGATAGAGATAGCCCTGCTCGCGCTCGAAGCCCGCGCCGTCCGCATGGACGTTCTGCAGCTCGCGGGGGAAGCCGACGCCCTTGCCGGCGCGCACGTCCGCGATCGCCCGGTCGATGGAGCTCACGACGCTGTTGGACTTCGGCGCGGTGGCCAGCAGCAGACAGGCCTCCGCCAGCGGCAGCCGCGCCTCCGGCAGGCCGAGCTGCAGCGCGGAATCCACGCAGGCCTTGACGATCGGCACGGCCTGGGGGTAGGCCAGGCCGATATCCTCGCTGGCCGAGCACAGGATGCGCCGGCAGGCGCCGATCAGGTCGCCGGCCTCGAGCAGCCGCGCCAGATAGTGCAGCGCCGCGTCCGGATCGGAGCCGCGCAGCGACTTCATCAGCGCCGAGAGCGTGTCGAAATGTTCGTCGCCCTCGCGGTCGTAGCGCATCGCGCTGCGCTGGGTGACGGCCTTCGCGTCGGCGAGGGTGATCACGTCCCCCGCCGTCGCGGAAAACAGCAGCTCCAGCGCGTTCATCGCCTTGCGCACGTCGCCGCCGCAGGAGCCGGCGATATGCTTCACCACGCCCTCCTCCGGGCGCAGCGGCGCGTCCCGCCGCTCGTTCAGCACGTCCAGCGCGCGGCGCACGGCCTTTTCGACCTCGGGAGCCGGCACGGACTTGAACTCGAACACGGTCGAGCGGCTGAGCACCGCGTTGAACACGCAGAAATAGGGGTTCTCGGTCGTGGAGGCGATCAGCGTGATGCGCCCGTCCTCAATGAACTCCAGCAGGCTCTGCTGCTGCTTTTTGTTGAAGTACTGGATCTCGTCGAGATACAGCAGCACGCCGCCGGGCGTGAGCATCGTGTCGAGCTCGGCGATGATGCCGCGGATATCCGCGATGCCGGCGGTGGTCGCGTTGAGCTTGCGCAGGGTGCGGTTCGTCCGTTCGGCAAGGATGCGGGCCACGGTGGTCTTTCCGGTGCCGGAGGGCCCGTAGAAGATCATGTTCGGGATGCTGCCGCTGTCGGCGATGCGGCGCAGCAGTCCGCCGGGACCGAGAATGTGCGCCTGGCCGACCACGTCGTCCAGACTGTGCGGGCGGATCTCGTCCGCCAGAGGCTTGTACACGGGGCAGACCTCCTGTTCTGAAAAACGGGCTGCCGCGGAGCGGCGGCCCGAAAAAATCAAAAAATTCCGTCGTTTGTCGAATTTCGCCGCGCCCCGGAGCGCGCGGAAAAGGGCGAAGGCCGTCGAAAAAAGAGGGCCCGTCGGGAATTTACTGTAGCAAAATGCGCGGAGAATGTCAACCGTTTCGCCCGTGTGCGTCGAAAGAGGGCGAAAAAGGTCAAAAAAGTCTTAAAAATGGGGTCAAAGTGGGGCTTCGACAGAAAATCCCTTGCGTTTTTTAGCCGTTTGGGGTAAAATAAGGCAAAAATTGAAGCGAAAGGAAAACCCGTGCCGGAAGGCACGGCAACAATAACGATAGACAGATCCCGTTTGCTGAGAAAGGAGAACCGACATGAAACGAAAGAACATGTCTTGGCTTCGTCTGCTCTGCCTCGCGCTGTGCCTGCTGATGCTCTTCGCCCTGGCCGCCTGCGGCGCCGAGGACAAGGACGACGAAGAGGACGAAAAGGGCTCGAAAACGCGCGAGGAGACCGAGGAGACCGGCGAAGGCGACAAGAGCGAGGCGACCCCGGAGCCCACGCTCGCGCCGACCCCGGAGCCCACGCCCACGCCCGAGATCACCGGGCTTGAGATCCGCTACGCCGGCACCAAGACCGAGGACTTCCAGATCAAGATCAACGAGGACGTCCCGCTGACCGCCTACGTCACGCCCGAGATCTCCGCCGGCGTCGTCGAATGGTCCCTGCGCGAGGGCGAGGACAGCGCCGTGAAGCTCACCGTGTCCGAGGACGGCCGCAAGTGCACCGTCACCGGCATCGGCCCCCAGCCGGCCGACAGCGGCGGCGTCGTGCTGACCGCGAAGCTCTTCGGCCACAGCGCCAGCTGCCGCATCCACGTGGATTCCCGCGGCTACACCGCCGCCCCCACCGCCGAGATCCGCTACGCCGGCACCAAGATCACCAACTTCACCACGCATCCGGGCGAGGTGCTCGCGCTGGTCGCGGCTCCGCTGGAGGAGGGCGCCTCGGGCGAGATGGTCTGGAGCATGGACGAGGCCGCCGAGTCTTCCCTGCGCATCACGGTCGATCCCGACAACGACCGCCGCATCACGCTCGAGTGCATCGGGCCGCTGCCGAAGGACTACAGCAGCGTCCATATCTACGCCGAATTCCAGGGCGTGAAGAACGCCTGCATCGTCTACGTCGTCGGAGGCTGATTTTTCTTCCCGGCGAAAAAACTCTTTCTTTTTCGGGCGGTGAGTGGTATAATACTTCGGTAAATCATGATTAATCGGCGGGAACGGGCCGCGGCAGTCTCCACTGTCGGGGCGCGGGCTCTCCCGCCGGCCAAACCGCCGCGCGGCAGGGCGTCGTTCGCCGGCCGCGAGAAAGAAGGAGCCGAAACTTGAAACGTACGCTTTGCCTGCTTCTCCTGCTGGCGCTCACGCTGGCGCTGGCCGCCTGCGGGCAGCCGCGGCTCGTCACCATGCCCGATCCGGCGCAGAGCGCCGCGCCCGCCCCGGAAGGGGAGAGCGCGCGGACGGGCGGGGA
>JAILOS010000122.1 GCA_024690695.1 Oscillospiraceae bacterium
GCCCGCCTGGATCTGGCTGAACAGGTCCTCAAGGCTGACCTTCTTGGCCGTGCCGAGGGTCTGGTTCTGGGCGGCGACGCGGCGCTCCTCTGCCAGCTCCCTGGCCATGCGCTCGTCGCTGACGGCGTTGAACACGTCGCCCGCCGTGGGAACCTCGGACAGGCCGGAGATCTCCACCGGCGTGGAGGGACCGGCCGCGGCGACGCGCTGGCCCTTGTCGTTGATCATCGTGCGCACACGGCCGACCGCGGTGCCGGCGATGATGACGTCGCCCAGCTTGAGCGTGCCGTTCTGCACCAGGACGGTCATGATCGGGCCGCGGCCCTTGTCGAGGCGGGCTTCGATGACGGTGCCCTTCGCGGCGCGGTTCGGGTTGGCCTTGAGCTCCTGCACCTCGGCCAGAATGACGAGGTTTTCCAGCAGGTTTTCGATGCCCATGCCGGTCTTCGCGGAGATCGGGCAGATGATCGTGTCGCCGCCCCACTCCTCGCTGACAAGGTCGTACTCGGTGAGCTGCTGCTTGATCCGCTCGGGGTTGGCGCCGACGGTGTCCATCTTGTTGATCGCGACGACGACGGGGATGTTCGCCGCCTTCGCGTGGTTGATGCTCTCGACCGTCTGCGGCATGATGCCGTCGTCCGCGGCGACGACCAGGATCGCGATGTCGGTGACCATCGCGCCGCGGGCGCGCATCGAGGTGAAGGCCTCGTGGCCCGGCGTGTCGAGGAAGGTGATCGGGCTTCCGTTGATCTCGACCGTGTAGGCGCCGATATGCTGCGTGATACCGCCGGCCTCGCCGGATACGACGTTGGCGTGGCGGATGTAGTCGAGCAGCGAGGTCTTGCCGTGGTCGACGTGGCCCATCACGACGACGACCGGGGCGCGGGGCTTCAGATCCTCCTCGGCGTCGGCGTGGTCGTCGATCAGGCGCTCTTCCACGGTGACGATGACTTCCTTCTCGACCTTGCAGCCCATCTCCATAGCAGCCAGCGCCGCGGTGTCGTAGTCGATCAGATCGGAGACCGAGGCGAAGACGCCGAGCTTGAACAGCTGCTTGACGACCTCGGCCGCGGTTTTCTTCATGCGGGAGGCGAGCTCGCCGACCGAGATCTCGTCCGGGATCTCGACCTTGACGGGCTGGCGCTTGGCGATCTCCAGATGCAGCTTCTGCATCTTGTCGCGCTCCTCCTGGCGGCGCTTGTTCGAGGGCTGGGCACCCTGGCGCTGCTTGTTCTTATTGGCGATCTTCTCCTTGTTGCCGCGCTGAAGATTGGGCTTGGCGGCCTTCGCGCCGGCCATGTCCTCAAACTTCTCGTTGTATTTTTCGATATTGACCGCAGCGCCGCCGCGCGTGTCGACCACGCGCTTCTCCGCCACCTGACGGGGCGTGTGCGGCTTCTCCTTCTTCTCCTGCTTCGGCTGCGCGGGAGAAGCGCTCTGCGGCTGGGCCGGAGCCTGCTGCGTCCTGCCCTCGGGCTTCGCGGGCGCGGCCTTGCCCTTTTCGGCGGGCTTTGCCGGCTCGGCCTTCGCGGGAGCCGGAGCCGGCTCCTCCTTGGGCTTGACGTTGAAAACCTCTTCCAGGCTGTCGACCTGGTTGTGCTGGGTGATATACTCGAAGATCACGTCGAGCTCGTTGTTCTCCAGCACCTGCATATGATTTTTAGGAGGCGCGACATAGTCGGTCAGGATCTGGGAGATCATCTTCGATCCCACGCCGAAATCCTTGGCTACTTCATGCACTCTGTACTTGATCATACTCATCCGTTCGTCCTCCTTTTTCCTGTCCCCTTATTCCTGCTGCGGCCCGGCTTTTCCTTTTTCCGGCGCTCGGCCCGCTCGAAACGGCGCCGCGTTTCTTCGGCGGCCGGACCGTAGCGCTCCGGCTCAAGGCCCTCGAGCAGCTGCATCAGCGCCTGCGCGAAGCCCAGATCCGTCACGGCGGCCATCGCAAAGCTGCCGCTTCCGAGCCGCTGCGAGAGCTCCTCCTTGTCGAAGGGCAGCTCGATCAGCTGCGTTCTCCGGCCGTTGACGAAGCCCTCCGCACGCCGCCGGGCGTTGTCCGAAGCGTCGGCCGCCAGCAGCAGGAGTTTCGCCTTGCCGCCGTGCACCGCCGTGCCGGAATTGTCCTCGCCGATCTGGATGGCGCCGGCTTTCCTCATCAGGCCGAGAAGATTCAGCGTTTTTTCCCTCATTCCCCGGCCTCCAGCTGCGTTTTCAGCTTTTCCCAGACCTCGTCCGGCACCGGGCAGGACAGCGCCCGCTCGACGGCTTTGGCGCGCCGCGCCCGGCTCAGGCACTCGGCCGAGGGGCAGATATACGCCCCGCGCCCGGAGGCCTTGCCCCGGAAATCCAGGCTGATCTCTCCTTCCGGAGAGCGCACGATCCGGATCAGGTCCTTTTTCGGTTTATGCTCGCGGCAGCCGAGACACTGCCGCATCGGGATTTTTTTCTGCTGCATACAGCCGCCGCTCCTTTCCGCTTCCTGTTTTTCAAGCCTCCGACTGGGGCTTGATGTCGATCTTGCAGCCGGTGAGCTTGGCCGCAAGGCGCGCGTTCTGTCCCTCCTTGCCGATGGCGAGAGAGAGCTGGTTGTCCGGCACGATGACGCGGCAGCTCTTTCCGTCCTCCAGCATGGAGACGCTGATCACCTCGGAGGGCGAAAGCGAAGCCGCGATATACTCCTCGGGGATCTCGCTGAATTTCACGATGTCGATCTTCTCACCGCCGAGCTCCTCGACGATGCTGGCGACGCGCCCGCCCTTCGGGCCGACGCAGGCGCCGATCGGATCGACGTTCGGATCGGAGGACCAGACGGCCATCTTCGTGCGGCTGCCGGCCTCGCGGGCGATGGAACGGATCTCCACAGTGCCGTCGTAGATTTCGGGGACCTCCAGCTCGAACAGGCGCTTGACCAGCCCCGGATGGGTGCGGCTGATGAGCACCTGCGGGCCTCGCGTGGAGTTGCGGACCTCGACGACGTAGACCTTGAGACGCTGGCCCTCTTTCAGCTCTTCGTTCTTGATGCGCTCGTTGGCGGTCAGCAGCGCCTCGGTGTATTCGCTGTTCGAGGAGATGCGGATCGAGGCAGCGCCGCTTCTCGGGTCGATGTGCGAAACGACGCCGGTGAGGATCTCGTGCTCCTTGGAGGTGAATTCCTCATACACGATGCCGCGGGCGGCCTCGCGCATGCCCTGCTTGATAATCTGGCCGGCCGTCTGCGCGGCGATGCGGCCGAATTTCTTCGTGTCGACGGGAAGACTGACCGTGTCGCCGACCTTTGCGCGGCGATTCAGCTTCTTCGCGGCGTCCGGGCTGATCTCGTGGCTGGGATCGGCGACCTCTTCGACGACCGTTTTGCGCACGGTCATCTCCAGGGTCTTTTTCTCCTCGTCCAGCTCGATTTCCACGTTGTCCTCGCACTCGGGATTGTCGCGGCGGAAGGCGGTCAGCATGGCCTGCTTGATTTTATCGTACAGATAGCTGCGGGGGATCCCCTGCTCCTTTTCAATATCCTCGATAGCCTTGAAAAATTCTGCGTTCATTGTCTTTCAACCCCTTACTTTATCGTAACGCGCAGCCGAACCTGCGCGATCTGCGCTTTCTCAAAGCGGCGGAGCTCTCCGCCGCCGGTCTCGACGCTCACCGCGCCTTCGTCATAGGCGCGCAGCCTGCCGCATACGCTCTTGGCCCCCTCGATCGGGCGGTAGAACTTCACCTCGACCTCGCTGCCCATGAACTGCTCGAAATCGCCCGGCCGCTTCAGCTCGCGCTCGGCTCCGGCGGAACCGACCTCGAAAACGTAGCTGTCGGGGATCGGGTCTTCCTCGTCCAGCAGCGGATCCACGCGGCGGCTGATGCGCTCGCAGTCGTCGATCGAGACGCCGCCCTCCTTGTCGATCAGCAGGCGGAGATACCAGCAGCCGGCCTCACGCACGTATTCCACGTCCCAGAGCCTGCAGCCCTCTTCCTCAACGACGGGCCGCGCCAGACGCTCGACCTGTTCCGTGATCTTGCTCATATTCTCTCACTTCCAAAAATTAGTTGCGTGAACTTGTTCGTAAAAAAGAGTGGGCCGAGACCCACTCTGACAATACCTTAATACTTACTTTAATAGAATAGCACGTTTTGCAGGGATTTGCAAGCCTTTTTTTCTCCGATTTCAAGAGCCCGTCAATACTCGAAATCCTTGTCGTAATGCGCGTAGAATTCCTCGTAGCAGATGCCGTGCTCCATGATGAAGGTGGCGACCTCCACGCCGACGTAGCGGTAATGGTAGGGCTCCTCCCAGCCGGTGAGCGGCAGCTTGTCGGCCGGATAGCGCTTGATAAAGCCGTAGCTGGCGCAGATGCTGTCCAGGTAGGCGAAGAAATCCTGGTCCATCTTGCTGTAATCCAGCCAGCTCCGCTCCCTGTCGAGGATATCCACCGCCAGCCCGAGCTGATGCTCGCTGCTGCCGGGATAGGCCGTGATGCGGCGCGCCTGCTGAACGGCCTCCTGATACCGGGGATCGTTGTAATCCGTCACCGGCGGATCGAGGCCCAGCGCGATCTGGCTGGCCTTGCCGTTGAAGAGCTTTTCCTGATAGGAGTACGTGCGGTAGGCGCCGGCCAGATAGGGGTGGTACCCGTGGTCGCGCAGATCCTGCAGCATATTCTCGAGATACGGCAGGGCGTTGACGTCGAAAAGCTGCGTCGAGCCGCTGATGCGTCCGGCCTCCGGCTCGAAGGCCGAGGAGAGCAGATGCTTGTCGTTGACGATCGCGTACTGGCGGTTGTCCTGCAGCTCGCTGAGCGTGATATCCGGCCAGTCGATGCCGTCGTCCGGCTCGCGGTTGACCTCGACCGGGTCGCGGAATTCGTCTTTATCCTGCACGCGGACCCTTCCGCCGGCGGCGCCGCCGAACAGAACGGTCTCCGTCTCGTTCGAACGGCCGCGCAGGATGGCGCCGAGAACCACACAGAGCACAGCCGCCAGAAAGACCGCAAGAATTCTGAGTCGTTTCACTGCCATCCCTCCCGTCGATTTCGATTCATGATTCTTGATTATACCACAGCTTCCCGCCGATTTCAAGACAGGCGGGGCCCGTCACAGCAGCTTGAGAAGCTCGGCCGTCAGCGCGTTCGTCCCCTGCCCTTTCTCGGCGGAAAACGGGATCAGCAGCGTCTCCGGCGAGAGCGCGAGCGTCTCGCGGATCAGGGCAAGATTCGGCTCGATCTCGCTCTTTTTGAGCTTGTCGAGCTTGTTGGCCACGACGACGAAGGGCCGGCCGGACTGCTGAAACCACGCGGCCATCGAGACGTCGTCGTCCGTGGGCTTGTGGCGCGCGTCCACGATCAGCACGCCGAGGCCGATGCGCTCCGGCTCGGAAAAGAAGCTCTCCATCAGGCCGCTCCAGCGCTCTTTCTCTTCCCGGGAGACTTTGGCGTAGCCGTAGCCGGGAAGGTCAACAAAAAGGAGCCTGCCGTCGATGCGGAAATAGTTGACATGTACGGTCTTTCCGGGCTCGGCGCCGACGCGCGCAAAGTTTTTGCGGTTGAGCAGGCGGTTGATCACCGAGGACTTCCCGACGTTCGATTTGCCCGCGAAGACAGCCGCGGGCAGCGGCGAATGCAGAAACTGGCGCGGCGAGGCCGCGGAAAGCAGGAATTCCGCCTTGTTGACGTTCAGGCTTTGCATCGCAGCCCCGCCCCCTCGGCTTCCCGTTCCGTCAGATAGCGGCCGTTTTTTCGTGCCGCCGCGATGCTGTCGAGCGGATGCAGAAGCGCCGCGTCCAGCACTTCCTCCATGCGCCGGACGCAGACGAAGCGCAGCGCCTGCCGCACGGTCTGGTCGATCTCAGCCAGATCGGCGCGGTTTTCCTCCGGGATGATCACCGTCTGTACGCCGGCGCGCAGCGCGGCCATCGTCTTCTCCTTCAGACCGCCGATCGGCAGCACGCGGCCTCTGAGCGTGATCTCGCCGGTCATCGCGACGTCGTGACGCACGGGCGCTCCGGTGAGCGCCGAGACCAGCGCCGTCGCAACGGTAACGCCGGCGGAGGGGCCGTCCTTCGGCACGGCGGCCTCCGGAAAGTGGAGATGGAGATCCCTGGTCTTGTAGAAATCCGGCTCGACGCCGAGCTCCTTCGCGCGGCTGCGGATATAGCTGACCGCCGCCTGCGCGGATTCCTTCATCACGTCGCCGAGGTTGCCGGTCAGCTCCAGCTTGCCGCTGCCGTCCATGACCGCCGCCTCGACGTCGAGCACTTCGCCGCCGACGCTGGTGTAGGCCAGACCGCGGACGAGGCCGACCTCTCCCCGCTCGCGCCGTTCGTCCCGGTGATAGCGGGCCGGGCCGAGCAGCTCTTCCAGCTTCTCCGCGCGGACGCTCAGGCTTCTGCACTTGCCCTCCGCGATCATGGCGGCCGCCCTGCGGCACAGCTGCGCCAGCTCCCGCTCGAGCAGACGCACGCCCGATTCGCGGGTGTAGGACGCGATGATCTCGCGCAGCGCGCCGTCGTCGACGCGAAGCTGAGCCGCCTTCAGGCCGTGCTTCTTCCGCTGCTTGGGCAGCAGGTGGCGTTTGGCGATCTGCAGCTTTTCCTCGTCGGTATAGCTGCCGAGCTCGATGACCTCCATCCGGTCGAGCAGCGGACGCGGGATCGTGTCCTGCGTGTTCGCCGTCGTAATGAAGAACACTTCGCTCAGATCGAAGGGGATCTCCAGGAAATGATCCCGGAACGTGCCGTTCTGCTCGCCGTCCAGAACCTCGAGCAGCGCCGCCGAGGGATCCCCCCGGTAGTCGGAGCCGAGCTTGTCGATCTCGTCGAGCACCATCAGCGGATTGCAGGACTTCGCCTGCACGATGCCGCTGATGATCCGACCGGGCATCGAGCCTATGTACGTCTTGCGGTGGCCGCGGATCTCGGCCTCGTCGTGTACGCCGCCGAGCGACAGACGCACGAGCCTGCGGTTCGTCGCGCGGGCAATGCTCATCGCGATGCTGGTTTTGCCGGTGCCCGGAGGACCGACGAGGCACAGCAGTCCGCCCTTGACCTGCGGCGTGAGCTTGCGCACCGCAAGATACTCCAGAATGCGCTCCTTGACCTTCTCAAGGCCGTAGTGATCCTCGTCCAGAATGCGGCGCGCCTTCTCCAGATCCAGCGTCTCCTCGGTGCGCACGCCCCAGGGGAGCTCCAGACACACGTCCAGATAGCTCCGCTGCACGGCGGCCTCCGCCGAGCCGAAGGGCTGCTTCTGCAGGCGGGAGAGCTCCTTGAGCAGCTTTTCGCATACCTCCCCGGGCGCCGGAAGAGCCTCGATCTTCTTCCGGTACTCGCCGAAATCGTCCAGCAGATCGTCCTCGCCCAGCTCGGACTGGATGATCTTCATCTCCTCGCGCAGATAGAACTCGCGCTGGTTTTTCTCCAGAGCCTCCTGCGTCGCCTCGCCGAGCTCTCGCTCGAGCGCGAGGATCTGCAGCTCGCTGCCGAGGGCTTTCGCCAACTCGGCGAGCCGGCGGCTGCGGCTTCTCTCACTGAGAAAGGCCTGCTTGCGCTCGACGCCGATGCGCAGCGTCTGCGCGATATAGCCGGCGACGTAATCCGGCTCCGGATTGGTCAGCACGTTGAGCAGCTGCTCGTTCGGGAGCTCCGGATTCATCGTCAGATAATCGTGAAACAGCGACAGGCATTTGCGCACGAGCGCCTCGATACGCACGGCGGAAACCCGCTCTGGCCTGTCCGGCAGCGGGCGCAGCAGCGCCGTATAGCTCTTTTCTCCGCCCTCGACCGATACGGCCTCGGCCCGGAAAAGGCCCTCGACCATCAGCCGGCAGCCGCCCTGGCCGCCGCGGATCTGCTGCCGGATGCGGCAGACCGTGCCGACGGAATGGATATCCTTCGCCAGCGGCAGATCGACCGCGGCGTCCTTCTGCGCCGCGAGGAACAGCCGGTGGTCGCCGCGCAGCGCCGCCGAGACCGAGCCGAGGGAGGCCGTGCGCTCCACGTCGAGCGTCAGCAGCATCTGCGGAAATACGATCAGGCCGCGCAGCGGAAGCAGCGGCAGTTGAAACAGTTCATCGGGGCTCACAGGCAGCCTCCTTTCCTCCGGGGTCTTTCGTTCATTCAGTCGTTGACGCGCTCCACCAGAGGCGGAACGCCGCTGCGGACACAGTCCGCGGTAATGGTCACTTTCTTCACCGTCGTGTCGGAGGGGACGGTGAACATCACGTCCGTCATCACGCTCTCCATCACGCTGCGCAGGCCGCGCGCGCCGATCTTGCGCTCGATGGCCCGTTCGGCCACGGCCTCCAGCGCCTCCGGCTCGAACACGAGCTCGACGCCGTCGAAGCTCATGAGCGCCTGATACTGCTTGGAAATGGCGTTTTTCGGCTCGGTCAGGATACGGACCAGGTCCTCCCGGCCGAGGGAATCCAGCGAGGCCACGACCGGCAGACGGCCGATCAGCTCCGGGATAATGCCGAATTTCAGCAGATCGTGCTGCTGGACCTGTGCGAGGATCGCGCCGAGATCCCGCTCGGCACTGCCGCTGATGTCCGCGCCGAAGCCCATCGTCTTCTTATTGGTGCGCTTTTCGATGATCTTGTCCAGACCGTCGAAGGCGCCGCCGCAGATAAAGAGGATATTGGTCGTGTCCACGTGGATGAAGTCCTGATTCGGGTGCTTGCGTCCGCCTTTGGGCGGCACGTTCGCGATCGTGCCCTCCAGGAGCTTCAGCAGCGCCTGCTGCACGCCCTCGCCCGACACGTCGCGGGTGATGGAGGTGTTCTCGCTCTTGCGGGCGATTTTGTCGATCTCGTCGATGTAGATGATGCCGCGCTGGGCGCGCTCCACGTCGAAATCGGCGGCCTGCAGCAGCTTGAGGATCACGTTCTCCACGTCCTCGCCGACGTAGCCGGCCTCGGTCAGCGTCGTCGCGTCGGCGATCGCGAAGGGAACGTCCAGCAGCTTCGCCATCGTCTGGGCGAAAAGCGTCTTGCCGCTGCCCGTGGGGCCGATCAGCAGGATGTTGCTCTTCTGCAGCTCCACCTCGTTCTTCCCGCCGTGCAGGATACGCTTGTAGTGGTTGTAGACCGCGACGGACAGCACGATTTTTGCGCGCTCCTGCCCGACCACGTATTCGTCGAGCTTCGCCTTGATCTGCCGCGGCTTCGGGAGCTTTTCAAATACGAGCGGCAGCCCGTCGTAGCCGGTGACCGGCCTCTCCTCCGGGTCCTCCCCGATGATGGTGGCGCACATGCGCACGCAGTCGTCGCAGATATAGCAGCCGTTGCCGGCGATCATGCGGTTGACGAGAGACTGGGGCTTTCCGCAAAAGGAACAGCGGATGCCCTTTCTGTCTTCATTTCTTGCCATAATGGACTCCTCGATATTCAACGATCCGGGCGCGGGCGCGCATCCGCCCCGCAGCTCCCGTTCATGCAGGAACGCGAGGCGGGCCAGCCGCCCTCCCCGCGCTCTTTCGTCCTGTTTGCTCGCTCAGTCGCTCAACGCTTGTAGATGACCTTGTCGATCAGCCCATACTCCCGGGCCTCCTCGGCGGTCATGAAGTGGTCGCGCTCGCAGTCGCGCTCGACCTCCTCGACGCTCTTGCCGGTGTTGGCCGCAAGGATCTGGTTCAGGCGGTTCTTGATCTTCAGGATCTGCTCGGCCTGGATCTGGATGTCGGTGCACTGGCCGCGGCTGCCGCCGGAGGGCTGGTGGATCATGATCTCGGCGTTCGGCAGTGCGATGCGCTTGCCCTTTGCGCCGGAGGACAGCAGGAAGGCGCCCATCGACGCCGCCATGCCGACGCAGATCGTGGAGACGTCGGGCTTGATATACTGCATCGTATCGTAGATCGCCAGTCCGCTCGTCACACTGCCGCCGGGGCTGTTGATGTAGAACTGGATGTCTTTGTCGGGGTCCTGAGCCTCCAGATACAGAAGCTGGGCGACGATCAGGCTTGCGGTGGTGTCGTTGACCTCCTCGCTGAGCATCACGATGCGGTCATTCAGCAGGCGGGAGAAAATGTCATAGGACCGCTCTCCCCGGCTGGTCTGTTCAACGACGTAGGGAACCAAACTCATAGTATGAAACTCTCCTTCTTCTTATCCGTGCGGAGCCGGAGGACCGCCTCCGCTTTTCCCAGAGAGCATAACCGCGCGGGCGCGGATTTATTCGGCTTTCTCTTCCGCCTTCGCGACGGCGCTGCCGACGATCAGCTCGGTGGCTTTTTCCTTCTTGCTCTCGGCGGCCATGTAGTCGAGGCCGAAGTATTTCTCCACGTCCTCGGCCGTGGCCTGGATGCTCTCGGCGACCTTCGCGATATAGGCGCGGGTCTCCTCCTCGCTGCTTTCGATGTTCTCCGCTTCGATCACAGCCTCAAGCAGCAGGTCGTTCTTCACCTGGTACTCGGCGCCCGGACGGATGCTCTGGTTGACGGTCGCGTCGTCCACGCCCATCATCTGCTTGATCTGGTCCAGCGTCATCTGGCGGGTATCCATGCCGAAGTTGGCAGCGTAGTTGCGGAGGATCTCCTCGGTCTTCTCGGCGACCATGCTCTCGGGCAGCTCGACGCTCATGTTCTCGACGGCCTTGCGCAGCACCTCGGCGCGGAAATCCTTCTCGGCGGCGTCGGCGGCCTTCTTCTCCAGGTCGGCGCGCAGGCTGTTCTTATACTCCTCGAGCGTGTCGAATTCGGACACGTCCTGGGCGAAGTCGTCGTCCAGCGCGGGCAGCTCGGCATAGTGGAGATCCTTCAGCCTGATCTTGAAGACGACGTCCTTGCCGGCGAGGTCTTCCACGTAATCCTCGGGGAAGGTGATGTTGATGTCCTTCTCCTCGCCGACCTTCATGCCGACGATCTGCTCCTCAAAGCCGGGAACAAAGGAATTGGAGCCCAGCTCGAGGGAATAGTCCTCGGCCTTGCCGCCGTCGAAGCGCTCGCCGTTGAGGAAGCCGTCGAAGTCGATCTTCGCAGTGTCGCCCATGCGGGCCTCGCGGTCGTCGGCGCTGATCTGGCGGGCGTTGCGCTTGCGGACGTTCTCCAGCTCGGCCTCGACCTGCTCGTTGGTAACCTCCGCGCTCTTGCGGACGGCCTCGAGGCCCTTGTACTCGCCGAGGGTGACGACGGGATAGAGCTCCACGGAGAAGGTGTAGGAGGCGGTGCGCTCGTCGGTAACTTCGACGTTCGTGATGCTGGGGGCGCCGACGACGCGCAGCTCGGAGCCGGTCACGCCGGTCTCGTAAGCCTGGGGGGCGAGCTCATCGAGCGCGTCCTGATAGAAGACCTCGCGGCCGTACATGCCCTCGATGATCTGCCGGGGAGCCTTGCCCTTGCGGAAGCCCGGGATATATATCTGAGCTTTGTTTTTCAGATAGGCGCCCTGCACGGCCTTTTCAAACTCGGCGGCGTCGGACTCTACCGTGAAAACAGCGGTGTTGTTCTCTTTCTTCTCTACGTTTTTGACGATCATGACAGATCTCCTTCCTCTATATATGCATAACAGGCCCGAATACTATAACAGAAACGCGCCATAAAATCAATGACTTTTTTACAGGATCCTCAGCGGTGTGAAATCGACCGCGTCGGCCGAGACCAGGCTGAACTGCGTCCCGCCGAGCCGGCCGTTGAAGGCCAGGCGGCAGCCCTTGCCGTGGATATGCCCGTAGACGCAGCGCTCCGCGCCGTAATCCCGCAGCAGGCGCAGGATCTCGGGGCATTCATAGTTCTGGTAAACCGGCGGATAGTGGAGAAAAACCAGCTTCTCCCGGTCCCCCGCCGCCTTGAGCGAGGTCTCCAGCCGGCCGACCTCGCGCAGCATGATCTTCCTGTCGTGCGCCGAGCCGGTCTCCTCCTCGAAAAACCAGCCGCGCGTGCCGCAGATCGCCTTTTCGCCGTAAAAAAAGCAGTTGTTGTGCAGCACGTCGACGCTGCGGATGCCGTTCTCCTCAAAAAAGCGGCGGGCCTTCGCGGCGGTGCTCCACCAGTAGTCGTGATTGCCCTTCAGGATCAGCTTTTTTCCGGGCAGACGCTCGATGAACAGGAAGTCCTCCCGCGCCTCCTCCAGGCTCATGCCCCAGCTCAGATCCCCGCACAGGACGGTCACGTCGTCCTCCCCGACGCAGGAAAAGCCCCGGAGCAGCTTTTCGGCGTGGTTTTCCCATTTGTCGCCGAAAACGTCCATGGGCTTGTCTCCCGACTGGGACAGGTGCAGATCGCCGATCGCAAATAACGCCATAAACCGCCTTCCGTTTCCGAAGCATAAAACCCGGGCAACATACGAATACTAAAACCGCCTATCAAACACAGGAGGTTCACACGATGAACGACAAGAAACGCAGCACGATCCTGCCCGGCGTGGGCTGCGACGTCACCAACTGCAAGTACAACACGATCGACTGCCGCTGCTGCGCGGAGAAGATCAGCGTACAGAATGAAAAAGCCAGCACGAAGGGCGAGACCTACTGCTCCACCTTCTGCCCCAGAGGCACCTGCTGACAGCCCGGCGCAGGCCGGGTACATAAGTTGCTTTACGGTTCAGCTTCCTGATCCCGGGCATCCTCAGGCTTTTTCAGACACAGGATTCTTTCCGCGACAAACAAAGCCACCGTCAGGGTCATAATGGCGCTGAGTATAGCCCAGTTTCTTTCCTTCGTGAATATTTCAGTAAAAAAGTCATTGCATAACAAGCAAAGAAAAACGGCAACGAAAATATCCAATCGATTCCAATACTTAAAAAACCCGCTTTTCTCTGTTTTCAGCCATCGAATCAGCAGCCAGTGCAATCCGATACAGAGAAGAGGTACCAACAGCCAGTCGGCCAAGGCCTGCAAAGAAGTGTCCCCGTCGGGGTACCAAATAAACAAATAGCCAAGGAAGATGAAGGAGCTGACAATGTACACAAGAAAGGCAGCTGCCGATTGTATATTTTTCACACGGTTTTTAGTCATTCCTCTTTATCTTCTTTTCCTTTCCGCAATCTCGTTTGAAAACGCCGCTCAATCAAAGGCGTTCTCGAGATGGACGATGCGCGGGAACAGGGTCTTCTCCCCCTCCGGCGCGTAGATCTCGATCACGTCGAAGCGCGGCTGCAGCTCCGTCTCGTGCTCGGCCAGATACAGCCGGGCGGCCGCGATCAGGCGCTGCCGCTTGGCCGCCGTTACAAACTCGCGCGCCTCGCCGTGAGACGCGCTGCGCCTCGTCTTGACCTCGACGAAGGCGAGCACGCCGAAGCGGCGCGCGATGATGTCGATTTCTCCGAAGCGGCAGGCGTAGTTCGTCCCAACGATCTGCCAGCCGCGGCGGCGCAGATAGGCGGCCGCCCTCTCCTCGCCCCAGGGGCCGGATCCCTCTCTCGCCATCAGTGCATCTTCCTCAGAAAGCTCGGCCGGTGGACCGGAGAGGGGCCGTATGCGCGCAGCGCCTCGTAATGGAGCTTCGTCCCGTAGCCCTTGTGCCGCTCGAAGCCGTACTGAGGGTACTGCGCGGCCAGCTCGAGCATCAGCCGGTCACGGCTCACCTTTGCCAGCACCGAGGCCGCCGCGATATCCGCGCAGCGCGCGTCGCCCTTGACGACGCAGCGGCTGTTCACCTCGACGCCGGCGTTCCGGTTGCCGTCGATCAGCGCGAGCTCCGGCTGCGGCTCGAGCCGGGAAATCGCGCGGTTCATCGCCAGAAAGGTCGCGCCCAGGATGTTGAGCCGCTCGATCTCCTCCACCGAGGCGAAGGCGATCCCGTAGCTGAGCGCGGACGCGGTGATCACGTCGAAGAGCGCCTCGCGCTGTTTCTCGGTCAGCTTTTTCGAATCGTCCAGGCCCTCGATCACGAGTCCTCTGGGCAGCATTACCGCCGCCGCGCAGACGGGGCCCGCCAGCGGGCCGCGCCCGGCCTCGTCCACCCCGCACAGGCGGGTGAAGCCCTCGTCGTATATCTCGTTTTCCAGCGTCCACAGTTCAGTCATCGGGCGTCTCCAGACTCAGACGGCCCAGCTTGCCGTCGTGATACTCGCCGAGGAGCGTGTTGGCCATGCGCTCCAGGTCGACCTCGCCGCGGGAGACGAGAAAGCCGCGTTTCCGCGCGGCCCGCTCCAGCAGCTCGTACCCGTTCAGCTCCGCGGCGGGATCGACGCCGTAGCGCTCGGCAAGCGCCGCGGGATAGAGCGCGCGCAGGCGGAGCATAAAGTTGGCCGCCAGCGTTTCGACGTCGAGGATCTCGGGCTTGATCGCCCGCGTGACCGCGAGCAGCTCGCCGACCTCCCGGCTTTCAAACTTCGGCCAGAGGATGCCCGGCGTGTCCAGCAGCTCGAGCCCCGCGTCGATGCGGATCCACTGCCGTCCGCGGGTCAGGCCGGGCCTGTCCCCGGCGAGCGCCGCCTTTCTGCCGGCGACGCGGTTGATGAACGTGGATTTGCCGACGTTCGGGATGCCGATCACCATCAGGCGCAGCGGCCGGCCGACGAGGCCCTTCGCCTCGTACTCCTTCAGCCGCTCTGCCAGCAGCGCGCGAGCTGCCGGCGCAAAGTCCCTGACGCCGCGCCCTCCGCGCGCGTCCGTTTCGATCACGCGGAAGCCCCGCGCCTCGTAATGCGCGCACCAGCGCTTCGTCACAGCCGGGTCGGCCAGATCGCAGCGGTTGAGCACGATCAGGCGCGGCTTCCCCTTCGTCAGCGCGTCGACGTCCGGGTTGCGGCTGGCGTTGGGGATGCGCGCGTCCAGCAGCTCGCAGACGGCGTCCACCAGCGCGACGTTTTCCTCGATCATGCGGCGGGCCTTCGTCATGTGACCGGGGAACCAGTTGATGTTCATGTCGACCCCGAGGGCCTTGTTTTCCGTCTTTTCCATCACAGCTGCAGCGCCGGTCACTCGATCCAGCGAATCTCCCCGAAGGGGTAGATCACCGCGTAGGCCCGGCCGACGATCTCGCGCTCGTCCACGTTGCCGATACGCTTGTCGCGGCTGTCGGTGGACTGGTTGCGGTTGTCGCCCATTACGAACACGCAGCCCTCCGGCACCGTCCAGGGGCCCATAAAGTCGAGCTTGACGCGGGTTTTGTCGATCTCGCCGGTCACGGGGTCCGTGTTCAGATAGTCCTCCTCCAGTTCCTCGCCGTCCACGATGACAACGCCCCGGTCGAAGTCGATGTTCACGACCTGGCCCTCGGTGGCGATCACGCGCTTGACGAGCGCCCTGTCCGGATCGTAGTCCTCGGTTCTGAAAATGACCACGTCGCCGGCCTTCGGCTTGTAAAACAGGCCGGAGACGAGCATCTTGTTTCCGTCGGACAGCGTCGGGTTCATCGAATGACCGCTGACGTCGATCACGCGGAAGAGGAACAGAAAGACGACGACGCAGATGACCAGCGCGGAGATAATGCTCTGCAGCCAGTCGTAGGTCTCGCTGACGGGACGTTTATCGGGAGCGGACGCTTCCGCTTTTTTCGGCTTGACGAATGCCATGACTTTCCCCCGTTTCACAGGTTTTCATAGTATTATACACCGTTTCCGCAGGAAAAGGCAACAAAAAAAGAGATCGTGCAGACGACCTCTTTTTTTGACTGCTTTTCTCAGAGCTTTTCTCTGACCTTGGCCTTCTTGCCCACACGGTCGCGCAGGTAGTAGAGCTTGGCTCTGCGGACCTTGCCGCGGCGGACGGTGGTGACGGAGACGATGGAGGGAGAATGCACGGGGAAGACCTTCTCGCAGCCGACGCCGTAGGAAATACGGCGGACAGTGATGGTCTCATTGATGCCGCCATGCTTCTTGGCAATGATAGTGCCTTCAAAAGCCTGTGTGCGCTCACGGTTGCCTTCCTTGACGCGGACGAGCACGCGGACGGTGTCGCCGACGTTCATTTCGGGCAGTTCCTTCTTGGTGTACTGCTCGGAGAGAATTTTGACCAGATCCATGATGATCCTTCTTTCATAAAGACGTTCTTATCGGAGGGTGAGCACACACCGCGACAGCGGACCGCCTGATTCGGCGCGCGGAACAGGGTCCGCGCAAGCTATGGTATAATACCACAGGTGTTTCGGAAATGCAAGCATTTTTAACGAAAAACTTTTCCGTCCGCGTCAAAAGTTTCGATTCTCCGGAAGCAGGCGAAATCCGGGGCGAGCCCGGGCGCGAGCTGACGCAGCGCCTCGGCAAGCAGCTCGGGATTGACGGTCGGCTCCTGGGCGGAGACCTTCGCCTCGACGAGCACCGCCCGCTCGAGCGGCGTAAAGCGCAGCTCGCGGATATGCGGCCGTAGCTCCGTCATGCCGACGCCGCGCTTGGTCTTCTTCTCGATCAGGATGCTCTCGCGGCCGTAGAAATCCCGCAGCGCCGCGGCCGCCTCCGCCGGATCGCGCTCGTCGTAGTCGAAGCGGCCTTCCACGAGCAGCCACTTGATCAGCGCGCTTTTCCGCTCGGGCTCGTAGACCTCCAGCGCCTCGATCCCCTCCGGCAGCGCGGCCGTCAGCCGCTCGGCGATCCCGGCGGGATCGGTCTCGTCCCTGAGGCGGAAATCCATCAGCTCGCAGACGCTCGCCGTGCCGACCGACAGCGGCAGCGCGACGGAAATCAGCGGATGGGGGTTGAAGCCCTCCGAATAGCGCAGCGGCAGCCCCGCGCGGGAAAACGCGCGCTGCATCGTCTGCATCAGATCCAGATGCGAAATATAAACGGCTCTTCCCGTCTTGGAAAAGCGGAGTCTCAGCTTGTCACTCATCGCAGCGTCTCCCCTTCAGCAGTTTGGCAGCCCCGCAGGCGGCGCAGGCGCGGCGGCAGTCCGGCGAGAGCTCGGCCCGATAACAGCGCTCCCGCTCGCGCTCCAGATGCTCCTTGCGCACGCCGACGTCGATCACGTCCCAGGGCAGCAGCTCGTCCGTCGGACGCTCCCGCGCGGCGTAGAAATCCGGATCGAGGCCGGATTCACGAAAAGCCTTCATCCAGCGCTCGAAGGAGAAATAGTCCGACCAGGCGTCGAGCCGGCCGCCGTCTCGCCACACGCGCTCGATCGCGTCGGCCGTGCGCCGGTCGCCCCGGGAGAGCACCGCTTCGATCAGGCTTGTCTCGGCGTCGTGCCAGTTGTAGGTGACGTTCTTGGCCGTGATCGAGGAGCGCAGCAGATTCACGCGGCGCAGGTACTCTTCGATGCTGATCTGCGCCTCCCACTGGAAGGGGCTGTGCGGCTTCGGAATGAAGCAGGAGGTGGAGACCGTGATCTTTACGCCGCGGTTTTTGTTCTTCGCGTACAGGCGCCAGCAGTGCAGCACCTGGTCGGCCATCTTTGCGATGCCGACGATGTCCTCGTCCGTCTCCGTGGGCAGGCCGAGCATATAGTAGAGCTTCACGCTGTTCCAGCCGCCCTCGAAGGCGATGCGGCAGGTGTTGAGGAGGTCCTCCTCGGTGACGTTTTTGTTGATGGCGTCGCGCAGGCGCTGGCTGCCGCCCTCCACCGCGAAGGTGAGGCCGCTTTTGCGCACCTTCTGCAGCTTCTCCATCAGCTCCATCGAGAAATTGTCGGCGCGCAGCGAGGGCAGCGACAGGCCGATGCTGCGCGGCTCGCAGTATTCCAGCAGCCCGTCGCAGAGCCCGGCGAGCGGCCGGTAGTCGCTGGTGCTGAGCGAGAGCAGCGTCACGTCCTGATAGCCGGTGTTCTGCAGCGTCTCGATGCCCTGCCGGATCAGCGTTTCGGGCTTTTTCGCGCGGATCGGCCGATAGACGTAGCCCGCCTGGCAGAAGCGGCAGCCGCGCACGCAGCCGCGGAACAGCTCCAGGCTCACGCGGTCGTGCACGACCTCGGTGGAGGGGACGATCGGCTTCGTCGGAAAAGGCGCGGCGTCAAGATCCTCGACGATGCGCTTGGTCACCCGCGCGGGCGCCCCCTCGAGAGGCGTGACCGCCGCGAGCGTTCCGTCCGGCTTGTAGCTCACGTCGTAGAGCGAGGGGACGTAGACCCCGCCGATCTGCGAGGCGCTGCGCAGAAATTCCCGCTTCGTCCAGCCCTCCCGCTTCGCCCGGCGCAGCAGCGCCAGGACCTCGTTGTCCAGCTCCTCGCCCTCGCCGACGAGAAACAGGTCGATGAACGGGGCCATCGGCTCGGCGTTGACGGCGGCGGTGCCGCCCGCCATCACGACCGGCAGCAGCCCGGGCCGTTCCGCGGTCCGCAGCGGCAGGCCCGCCATGTCGATCATGTCCAGCACCGTCGTGTAGGCCATCTCGTAGCCGATCGAAAAGGCCAGCACGTCGAACTGCGAAAGGCTGTCGCCGCTCTCCAGCGCGTAGAGCGGGACGTGCGCCGCCTTCATCTCGGCGTACATATCGCCCCAGGGCGCGAAGGAGCGCTCGCACCAGACGTAATCGAGGCTGTTCATCGTGTCGTAGAGGATGCTCATGCCGAGGTTTGACATGCCGATCTCGTAGGTATCCGGGAAGCAGAAGGCCACTCGGAGCTCCACGGCGCTCTTGTCCTTGATGATCTGGTTGGTCTCGCCGCCGACGTAGCGCGCCGGCTTTTGTACCCGGGGAAGAATGCGTTCGAGCCGTGTATCCATCGTTGCTCTCCCTGCGATCGTTTTTTTCTCAGTGTACACTATTCCTTCCCGCATTTCAAGAGCGCGGAGCACTTGAAAAGCACGGCCGCGGGCCCTATAATGGCGGAAAGGAGCTGAGAGCATGAGAGATTACGGAGCGTATATCTTCGATCTGTACGGCACGCTGATCGATATTCATACCGACGAAGAGGACGGGCGGCTCTGGACGCACATGGCCGAGATCTACAGCCGCTTCGGCGCGGCGTTTACGGCCGGGAGCTTCCGCGAGACCTATCTGCGCTTCTGCGCGGAGGCGGAGAGAGAGCTCCGCGGCCGAACGGGGGTCAAATACCCCGAGATCCGGCTGGACGACGTGTTTCTGCGCCTGTACCGCGACGCGCCGAGGCGGCGCGCGGAAACGACGCTGCCGGAGGACGGCGGCGCCCTGTGGATCCCCTTCGCCGCGGCGGCCTTCCGCGCGATCTCGCTGCGGCGGCTGCGCGTCTATCCGCACACGCTGAGCACGCTGCGCCGCCTGCGCGAGAGCGGCCGCAGGGTCTATCTGCTCTCGAACGCCCAGCGTCTTTTCACCGTGCCTGAGCTGGAGCGCTTTTCGCTGGACGCCTGCTTCGACGCGATCTATCTCTCCTCCGACGCAGGCATGGCCAAGCCGGAGCCCGCCTTTCTGGAAAAGCTGCTGCGTGAGCAGGGCCTGGACCGGGAGGACTGCGTGATGGTCGGAAACGACTGGTCGAGCGACATGCTCGTCGCGGCATCGTGCGGCGTGGACGGGGTCTATCTGAACACCGGCGGTCACAGCGAGGCGGAGATCCGGAAGAAGCTGCCGGAGGGGCGCTTTGAGCTTCTCCTGTCCGGCGACCTCGCCGGGCTGCTGCCGGATGCGCCGAAGGGCGGCCGGCCGCCGTCTTCCGAAAACTGAGCACAGACCAGCGCGGCGCCGGCGATCGCCGGCGCCGCGCCTTTTCCGGCGGCCAGAACCGCCGCTCCGTACAAAAAGAGAAAAGCGGACGCGATCGCCCCGAGGAGGCGCGCCGCGCGCCTTCCGAACAGCGCTTCGGCGACGCGCCCTCCGTCCAGCGGCAGCGCCGGCAGGGCGTTGAGCGCGCTCAGCAGCAGGCTGATCCCGGCGGAGAGCCGTCCCGCCTCGCCGAAGCGGGC
>JAILOS010000110.1 GCA_024690695.1 Oscillospiraceae bacterium
GAGACGGCGCGCGAGCTGGAGGAGGATCTCCAAAACAATCAGGGCTGGCTGTCGCAGAGCTGGATCCAGGAAGAACAGCTCCACGTGGATCTGGTGCCCTCGGAGCTTGTACTCCCGCGCCGCTACGCCTTCCGCTACGTCAAGCTCACGGTACTGGACACCTCGCCCAAGTACCGGCTGCGCCTTGAGCGCGCCGTCTGCATTACCGAGAGCTCTGCCGACTGGAGCCGCGTTCGCCCCCTTCGCAGCGGGGACGCGCAGCTCGATAGGATCCACGCCGCAAGCCTCAAGACCCTGGCTGACTGCATGCAGCTTGAGCTGGAGGACGGCCCGAAGCGCGACCAGCGGCTCTGGCTTGGCGATCTGCGTCTGCAGGCGCTGACCAACGCCGTCTCCTTCCGCAACTTCGAGCTCGTCAAGCGCTGCCTGTATCTTTTCGGCGGGAGCCGCTTCCCGGACGGGCGCGTCAGCGCCAACGTCTTTACCCGCCCCGCCCCTGAGGCGGATGACACCTTCCTCTTCGACTACGCGCTGCTGTTCCCCGCGGTGCTGGAGGAGTACCTGCGCGAGACCGGCGACCGCGAGGCGCTGGACGACCTGTATGAGATCGCGATGGCGCAGATCGACTACGGCCTTCGGCAGCAGGAGCGCGGCGCGGTGAACGCGCGGACGGTGAAGGATACCTTCATCGACTGGAGCGACAATCTGGACAAGAGTGCCGCCGCCGCGGGCGTGCTGCTCTACGCGTTGGGCTATGGGCTGGCGCTGGCGGAACGGAAGGGCGACCGGACGAGGCTCGAGCGGCTGAGCGCGCAGGAGAACACGCTGCGGCAGGCCGTCATGAGGCGCTATTGGGACGAGACGCGAGGCTGCTTTGTTTCCAACGGACAGATTTCCGCCGCCTCACAGGTCTGGATGGTCCTCGCAGGCGCGGGGAACCCGGAGCAGGCGCGTCTGGCGATGGAGAAGGCGCTGACGCTCAGCGGCGAGCCGCGCATGACCACGCCCTATATGCACCACTATTTCGTCATGGCTCTGCTTCGCGCCGGCCTGCGCGAGGAGGCGGACCGGCACCTGCGCGCGTATTGGGGCGGGATGCTCGCCGCCGGAGCCGACACCTTTTGGGAGTGCTGGGATCCCGAGCACACCGACCATTCGCCTTACGGCGGGCTGCTGCTCAACAGCTACTGCCACGCCTGGAGCTGCACGCCGGCCTGGATCATCGAAAAATATCTTCTCTGACCGTTTACGGTAAAAAAACGCTTGTTCCCGACAAAACCGGTTTTCGACCGCAGTCATGTGCTACGATGTAAACACATGACTGCGGTTATTTTCATGTAAGGAGGGTTTCCATGAAAACGCGCCAGGCCTTCAACCCCTATCTGCCGAGCTGGGAATACGTCCCCGACGCCGAACCCCATATCGTAAACGGCAGGGTTTACGTCTACGGCTCGCACGACCTGTTCAACGGCATTAACTTCTGCCTGGGCGACTACGTCTGCTGGTCCGCGCCGGTGGACGATCTGGGCAACTGGACTTACCACGGCTGCATCTACAAGCGTGAGCAGGACCCCGCCGCGCCGAAAATCCGTGTTACGAACGGCTTGGCCGCGCCGGACATGGTGGTGGGAGACGACGGACGTTACTACCTCTACTACTTCATGGGCGGCACGAAGATGATTTCCGTGGCCGTATGCGACGAGCCGGCGGGCAAATACGAGTTCTACGGCTACGTCAAGTACCCGGACGGCACGCCCATCGGCAAGCGGAATGAGCCCTTCCAGTTCGACCCCGGCTGCCTGAAGGACGACGACGGGCGGCTCTACCTCTATACCGGCTTCGCCTTCGGCGGCAACCCGATCCTGCTCGACGGCTCCCAGCCCACGAAAAAGGGCCCGATGTTCTTTGAGCTTGACACGAAGGATATGCTGACCGTCATCTCCGGCGACGAGCTGCGTTACATCGGCGTTCCCACCGGCGAGGAGGCCAAGGGCACCGCCTATGAGGAGCAGCCCTTCGGCGAGGCCAGCTCCATGCGGAAATTCAACGGCAGGTACTACTTCATTTACAGCTCTCTCAACAGCCACAATCTCTGCTATGCCGTCTCCGACTACCCCGATCACGGCTTTGAATACGGCGGCATTCTGGTGTCCTGCGGAGATATCGGCCTGCCCGGCGTGCCGGATGTGAAACACGCCCGCATGTGTACCGGCAACACCCACGGCAGCCTGATCGAGATCGAGGGTCATTACTACATCTTCTACCATCGCCACTCCAACCGCAAGCAGTCCTCCCGCCAGGCCTGCGCGGAGGAGATCCGCTTTGAAAACGGCAAGTTCTACCAGGCGGAAATGAGCTCCTGCGGCCTCAACAACGGGCCGCTCGCCGGCATCGGTCATTATCCCGCCTACATCGCCTGCAACGTCTACGGCAAAAACGGCACATGCTTCATGTCCATGCTCAAGTACCGCAAGGGTCTCAATCCCTTCCTGACCCAGAAGGGCAGTGACCGCGAGGAGGGCCCGGACCAGTACGTGTCCAACTTCTGCACCGACTGCACCGTGGGCTTCAAGTACTTCGATCTGCGCGAAACCAGGTCCCTCGCCGTAACGCTCCAGGGCTACGGCAACGGCTGCTTTGTTACTGTACGGACACAGGAGCACGGAGAGCCGATCCTGCGCATCCCGGTAGAGACCTGCACGACGGCCAAAACCTTCCGCGGCGTCCTGCCCGAAGGCCTCGGCGAAAAGGAAGCGCTCTACTTCTCCGTGGAGGGCAAGGGCGGCACCTTTGACTTCGTATCCTTTGACCTCGCGTGAGGTTTATCATATAAAACTGAGAAAGGATGAAGGATCAACATGGGAAAGTCTAAAAAGCTTGCCTCGGCGATGAGAGGCCTGGCGGCTGTTATGGCAGTCCTGCTGGTGCTGTCCATTGTGGGCAGCGGCATCGTGGAAGGCTATCGCAGCGCGCTGGACAGTGTGCTGGGCACGACCAGCTATGTGACTGTCAACGATGAGGATGCGGCGCGCTTCAAGAGCGACTACGCCACCATCGAAGACATGATGGCGGCGGCGAAGGCGCTGGCCATCAGGGAGGGTGAGGAAGGCACCGTCGTCATGAAAAACGACAACGGCGTGCTGCCCCTGGCCTCCGGCGCGAAGGTCGCGCTCTTCGGCCTGGCCGCCTACGCCCCCTATCCCTACGCTTCGGGCGATCTGAAGGCCGGCAACGAGGACGCGGTCGATCTGCTGCAGGCGCTGCGTGACGCCGGACTGAACGTTAACGAGACGGTCAGCCAGTTCTATCTTGACGGCATCCTCAACAAGCACATCGAAATGGTGCCCAACATGTGGACCGGCGAGGAAGTCCCCACCGTCGCGTATGACAACATCTACGTTGCCTCGCCCGGCGATTTTGCCCCCTACCAGATCGTCGAGATCCAGCCTGAGCGCTTCACCGATTATGGCGCTCCGGCCGACTGGAAGAACAGCATTGAAGCTGGCACTGTCGGCATCTGCGTGTTCGCGCGCGGCGCCGGCGAGGGCAACACTTATCTGCCCGGCTCGGCCGTGAATTTTGCGGGCGAAGCCACCGGCGAGGATCCGCTCGCGCTGAGTGAGGACGAGCTGGCCGTGATCGACGCGGCGAAGGAAACCTGCGACAAGGTGCTCGTGCTCATCAATTCCGGCAACAACATGGTCCTCAAGGATATCGCCGCGGGCGGCGCGCACGAGGTTGACGGCATCGCCTACATCGGCGTGATCAACGACTATCAGTGCATCGGCATCGCGAAGGTGCTGACCGGAGCGGTCAACGCCACCGGCGCTCTGCCCGACACCTATGTGGCGGACAACGCCTCTCTCCCCGCCATGATGAACTTCGGCGGCGGTTATTACGCCGACTATGAGATCGTCGGCAGCCACGGCGACGACGCGCGCTATCCCGGCGCCGAGATCGCCAACACCGAGGTCGGCTCCTTCGGCGGCGCTGCCTCTTACAACGGCGGCACCTATGTAGTCGAGGCCGAGGGCATCTACGTGGGCTACAAGTACTACGAGACCCGCTACTACGACGCCATCATGAATCCCGACTCCAAGGCCGACTCCGCCAAGGGCGCGACTCAGGCCGCCACCTGGGATTACGGCAAGGAAGTGCTCTACACCTTCGGCCACGGTCTGAGCTATCTGGACTACACCCAGACCATCAAGAGCATTGACGTGGACAAGACCCCCGAGGGCAACGTCACCGCCGTCATCGAGATCAAGAACAACAGCAATCAGGACGGCTATTTCCTGGCCCAGCTCTATGTGCAGAAGCCCTATACCGACTATGACAAGGCCAATCTTGTTGAAAAGTCTGCGGTGGACTTCCTCAACTCCGGCAAGGTGAACGTGCCTGCCGGCGGCACGGCTGAGGTCACGATCACCGTTCCGACCAAGTATCTCGCGAGCTATGACTACAAGACGGCGAAGACCTACATCCTCGACGAGGGCGACTATCTCTTCACCGCCGCGGCCGGGGCTCATGCTGCCGTCAACAACTTCATCGCCGCGCAGGGCGGCGAGGGCGACGGCCGCACCGCGCTCGGCGAAGTGGTCACCTGGAACCTGGACACCTTTGACAAGGACACCTTTGCCGTCGAGAACGGCACCGTGGTTACCAATGTGGCTGACGACGCTGATATGAACTACTGGACCGGCAAGGACACCGTCACCTATCTCTCCCGTCAGGACTGGGACGGCACCTACCCCGTCAACTACAACGAGATCGAGATCAAGATCGGCGACAGCCCGAAGAAGGACGCCTGGATCGCTGAGCTGAGAGCGGCCACCTATACCATTCGCACCGACAATCCGGCGACCGAGGGCACGGACAAGGGCCTGCGCTTTGATACGACGAATATCCAGTACGAGCAGCTCGCCAACGTCGAAGATCCCTTCTGGGACGAGCTGGTCAGCCAGATCACGATCGACGAGGCCGTTGGCGCGGTCATCCACGGCGGCAGCCGCAGCGACGTGCTGACGAACGTAGAAAACCCCGTCGTCTTCCAGAACGAGGGCGTTTCCGGCTTCACCGGCGCCTATAACGACGAGGCTACCGGCAAGACCTACAAGTTCAACGTCCACTCCCAGACCCTGATGGGCTCCTCCTTCAACCCGGAGCTGGCCCGTGAGTGGGGTCTGATCGAGGGCAACTCCGGCCTCTGGCTGCAGCGCTATGACCTCTGGGGCACCGGCCTGACGCAGCGCCGCACCCCGTACAACGGCCGCAACTACGAGTACATCTCCGAAGATCCGATGCTCACCAACCGCATCGGTCAGGCCATCCTGCAGGGCTGCGCCGACAAGGGCATCATGAACGGGCCGAAGCACATGGGCTTCAATGATCAGGAGCATAACCGCGGCGGTATCTCGGCTTATATGACCGAGCAGAAGTTCCGTGAGACCGACCTGCGTGGATTCCAGGGTGCGCTGGAGGATGCTGACGCGCTGGCCGTCATGATCGCCTTCAACCGCATCGGCGCAACGCCCGCCGCCTCTCACGTCGGCATGATCCAGAGGGTGATGCGCGACGAGTGGAACTACACGGGCCTCATCTCCACCGACATGATGAACAATATGTACTACTTCAACCCCGAGTCGATGGTCATGGCCGGTATCACCCAGGTGGCCGACTTCGCCACTGAGGATAACCACATCAACCAGGGCGAGGGCGGCGTAGACAAGACCTGGGCCTACCTCTCCGTCGACAGCGTGAAGAACGACGCGGAGCTGGTCAACCAGGCCCGCGAAAACCTGAAGTATCAGCTCTACACCTTTGCCAACAGCGCCGTGATGAACATCTCCACCGAAAAGGTCGCCACCTGGTACGACAACGCGCTCTCCGCCGTGAAGATCGGCAGCGGCGTGCTGACCGCCGTCTTCGGCCTGGCCTGGATCGCGCTGACCGTGCTGCCCGGCAAGAAGAAAGGAGAGGAATAATATGCTGAAAAAGATTTCCGTCGGCGGCTGGATCGCCTGCGCCGCCGCGCTGCTGACCCTTGTTTCCCTGATCGTCTATTCCTCCAACATCGGCGCGGAGGGCTACTTCAAAAACGCCTCCGTCTCCGGCCTCGTGCTGTGGACGATCCTGGCGCTTGTGATGCTGGTCGTCGCCATCGTGCTCAAGACCCTTGACCTGAGCGACGGCGCCGCCAAGGCGATCGATCTGATCGTCGGTGCCCTGCAGATCGGCGCGCCCGTACTGCTGGCGCTCTCCCTCATCAATCTGATCGCCGCCCGCGTGGAAGGCCTCGGCTTCATTTACTTCTCCAATGCCGACGTCATCCTCGAGGTGCAGACGCCCGCGAACCTGGCCTCCGCCACCGGCGCGATCGCCAGTATGGTGTGCTTCGGCGTCGCCATGCTCGCGGCCCTGATTGCTGCCTTCTGCAATCTTCGCAAGAAAGAAGCGTAATTTACTCAAAGCATGGGCCTGCTGCGTTTTGCGGCAGGCCCATTGCGTGTTTAGAGGTTTCCTATGAGTCTTCTGCACATGCCGGCGGCGCTGCTGTTCTATCTGGCGGCGCTGCTGCTGACGGTGCTCGGCGCTGTTTGGAAAAAGGGGCTTGCCCTGTTATATCTCGGCGGCCTCTGCTGGGCGGGAGGCTCTCTGCTGGCCTGGTACGGCGGCGCGCCGCCAAAGGAGCTGCTGGCTGTCACGCTGCTGTTGCTCGCTCTCTCCGGGCTGCAAACGCGAAGGGAGGGCGGCGCGTGAGCTTCGATTCCCTCTCTTATCTGCTGTTCCTGCCCGCGGTCTTTCTGCTGCACCGGCTCTGCCCGGCGCGCGGACGCTGGATCGTCCTTCTTTCGGCAAGTCTGTTCTTTTACGCGAGCTGGAACCGGCCGCTGACGCTCCTGCTGCTTTCCGTGATCGCGGTGAGCTATCTGGCGGGACTGGGGCTTGCAAAAACGAAAAAGCAGGATGTGCGCCGCCTGATCCTGGCGCTGACACTCTCGTTCTGTCTGGGACTTCTGCTCTATTTCAAGTATTTTCATTTCCTCGCCGGCACGCTGGCGGTCCTGCTGGGACAAAGCTGGAAGCTTTGGAACGTGATATTGCCCATCGGCGTCTCCTTCTATACCTTCCAGGCCCTGTCCTATGTGATCGACGTCTATCGGGATCCGGCGCGGGTCGAGCGGCATATCGGCTATTACGCGCTGTACGTCTCCTTCTTCCCGCAGCTCGTGGCAGGGCCGATCGAGCGCGCCGAGCGTCTGCTGCCCCAGCTTCGCGCCGGAGGCCAGGGGAGCGCGGAGGATCTGCGCGCCGGGCTGCGCCTTCTCCTGGTCGGTTATTTCCGCAAGCTCGTGATCGCGGACTGCTGCGCGCCCTTCGTCACGGCGGTCTACGCGGCCGAGGCCCCGGACGGCAGCGCCGTCTTT
>JAILOS010000020.1 GCA_024690695.1 Oscillospiraceae bacterium
TCGCCGCCGCGCTGACCGAGCTGCCGCCGGGCCTCGTGCGCCGGCTGCTGAACGCGCTGACGCGCCTCGCCCAGCGCAGCCCCGACGCCCTGCTCTTCACCGTGACGGCGGCGCTCGGCAGCGGCTTCATCTCCGCCTCGCTGCCGCAGCTGCGGGCCTTTTTCCTGGCGCAGCTGTCCGAGCCGCAGCGGCTCCGGCTCGGGGAGCTGACGGCCGACCTGCGGAAAAACTGCGGCGGCTGGCTGCGCGCACAGCTCCAGCTGCTGCTGATCACCTTTTTCGAGCTGCTCGCCGCGCTGCTGATCCTGCGCGTGCGGCGGCCCGTGGCGGCCGCGGCGCTCACCGCGCTGGTGGACGCGCTGCCGGTGTTCGGCGTGGGAGCCGTGCTGCTGCCCTGGGCGGCGATCGCGCTGCTGCGGGGCTCGACGCGGCTCGCCCTCGGCCTGACGCTCAGCTACGGGATCATCAGCCTCGTGCGAAACGCGCTGCAGGCCAAGCTCCTCGGCGACCAGATCGGCCTCGCGCCGCTGCCCTCGCTGCTGTCGGCCTACGCGGGCTGGAAGCTCTGCGGGGTCTGGGGCGCGCTGCTGTTCCCGCTGCTGGCCGTCACGCTCGTACAGCTCAACGAGCGCGGCGTCGTGAGGCTGTGGCGGGATCCCTGAACATTTTTTCTCCGCCTTTCTTGCGCACCCCGGCAGAGTATGCTATACTGACCCCATGATGGGTAATTATCGGCCTTCGGGCCGGGAAAGAGGACCATTCGGAAAGGAGAAAAACCATGTTCTGTAAAAACTGCGGCGCTCAGATGCCGGACGGGCAGGCCTTCTGCTCCGCCTGCGGCGCGAAAATGAGCGCTCCCGCCCCTCAGCAGCCGGTCCAGCAGCCGGTCCAGCAGCCGGTTCAGCAGCCGGTTCAGCAGACCTGGCAGCAGCAGCCGACGCAGCCCACGCCTCCGGCGCCTCCCGCTCCTCCCGCGGAGCCCGAAACGAAAAAGGCGAAGAAGCCCCGCAAAAAGGCCGGCAAGGTCGTCGGCACGATCCTGCTGATCGTCGTGCTGCTCGCGGCCGCCGCCCTCACCGCGCTGGCTCTGCTCGGCGTCTTCAACGTCGTGGACGCGACGGTCAACCTGGCGACCCGCCTCTTCTCTTCGCCCGAGGCTTACTACCAGAAGCTCGAGACGAAGGAAGTGCAGAAGCTCACCAGGAGCATCAAGGAAAAAACCGGCCCCTTCGAGTCCTACGCCGCCTTGATCGACGGCTCGAGCGAGTCCGCCTACGCGCAGGCGCTGATCACGCTGGCGCTCGACCACAAGAACCTCGGCGACGACGGCGACGAGATGCTGGAGGATCTCCTCGATTTTGACGTGAGCTGGATCGACAGCGTCACGTTCGACGTGGGCGCCGGCACGGAAGACGGCGTGCTGGGCGGCGACATGATCGTGAAGCTCAACGACACCGAGATCGTCAGCGCCGACTACGCGATGGATCTGGACAAGGGCGACGTCTATTTCTCCGTCCCCTCGCTCACCGGCAAGACCCTGCTGCTCCCCGCGGGCGCGATGGGCGGCAGCGCCCGCTCGAGGGCCATCATCAAAAAGCTCCCCACGAACGCGGAGCTCGCCATGCTGCTTGACCGCTACACCAAGATCGTGATCGGCGATCTCGACAAGGTGACCGTCGGCAGCGAGAAGGTCAGCGCCGGCGGCGTCAGCGCCACGCTGACGACCGTGGAGGTCAAGCTCGACGGCAAGGTCATGAAGAAGGTCGCGACCGACGTGCTGAAGGCGCTGTCCAAGGACGACGACGTGCGCGACATCCTCCTCGACCTCTTTGAGGCCTCCGGCTATCCGACCGCGCAGGCCGAAGCCAGATACGACGACCTGCTCGACGAGCTCGAGGACGCGCTGGAGGACATCGAAAACACCGACGCGAAGGATATTGACGAATCTATCGTCATGAAGCTCTACGTCGACGCCGAGGGCAACATCGTCGGCCGCAACATCAAGGCCCTCGAGGAAAAGGACCCTGTGTTCGAGCTCGATTACGTCTTCGTGCGCAGCTTCAACAAGTTCGGCGCCAAATTCGAAGTCACCACCTATAACAGCTACTACGAGAGCTCCGAGGTCTACTCCGTCGCCGGCGGCGGCACCTGCGGCCTCGGCAACAAGTTCAGCGGCAGCTTTGACGCCAAGTACAAGTCGGTCTACGGCAAGGAGAAGGCTGAGACCAAGATCGGCAAGATCACGCTGGACGGCACGCTCGACTTCGCGCACAGCAAGGCCGACGCGAAGATCACCGTGACGCCCGACAAGAACCTGCTGGAGAACGCGCTGTACTACGAGACCGACGAGCTGAAGGCCCTGCTCGGCTCGGCTTCGCTGGAGATGACGCTCAAGACCGAGGGCGAGAAGTCCACGGTCACGCTCTCCCTGCGCAGCGGCAAGAAGGCGCTGATCACACTCACCGAGGTCGCGGAGCCGGTCAAGCCCTTCGACATCACGCTGCCCAAGAGCGGCTCCAGCCAGGCCGAATGGGCGAGCAGCATCAGCACCGACAAGATCAAGGGTCTGCTTGAAAACCTGCGCGACGCCGGCATGCCCGCGAGCCTGCTCGAGGCGCTCAGCCGCGGCCTGTAAAGAACGGTACCGTATCGGAGACGGGAGCTTCCCGTCTCCGATTTTTACGCGTCCGCTGCGCTCGTGCCCGGCGGTCCGGACGGAGAGTCTTGCAAAAGGCCGCGGGGCGGTGTATGCTGACGCTATCAGACAGACGGGAGGAGAAAAAACATGGATTATCGGCGTTTCGGAGATACTTATGTCGTCCGTATGGACAGGGGCGAGGAGATCGTTGAACGGCTCCGCGAGCTGGCGGAGAAGGAGGGTATCCGGCTTGCCGGCGTGGAGGCGCTCGGCGCGACGGACGACTTCACCGTGGGCGTGTACGACGTGGAGGCGAAGCAATACCACGCGCGCCGCTTCGAGGGCGCCTACGAGATCGTCTCGCTGCTCGGCACGATCAGCACGATGAACGGCGCGTTCTACCAGCATCTGCACCTGTGCGCCGCCGGGCTCGACGGGCAGGCCGTCGGCGGGCATCTGAACAGCGCGCGCATCAGCGCCACCTGCGAGATGCTCGTGCGGCTGATCGACGGGCGCGTCGACCGCGAGCGCGACGGGGAGACCGGCCTCAACCTGTTCCGGTTCGAATAGAGAATACGCGCAAAACGCCCGAAAGGCGGCCGCAGGGTTTTTCCTCTGCGGCCGCCTTTTTGCGCGGTTTTCTTGATCGGGTTTTTTGCAGCGGGCGGGGGCCGGGACGTCGAGGACGCCGTCCCCTACGGGGCGGGGACGAGATTTGCGCAGGCTGGCGGGCGATGAAAAAGCCTTCCCCGCCGGCGGGGAAGGCGGCGGGCGACCGCAAGGGTCGCCCCTACGGTCGCCCGTTTTGTTGTAGCCTGAAAAAGCCTGTCATTCTGAGCGTCTGCGAAGAATCTGCACCGCAAAGAATGAGGAAAACCCCATCCCGCCATTCCGAATCCCCCCTGCAGATCCTTCGTCGCCTGCGGCTCCTCAGGATGACAATCCGGCGGGCGGCTGATAGCCGCCCCTACGGAGAGCCGGCGAGGGTTGCGCTGCCGGGACGTCGAGGGCGCCGTCCCCTACGGGGCGGAGACGAGATTTGCGCAGGCTGGCGGGCGATGAAAAAGCCTTCCCCGCCGGCGGGGAAGGCGGCGGGCGACCGCAAGGGTCGCCCCTACGGTCGCCCGTTTTGTTGTAGCCTGAAAAAGCCTGTCATTCTGAGCGTCAGCGAAGAATCTGCACCGCAAAGAATGAGGAAAGCCCCGTTTCCTCCGCTCCGCATTCCGGATTTTTCTGCCTCCCGGTTAGATTCCCGTTTCGTCCTCGTCCGGGCGCGGGAAGCTGACCGAGAAGACAGAGCCCTGGGGCTTGTTCTCGCCGACGGTGATGCTGCCGCCGTGGGCCAGCACCGCGTCGTGCACGATGCTCAGACCGAGGCCGCTGCCGCCGGAGGCGCGGGAGCGCGCCTTGTCCACACGGTAAAAGCGGGAGAAGATGTTCAGCCGGTCCTCCTCCGGGATGCCGATGCCCGTGTCCTCCACGCGCAGCGTCACCGTGTTCTCGTCCCCGCTCAGCCGCAGCGTCACGCTGCCCTCCGGGACGTTGTATTTGATCGCGTTCTCGGTCAGGTTGAAGAGGACGTGGAACATATCGTCGTTGTTGGCCATGATGACGCAGCCGTCCTCCAGCTCGAGATGCAGCCGCACCCGCTTTTCCGCGGCGAGCGGCCGCAGCAGCACCAGCGCGTCGAGCGCGGCCTGCTTGAGATCGACCGGGACGGACTGCACCTGCACGCCGTCGTCCAGGCGGCTGAGATCGAGCAGCTCCTCGGTCGTGCGCTGCAGACGCCGCGCCTCGTTGCCGATATCGGCGACGAACTCGCGCACCGTGGGCATGTCCACGTTGTCGTTCTGCACCACGCTGTCGGCCAGCAGGCGGATCGAGGCCAGCGGCGTCTTCAGCTCGTGCGAGGCGTCCGACACGAAGCGGCGGCGCTGCCGCTCGGTCTCGTCGAGGCGCTCGGTGAGCAGGTTGAATTCCTCGCCCAGCTCCGTGATCTCGTCGTGTCCGCGCACGGCGAGCCGGTGGCTGTAATCCCCGGCGGCCACGATGCGCATCGAGCGCACCAGCTCCCGGACGCGGCGCAGCAGCAGCTCCGAAAAGCTGAGCACCAGCACGACGGCGAGGCCCGCGATGACCAGGGAGATCACGCGGATGCGCTCCTGCAGCGTGACGATCAGCCCGGCGCGCTCGGTGTCCTTTTCGTACAGATACAGCGCGCCCGCGCTGCCGTTCTGGGCGCGGAAGGGCATCGCGTAGGCGCTGAGGAAGGCGGTGCTGTCAAAGACGGAGCGGAAAACGACCTTGCCCTGCAGCGCGCTCTGCAGCTCCTCCGGCACGGCGCCGCCGCCGTTGTCATAGAGGATGCGTCCGTCTTCTCCGGCCACGGCGATACGCCCGTAGCCGCTCACGTCGATCAGCCGCAGCACCTCCGCGACGCCCGCACGGTTGACGCTGTCCAGGCCCGAGAGCGAGGAGCTGATGACCGCCGCCTGCGCGCTCATCGCGTTCTGCTTCTCCTGGAAGATCAGGTCGCGCGAGCTCGTGAGCGGCAGGGTGTTCAGCATCACCAGCAGCAGCAGCAGAACGACCGTGATGATCGTGAAAAACTGAAGGCGAATGCTGCGCATGCCTCAGGCCTCGTCCGTAAAGTAATAGCCGACGCCCCACTTCGTGATGATGCAGGCCGGATGCGCCGGGTCGATCTCCAGCTTCTCGCGCAGGCGGCGGATATGAACGTCCACCGTGCGCGTGTCGCCCTGATAGTCGTAGCCCCAGACGAGGTCCAGCAGGCTCTCGCGGCTGTAAACGCGGCCGGGGTTGCGCATCAGAAACTCGATCAGGTCGAATTCCTTCATCGTCAGCTCCACCGGCACGCCGTTCTTGCTGGCGCGGCGGCGCTCCGGATCGATCGTGATGTGGCCGCGCGTCAGCAGCCCCGACGCGGTCTGCGGCGCGGCGCTGAGGCTGGCCCGGCGCAGCAGCGCGCGGATGCGGGCCTTGAGCTCGAGGATGTTGAAGGGCTTGGTCACGTAGTCGTCCGCGCCCGACTCGAAGCCCATGAGCTTGTCTGCGTCCTCGCCCCGGGCGGTGAGCATGATGATGGGCACCGTGGAGAAACTGCGGATCTCCTGACAGGCCTCGAGTCCGTCCTTCTTCGGCATCATGAGGTCGAGGATGATCAGGGCGTAGCTCTCCTGCCGCGCCATGCCGACGGCGGTCTCCCCGTCGTAGCAGACGTCCACGCTGTAGCCCTCGTTT
>JAILOS010000054.1 GCA_024690695.1 Oscillospiraceae bacterium
CGTGTACCAGTATTTCGTCCCGGTCTTCGCGGTCTTGTCCACGTAGCTCGTGCCCTGGATCACCGCGAGCACCGTCCACTTCTTCTCCCCGTCGATCTTGCGCATCACGCGGAAGTTCTTCGCCCCCGCCGGCTTCGACCAGGTGAGGCTGACGCCGGAGGACGTCACCTTCAGCTCGGTGATGCTCGACATCGCGATGTAGGTGCAGGTGCGGCCCGTCTCGTCGTACTGGCCGGTCATGCCGCTCTTGTCCACCGGGCGCACCGTGTAGGTATAGCGGTTGGAGGATTTCGCCGTCGTGTCGATCAGCGTGCAGGCCGTCGTCTCGCCGACCTTGTGCCATTCCTTCTCGCCGGTCGTCAGATTCTTGCGCAGCAGCTCGTACTTCGCCGCGCCGCTGAACGCGAGCCACGAGACGCGCACGCCGGTCGCGCTGTTGAAGGCCTCGGTCAGCACGGGGTAAGGCTTCGGCGTGTAGGGCACCCAGGTCAGCTTGCCGCCGTAGTTCTGGCGCACCGCCGGGGTCCAGCCGGCCTTGTCCGAGGGAAAGTACACCGTCGCGGTGACGTTTTTGAAGCAGTCGATCCCACCCTCGCCGAAGGTCGGCGCGGCGCCCAGGAAGGTCACGGTCTTCAGTCCGGCGTCGTCCTCAAAGACGTTATTTCCGAGATAGATGACGCTCTCCGGGATCGTGATCTCCTTCAGCTTGGGCAGCTCGGCGAGCGAGCGGTAGCTGATATACTGCAGTCCGCTGCCGAGCTTCACGGAGGCGAGATTCTCGCAGCCGTGAAAGGCGTAATCGTAGAGCCTGGTCACGCTGTCCGGGATCGTCACCTCGGTCAGGCTTTCGCAGGTCATGAAAGCGTAGGTGCCGATCGTCTCCAATCCGCTGCCGAGATGAAGCTCTTCAAGGGCGCTGCAGCGTCTGAAGGCGTTTAGGTCGATCTCGGTCACACTGTCCGGGATCGTCACCGACAAGAGACTGTGGCAGTCCATAAAAGCACCGTCTCCGATATAACGCAGCCCGTCCGGCAGACTGAGCTCGGTAAAGTTGCTCATGGAAGCAAAGACGTACACGCCGATCGCGGTCACGCTGCCCCCGATCTCGATCCGGTCGATAGCGGAGCTGCAGTAAGAGAAGGGTGAGTTATTACCATAGCCTTCGTAATCGTATGTCGCTCCGATCCCCCAGAGCTCCAGCGTGCCCTCCCGGTCGAGCGACCAGTAGACGCTGCTGCCGACCCTGGGATTGTAGAGCCAGTTCAGGTCGCCGCCGTAATTCTTGCAGAGCTCGCTCTCCCAGCCCTCGATGTCGTAATAATACGCGTCGGCCGTCACGCCCCTGAAGCACTGGCTGCCGAATTCTGGCGGGAAGCAGAGAAAATCGATCCGCGTAAGGCCGGTGCAGCCGGAAAAGGCGTAGGCGCCGAGCTTCTCCAGCCTGATGCGCAGCCTGAGCTCCTCCAGGCTGACGCAGCCGGAAAAGGCGGAGCTTTCGATCGTCGTCAGGCTCTCCGGCAGCTCCAGCGTTTCCAGCGCCGTGCAGTCCTGGAAGGCGGAGACGCCGATCGTCTCCGTGCCTTCATGCAGATAAACCCTTTCCAGCGCCGTGCAGCCGCAGAACGCGTAGCCGCCGATCGTCTGGGCGTCCAGGGAAATCCAGGTCAGAGAGGTGCAGCCGTAGAAGGCGTCCCAGCCGAGGCGGAGCAGACCGGGCAGGCTGAAACTCGTCAGGGCCTCGCAGCCGTAGAAGGCCTGATCGTCGACGACGAGGATGCCGTGGGAGAGGTTCAGATCCTCCAGCCGCTTGCAGCCGAAGAAGCAGTATTTGCCGAGGGTGAATTTATCCAGCGAATAGGCCGGGGGCGCCGTGCCGTTGGCGGCGGCCTCATCGCCGACGCTGCCAACGGCGTAGCCCTCGTCGTCGTAAAACCGAACCTTCGTCAGCGCCTCGCACTCATAGAAGGCGCCCTCGCCGAAGCTCGCGGTGTTGAAGCTGATCGTGGCGGTCTGCAGGTTGTAGCAGCCCTCGAAGGCGTAGGCGCCGATGTGCGTCACGGTTTTGGCGACGGTGACGGTTTGGATTTGCGAGCTGTACTTTCCCCACCAGCCGGGCTTGTTCCCGGAGCTGCCCTCGTACTGATAGTCGTCCATCGCGCCGCTGCCGAGAATGGACAGGTTCCCGCCGCTGTCCAGCGACCAGGTAACGCCTTCGCCGCAGGAGCCGGAGGCGATCTCGCTGCCCTCGGTCTCGTCCGCGGGCGGCAGGGCCTCCGGTTCCGGTTCGTCCTCGCCGTCCAGCACGAGCAGCGGGACGTCGGCGGGCTCCTCGGACCCGTCGACGAGCTCAAGCTCGTCGGCAAAGGCTGCGGGCAGCAGCGAGAGACACAGCGCGAGGATCAAAAACAGGCTGACGATGCGTTTTTTCATGCGGTCCACCCTCCCTCGGTGTATTTTTATGCAGGATAATTGTACCATAGCTTTTTTTGCTTGGCAAGGAAAAATGAGGAAAGAAGCCCCGACGCCGCCCGTTCCGCAAAACGCAAAAAAAGTCTGTCATTCTGAGCGTCAGCGAAGAATCTGCAGTTAAAAAGCGAGGAAAACCCCCGTCCCTGCCATTCCGGATTCTCCCTGCGGATCCTTCGTCGCCTGCGGCTCCTCCGGACGACAGGCTTTGGCCTCGCTGCGGGCGACCGCAAGGGTCGCCCCTACGGGTAAGACGCGAGGTTCGCGCGCGGGCGGCTGATAGCCGCCCCTGCGGTCGCTGTACGGGCCGCTGCGGCGGGGAAGGCAAAGGACGCGCGGGACGTCGAGGACGCCGTCCCCTGCGGAGAGGCGGCGAGGTTTCTGCGAGACCGCGGGCGTTCTTGCGAAAAGAAAAAACCGGCCTTGAGACTGCGCGAAAACTGTGCTATAGTAGAGAAAAAGCATCGTTCTGCGAGGTGTTCCCTTGAAACAACGCTTTCTTTCCGCCATCGTTCTGCTGGCGATCACGTTCAGCTGTATCCTGCTGAGCGAGATCAGCCGCGTGCTCTTTTTCGCCGTCGCGGGCGTGCTGTGCTGCTACGAGCTCAGCCGCAATCTGGAAAAGCTGGAGATCTACTGCTGCGCCTGGGTCATGTACACCCACATGACGCTGCAGGCGATCCTCACGCTGCTGCACGCCCAGGCCGTGTACTGCATCGCCGCGCTGACGCTGGCGATCTTTCTCGCGATGTTCTCCGGCATCCTGCACCGCAAGGTCTCCGGCCCCGGCGCTTTCTATACGGAGGCGGGCGTTTCCTACCCCGGCTTTCTGTTCGTGCTGCTGATGCGCATCAGCATCACCGATATCTGGGCCGAAACGCTGCTGCTGGCCGCGATCGCCGCCTGGAGCTGCGACGCCTTCGCCCTCTTCGGCGGCATGCGCTTCGGCAAGCATCCGCTCGCGCCGCTCGTCTCGCCGCACAAGACCGTGGAGGGCTGCCTGTGCGGCGCGCTGGCCTCGCTCGCCGCCGGCCTCGTCATGTACTTCGTCTTCCCGCTGATCCCCGGCCTCGTCTACACGAACATCCCGCTCTGGGTCTGCCTGGTGACGGCGCTGCTCGCCTCGAGCATGGGGCAGATCGGCGATCTGGCCGAGTCGCTCATCAAGCGCATGATCGGCGTCAAGGATTTCTCGAACCTCATCCCCGGCCACGGCGGTATGCTCGACCGCGCGGACAGCCTGCTGTTCGCGATCCCGACGGCGTATCTCTGCCTGCACCTGGCGATGCTGCTGCCGCGCTGAGATGGACTTCGAGCCGAAAAACCTGGTCGAGCCGCTGCTGCGCTGGTTTGCCGGCGCGCGGAGGCCGCTGCCCTGGCGCGGGACGGGCGACCCCTACGCGGTCTGGATCTCGGAGGTCATGCTGCAGCAGACGCGGATCGAGACCGTGATCCCCTACTATCTGCGCTTTCTGAAAGAGCTGCCGGACCCGGCGGCTCTTGCCGCCGTTTCGGAGGACCGGCTTCTGAAGCTCTGGGAGGGCCTGGGCTATTACAGCCGCGCCCGCAATCTGAAAAAGGCGGCGCAGGTCCTGACGGAGCAGTACGGCGGCCGCCTCCCGGCCGACCTTCGGAAGCTGCGCGCCCTGCCCGGCGTCGGCGACTACAGCGCCGGAGCGATCGCCTCGATCGCCTTCGGCCTGCCCGAGCCCGCCGTGGACGGCAACGTCCTGCGCGTGTTCGCGCGCCTGACCGCCTGCGGCGAGGACGTGCTGGACCCGAAGCTGCGCGCCCGGGTGCGCGAGAGCCTGCGCGCGGTCTATCCCGCCGGGCCGGACGCCGGCGCGCTGACCGAGGCGCTGATGGAGCTGGGCGAGAGAGTCTGTCTGCCCGGCGCGCCGCTGTGCGGGGGCTGTCCGCTCGCTCTGCAGTGCCTGGCCCATGCCGCCGGCCGGGAAACGGATTTCCCGGTGCGCCGGGCGGCGAAGGAGCGCCGCGTCGAGCACAGGACCGTGCTGGTGCTGCGCTGCGGCGGCCGCCGCGCGATCCGGCGCAGGCCCGAGAGGGGGCTGCTGGCCGGGCTCTGGGAGCTGCCCGCACTCGAGGGCTTCGCCGACGAGGCCGCCGTGCGCCGCGCGCTGGAGGAATGGGGGCTCCGCCCCCTGTCGCTGCGCCCCTGCGGCGAGGCGAAGCACGTCTTCACCCACGTCGAATGGCGGATGCGCGGCTGGCTCGCCGAAACGGAGGCCGAGGGCGGCCCCTTCGTCTGGGAGGACGCCGCGGCGATCCTGTCCGGGCGCGCGCTGCCGAGCGCCTTCCGCGCCTATATCCCCCTGCTGCGCTGAAGAGGCGGGGGCTTTTTTTGTCGCGCTTCGCCGCGGGCGCCGGGCGGTTCCGGCCTTTTCATGAACTTAAGGTTTACAACGATCCGCCGATTTGATATAATCAAAAGGTGGAAAATCCCCCGGCACACACGAAAAACGAAAGGAGAACCGATCATGGGTCTTATCAGCGCAGCACTGGGCGCGGCCGGCGGCGTTCTGGCCGACCAGTGGAAGGAATACTTTTATTGCGAGGCTATCCCGGCCGACGTCCTGGTGACGAAGGGCGTCAAGCGCGCCGGCAGCCGCTCCTCCAACACGAAGGGCAGCGACAACATCATCTCCAACGGCTCCGTCATCGCGGTGGCCGACGGACAGTGCATGATCATCGTCGAGCAGGGCAAGGTCGTCGATCTGTGCGCCGAGCCCGGCGAGTACACCTACGACAGCAGCTCCGCGCCCTCCCTGTTCGCGGGGAACCTGGGCCAGAGCATCAAGGACGTGTTCAAGGATCTCGGCAAGCGCTTCACCTTCGGCGGCGAGGCCCCGATGGACCAGCGCGTGTACTACTTCAACATCAAGGAGCTCGTCGGCAACAAGTACGGCACGCCCTCGCCGGTGCCCTTCCGCGTGGTGGACGCCAACGTCGGTCTCGACGTGGACATCTCCATCCGCTGCTTCGGCGAATACAGCTACCGCGTCACGAACCCGATCCTGTTCTACACCAACGTCTGCGGCAACGTCTCCGGCGCCTACACCCGCAGCATGATCGACGGCCAGCTCAAGACCGAGCTGCTGACCGCCCTGCAGCCCGCTTTCGCCCGCATCTCCGAAATGGGCATCCGCTACAGCGCCCTGCCCGGCCACACCCAGGAGCTGGCCGACGCGCTCAACGACGTGCTCAGCGCCAAGTGGCGCGACCTGCGCGGCATCGAGATCGTCTCCTTCGGCGTTTCCAGCGTGAAGGCCAGCGAGGAAGACGAGGCGATGATCAAGGAGCTGCAGCGCAACGCGGCCTTCCGCAATCCCAACATGGCGGCGGCGCACCTCGTCGGCGCGCAGGCGGCGGCGATGCAGGCGGCGGCCAACAACCAGAACGCCGGCAGCGCGATGGCCTTCATGGGCATGAACATGGCCTCCCAGGCCGGCGGCTTCAACGCCCAGAGCCTGTACCAGATGGGCCAGCAGCAGCCCGCTCAGCCCGCTCCGGCGGCTCCGGCGGCCAACGCCTGGACCTGCCCGAGCTGCGGCACCGCCGCGACCGGCAAGTTCTGCCCCAACTGCGGCGCGAAGAAGCCCGAGCCCGCCGCGGAGGGCTTCTGGACCTGCGCGAGCTGCGGCGCGAAGAACAAGGGCAAGTTCTGCGCCGAGTGCGGCGCGAAGAAGCCCGCCGGCGCGCCTCAGTACCGCTGCGACAAGTGCGGCTGGGAGCCGGCCGACCCGACCAGGCCGCCGAAGTTCTGCCCCGAGTGCGGCGATCCCTTCGACAGCGGCGACATCGTCTGAGCAACGCTTTTTCACAGGGCGGATCTCCCGCCCTGTGAGCTTCTAATCAGGAGGTCTCTTCATGGCCAGTCAGATCACCAATTACCAATGCCCCGCCTGTACCGGCCCGCTGCATTTTGACGGCGCGGCCGGGAAGCTCGTCTGCGACTACTGCGGAAGCAGCTTCTCCGTGCAGGAGATCGAGGCGCTCTACGCCGACAAGGTCGAGGCGGCCGAGGCCGCGGGCGTACAGGCCCAGGCGCAGGCCGCGGAGCTTCCGCCGGAGGAAAACCCCGCCGTGCAGAACTGGGGCGAGGACGCCGCGGACCTGCGCGTGTACAACTGCCCGAGCTGCGGGGCGGAGCTTCTGTGCGACAAGACCACCGCCGCGACGAGCTGCCCCTACTGCGGCAACCCCACCGTCGTCCCGGGCCAGTTCCACGGCATCATGAAGCCGGAGTACGTGCTGCCCTTCAAGCTGGACAAGCAGGCCGCCGTCGCCGCGCTGACGAATTTTTACAAGGGCAAAAAGCTGCTGCCGCGCAGCTTTTCGGACAAAAACCACATCGAGGAGATCAAGGGCGTCTACGTGCCCTTCTGGCTCTTCGACGGGCGCGTGGACGCCGACGTGCGCTTCAATGCCGAACGCTCGCGCAGCTACGTCGCCGGGAAATACCGCGTCACCGAGACGGATCACTTCCGCGTGCGCCGCGCCGGGACGATGGATTTCCAGGGCATTCCGGCCGACGGCTCCTCGAAGATGCCCGACGCGCACATGGACGCGATCGAGCCCTTCGACTACGGCGAGCTCAAGGCCTTTTCGACGGCCTACCTGCCCGGCTACATGGCGGATATCTACGACGTGAGCTCGAAGGAGGCCTTCGGCCGCGCCGAGCGCCGCGCCTGCGCCACCGCGCTCAGCGAGCTTGTCTCCACCGCGAGCGGCTATACGAGCTGCACGCCCGTGGAGCAGCACATCACGATGCCGAAGCACGTCGCGCATTACGCGCTGCTGCCGGTGTGGGTGCTGTCCACGCGCTGGAACGGGCAGAGCTTCCTGTTTGCGATGAACGGGCAGACCGGCAAGCTCGTCGGCGACCTGCCGGTGTCCAAGGGGCGCTACTGGGCCTGGTTCGGCGGGATTGCGGGTTCGCTCGCGGCCATCCTCGCCGCGCTGCTGTATCTGCTGTAAGGGAGGGCCGGAACATGAAAAAACGGATTTCTTCCCTGCTGCTGATCTGCCTGCTGCTCGCCTGCATCCCCGTCTTCGCGGGCGCGGAGTCGCCGGCGCAGGACTTCCCCCACGTGCTGGACAACGCCGGTCTGCTTTCCGAAAGCGAGCGCGCCTCGCTGGAGGACACGGCCGCCGCGCTCAGCGAGCGCTGCGAATGCAGCCTCTATATCGTGACCGTGCAGGACTTCACCGAGCTCGACTCCGATGTGCGCGAGGCGGCGATGGGCATTTACCGCTATTACGAGCTCGGCTGGGGCGAGGGCCACGACGGCGTGATCCTGCTGCTGAGCATGGCCGACCGCGACTTCTGCTTCGCCGGCTACGGCAAGGGCGAGACGATCTGCGACGGGGACAGCGGCTTTCTGATCGAGGATCAGTTCCTCGACAACTTCCGCAGCAACGACTGGTACGGCGGCTTTGAGGATTATCTCACGGCCTGCGGCGAGCAGCTTCGCAAGCTCGAGGCGGGCGAGGATCTCGGCAGCGCCGAAAAGATCACGGGCGACGACGGGCTGGATTACCACAGCTACAACTACGAGGACGCCGCCAGACGCAGCCGGGAGGAAAAAACGGCCCGCAGCGGCGCGAAGATCCTCGTGATCGTGATCGTTCCGCTGCTGGCGGCGCTCGTGACCTGCTCGATCTTCAAGGCGCAGATGAAAACCGCCCGCGCAGCCGCCCGCGCCGACCGGTATCTCAAGCCGCGCAGTCTGAACCTGCGCGTGAAGGAGGACGTCTTCACCCACCGCACCGAGCACCGCGAGGTCATCGAGACCGATTCCGGCACCCGCAGCGGCGGGCACAGCGGCGGCGGCAGTTCGAGCTTCCATTCCGGCGGCTTCTCCGGCCGCAGCGGCAAGTTTTAATGCCAATCTTCCAGAAAACGCTTGCCGATCAAGCGTTTTACGGAAGAAGAGTATCAGCGTATAAGAAGCGTCAAAAACGGGACGAACGCGTGTTTGCGTTCGTCCCGTTTCCTTTGGGAACAAGTCTTATACGCCGTCCGCGGGCAGGCCCTCGAGAGCTGCGGGATAGTGCTGCGCGAGCCAGGCGAGGCTGGCGGTCGAATCCGCCTGCAGATAGGTCACGTTGGCCGGTCCGCCCTTCAGCGAGACATAAACCCAGATCTCGACCGTATCCACCGTCTCGGGATAGCCGTAGTCGTTGTGGTCCACCGTTTCGATCCGGCCGGCCTCGGCGTCGGGAAGGATCCCGTTTTCAAAGAGATCCATGACTTCCGCAGGCTTCAGCTCGATGCTCCGGGTCGTGCCGTCGGACTCGACGACGTAGCTGAGCTCGGCCATGTAGATCCGGTCGAGCGCGAGCTCGCCCGCCATCGTGACGCGGGAACGTCGCGCCTCCGGCGTGTTCATCAGCGCTTTGAGCACCCCCTGCGTGAGTTCCCCGTCCGGATCATAGGCGCGCTCGACCGTGCGCCCGTTCTGCAGCTCGTAGCGGATCGTCAGCCTCTCGGCGGAGTATCGCTGGCCGCCTTTCAGAGCGACGCAGCCCTCGTGCAGGGCGATCGCCGCCTCGATGTTCTCCGGCGCCTCAAAGCGCACGCCGTCCGTGCCGTACATGCCGCTCACGGATACGGCCTTGACCTCCGCCGCGGCCGGGACGCGCGTCTCGTAGTCGAAGAGGTCGAAGCCGACGCAGAGCGCCAGGACGAGCAGGATCGCCGCGGAGACGCCGAAGCCCTTCCAGTGGCCCCGGAAGACGCGCACCGTGCGCTTGAGCAGCATCATCGCGCAGAAGTAGCCGATGAAAAGGCCGATCAGCAGCAGGATCAGCAGCGCGAGGCGCGAATCGGCGCCGGTCAGCGCGAAGACGAGCAGCCCGAACAGGATCGCAAAGCCGAAGCTGAAAGCATATTTGAACACCGGCTTGAGCCAGGGCAGGGCCACGGCGTCGCCGGCCGTCTCCATCTGGCGGCGCTTGTAGAAGACCAGGCCCAGCGCCAGGAAGGGCAGGCTCACGGCGGCGTAGACCGCCACCGCCTTCAGTATCTCGGGCGAATAGAATCCGTCGATCACGCCGCGGATCAGATACACCGGCGGGGAGAGCGCGAGCACCCAGTCCGGGAAGACCGCGCTGTAGCCGTAGAGCGTGAGATCCAGCAGCAGCTGCCCCGCCCAGTACAGCACGGCGATAACGAAATTCAGCACCAGGAAAACCAGCGGCATCAGCACCGTGTTGCCGGTGAGCGTGGCGCAGAAGACCGCGAAGTTATAGCAGGCCAGCGCGCCCAGCGCCGTGAGGGCGAACCAGTACACCAGCGTGCCGGCGGAGACCCGCCCGTTTGGCAGCCCGATCAGCGCCGCGAGCAGCGCCGTGACGAGCTCGGCCAGCAGCAGCGGGGCCAGTCCCGTCAGCCAGGCCGTGAAGAACACGGTCTCGCGCTTGAGCGGCAGGGTGTTGATCATGTGGCAGCTCCGGTTTTTGTACAGGAAGCTGTACATGGCCCAGGCCGAGGCCATCGCGGCCAGCGCGGAGAGGAACATGCAGACCGAGCCGCTGAGGCGCACGCCTTCATCCGCCTCGCCGTGCGGGATCGAGGGCAGCCAGGACGGCAGCGCCAGCAGCAGGATGATCAGCCAGCCGGCCCAGATCGGCCAGTAGCGCCGCAGCAGGTTGCGGCTGAGGCCCGGATTAAAGAACGACGTCCGCGATTGCACGGTCATCACCTCCCAGTTCGTACACGAAGATCTCCTCCAGCGTCAGCGGCACCGCGTCCATGAACAGCGGCCCGCTCGCGGCGATCGTTTTCTTCAGCTCCTCCGCGGCGCCGCGCAGGATGAGCTGCTGCACGCGGCCGGTCTCGCTGCGGTGCAGGATCTCCAGCCCCTCGGGCAGGGCGTGATCCTCGTCGTAGGCCACCTGGATCTTCAGCAGATTGTCCTGCAGCTCGCTGAGCTTGTGCTCCAGCAGCATTTTGCCCTTGCTCATCACGCCCACGTGGTCGCACACGTCCTCGAGCTCGCGCAGGTTGTGCGAGGAGACCAGCACCGTCGTGCCGTTTTCGGCGACCTCGGTCATCACGAGGCTCCAGATGCGCCGGCGCATCACCGGGTCCAGCCCGTCCACCGGCTCGTCGAGGATCAGCACCTCCGGCCGCTGGCTCAGCGCGATCCAGAAGGCGGCCTGCTTCTGCATGCCCTTCGAGAGGCGGCGCATCAGCTGCCGCTCGTTGAGCTCGAAGACGCCTGCGAGCTTCTGCCAGCGTTCCGTGTCAAAGCTCGGGTAGACGCTGCGCGCAAGCTGCATCATGTCGCGGATGCTGGCCTGTCCGTAGTAAAAGATCTCGTCGGGGATGTAGGCGATCTTCGCCTTGACCGCCGGGTTTTCGTACACCGGCTCGCCGCCGATCAGCGCCTCGCCGCTGTCTGCGCGGTAGATGCCCGTCAGATGGCGGATCAGCGTGGACTTGCCGGCGCCGTTCGGCCCGACCAGCCCGTAGACCGCGCCCTGCGGCACGTGCAGGTCCAGCCCGTCGAGCGCGCGCACGCCCTCGAAGCTCTTGAAAAGCCCTTTGACTTCAATCATCGCTCTCACCCTCCTTGCAGCGTCTGGCGATCTCTTCCTCGCTCAGTCCGAGCGCGCGCAGCTCGCGCGCCGCCGCCCGCAGCCTCTCCGTGACCTCGCGCAGCCGCGCCTCGCGCACCGGATCGGCCGCGCAGACGAAGCAGCCCCGCCCCGGCGCCGTGCTGATGCAGCCCTCGGCCTCCAGCTCGCGGTAGGCGCGCTGGATCGTGTTGGGGTTGATCGCAAGGCTGGCGGCGAGCTCGCGCACGCTGGGCAGCCGGGTATCCGGCGGCAGCGCCCCGGAGAGGATCAGGCGGCGGAACCCGTCCTTGACCTGCTCGTAGATCGGCCGGGGGTCCCGTACGTTCACCTGAATCACTGTACCACCTCCTGTGTTAACTGTACTATTTGAATTAGCACAGTTAATATAGCACAGTCCCGGCCGCCTGTCAAGAGGGGCCGGGAGCGGTTTTCGGTTTTTTGGCCGACGGCCGCGCCCGTGAAAAAGCCCCCGGATTTTCCCTTCGCCGGGGGAACCTTTTCCCTCCCGCCGGCGTCCAAAGAACTGAGGACATACATTTGACGGAGGGATACGCCATGAAAAACCTGAAAAAACTGTTCGCCCTGCTTTTCAGCCTGCTGATGCTCCTGTCGCTGGCCGCCTGCGGCGGCTCGGCGTCCGAAAGCTCCCGCAGGTCCGAGAAGGCCGCGCCGCAGAGCGCTTCCTACGCCCGCGACGAAATGACCGCCGAATACGAGATGCCCGCCGCGGACTTCGACTATGCCTATGCCGAGACCGGGGAGAGCTACGGCGGCTTCGCCGCGGAAAAGACCGCGAAGCCGGACGGGGAAGCCCCCGCGCTCGACCCGGAGAAGATCATCTACTCGGCCAGCGCCACCGTGGAGACCACCGACTACGAGCTGACGCTCGAGCGTCTGAACACGCTGGTGCGCGAGGAGGGCGGCTTCATCGAGAGCAGCAGCGTCAACGGCAGCAACTACGAGGAGCTTGCCCGCGGCCACCGCGGCGGACGCAGCGCCAGCTACACGCTGCGCGTGCCGAGCGACCGCTTCCAGACTCTGATGGGGAGCCTCTCCGCGCTGGGCAACGTCCCCTACAGCCATACCTACACCGAGAACATCAGCGCCGCCTACTACGACGTCGAGGCGCGCCTGACCGCCTATCGCACGCAGGAGCAGCGGCTGCTGGAGATGATGGCGCTGGCCGAGACCGTGTCGGACGTGATCGTGATCGAGGACCGTCTGGCCGGGCTGCGCTACCAGATCGAGAGCCTGCAGTCCACGCTGAAGAACTGGGACCGCCAGGTGAGCTACAGCAGCATTTACCTCGAGGTGCGCGAGGTCAGCGTTTACACGCCGGAGACGACGCTCAGCTACGGCGAGCAGCTCGCTCTCGCGCTGACGACGGGCCTCACGGCCGTGGGCGAGTTTTTTGAAAACTTCCTGCTCGGCTTCGTCGAGGCGCTGCCCGCGCTGCTGATCCTGGCGGTGCTGGCGCTGATCGTCGTGCTGATCGTGCGCGGAAGCCTCCGCCGCCGCCGCGCGAAGAAGGCCGCCGCGGAGAAGCGCGCCGAGTGATCCGCAGACGGCGAAACGGGCGATCGCAAGGGTTTTATCCCCTGCGATCGCCCGTTTTTTCGAGTTTTCGAGAGCTACCTCCCCTTCGGAGCCCGGAAGGGGGCGGGGCGGCTGCATTTTCCCTGCGGCAGCGCCCTGACCGCGCCGGCGCTGCAGTCGAAAACGCGCGCCTGATACGCCGCGCTGCGCTCCGCCGGCAGCAGCACGCGCAGCTCGACCTCCGCGCCGTAGGCGCAGTCCTCCACGACGCCGTCAAAGGCCGCGGTCTCCAGCTTCATGCGCTCGAGCAGCGCGTAGGGGCAGCTCAGCAGCAGCGCCTCCCAGGGCCGCACCACGCACAGGCCCGCCGCGTCCAGCGCGTCCTTCGCGCTCTGCGTATAGGCGCGCAGCAGCCCGCCCGCGCCGAGCAGCACCCCGCCGAAGTAGCGCGTGACGACGCAGACCGCGTCCGTCACGCCCTCGCGGCGCAGCACCTCCAGCATCGGCACCCCGGCGGTGCCCTGCGGCTCGCCGTCGTCGGAATAGCGCTCGACGGAGGGGCCGATCCGGTAGCACCAGCAGTTGTGCCGGGCGTCGTAATGCTCTTTTTTGACCTTTTCGATAAAGGCGCGGGCCTCCTCCTCGCTCGTCGCCGGGCGCAGATGGCCCAGAAAGCGCGAGCGCTTCTCGACCAGCTCGCTCTCGCCCGCGCCGGCGAGGACGTAGATCTCGCTCATGCTCTCTCCCTCGCTCAGTCTTCCCAGTCCTCTTTCTGCTCGGTATAATCCGGGATATAGGCGCGCACGCGGCCGTACAGCTCCGGGTCGACGACGGCCTCGCAGTCCACGCCCTCGTCGGTGTAGGCAAGGCTCAGCACCGCGCCCTCGCGCTTGAGCGTATCCACCAGCCCGGCGGCCGCGTAGGGCAGCTTCAGCGTCACGCGGCGCTTGCCCTTGTCCAGCATCTCCGCCAGGCGCCGCACCAGCGCGTCGGTCCCCTCGCCGGTCTTCGCCGAGAGGCAGACCGCGTCCTCGCCGTGCGGCAGGATGCCGAAATAGCGGTCGCATTTGTTGTAAACGCGCAGGCAGGGCGTTTTCTCCGCGCCGAGGCGGCGGATCAGCGCGTCGACGACGGCGGCCTGCTCCTCCCACTCGGGGTTGGACAGGTCGATCACGTGCAGCAGCACGTCGGCGTAGCTCAGCTCCTCGAGCGTGGCCTTGAAGGCCTCGACGAGGTGCGTCGGCAGCTTGCGGATAAAGCCGACCGTGTCGCTCAGCAGCACCTCCTGGGTCTCGTCGATGCGCAGGCGGCGCGTCGTCGTGTCCAGAGTGTCGAACAGGCGGTCGTTGGCGGGGATGTCCGAGCCGGTCAGCGCGTTGAGCAGCGTGGATTTTCCGGCGTTGGTATAGCCCACCAGCGCCACGACGGGCATCGCGTTCTTCTCGCGGCGGCGGCGCTGGGTGCTGCGCACCTTGCGCACGGCGGCCAGCTCCTCCTCGAGCTTCTGGATCTTGCGGCGGATATGCCGCCGGTCGGTCTCGAGCTGGGTCTCGCCGGGGCCGCGCGTGCCGATCGGCGAGGAGCCGCCGGCGGCGGTCTGCCGCACGAGGTGCGTCCACATGCCGGTCAGCCGCGGCAGCAGATATTTATACTGCGCCAGCTCCACCTGGAGCTGCCCCTCGCGCGTGCGGGCGCGCTGGGCGAAAATATCGAGGATCAGGCCGCTGCGGTCGAGCACGCGCACGCCGAGCTCCTCGCCGAGCACGCGCAGCTGCGAGGGCGTGAGCTCGTTGTCGAACACGGCGAGATCGCAGTCGTTGTCCCGGATCAGCTCCTTGAGCTCGCGCACCTTCCCGTCGCCGATAAAGCTGCGCGGGTCGGGCGTCGGGCGGCTCTGCATCACGATGGCCACGGTGTCGCCGCCGGCGGTGTCCACCAGCGCGGCGAGCTCGTCCATCGAGACCTCCGTGGAGCGCTCGGCCTCCTCCATGCTCGCGGCGTTCAGCCCCGCCAGCACGGCTCTTTCTCTTTTTTGGGTCGTATCCTGCATAAATCGGTTCCTTTTAGCGTCCGGCGGCCTCTTTCAGCCGCTCGAGGGTTTCGTAGGGCACCGCGAGCTCGCCGCGGCCGACGCCGAGGCCGATCTGCGGCTTGTTCGCGCCGTGGAAATCGCTGCCGCCGGTGGGCAGGAGCCTGTATTCCGCCGCGAGCGCCAGCAGATAGGCGACCATCGACTCGTCGTAGCCGCTGTAGCGGCATTCGACGCCCATCAGGCCGCTGTCCATGCAGTGCTCGATCAGCTCGCGCAGTCCGGCGTCGTCCAGCCTGTACTGAAACGGGTGCGCCAGCACCGGCACGCCGCCGGCCTCGCGGATGATCTCCACCGAGCGCTCGATCGGCAGGAAATGCCGCCCGACGTAGTACTTCCGGCCCTTTTCCACGTAGCGGTCAAAGGCCTCGGCCACCGTGTCGGCCAGGCCGAGCTCCATCAGCACGCGGGCAAAATGCGGCCGCCCGATCACCGGGCCGAAGCGCTCGTGCATCTCCTCGTAGCTCACCGGCAGGCCGTCGGCCGCCATCAGCTCCGCCATCTTGCGGTTTCGCTCGTCGCGGTCCTGCACCACCCAGTTCAGCACCGGCTCGAGCTTCGGGGAGTGCGGGTCGATGTAATAGCCCAGGATGTGGACGGACCGGCCGTATTTTGTGCTGATCTCGATGCCCGGCACGACCTCGACGCCGAGGCGCTCCCCCGCCTCGGCGGCCTCCGGATAGCCGAAGGCGCTGTCGTGGTCAGTGATCGCGATCGCGCGCAGGCCGATCTCCCCGGCGAGGCGCACGACCTCCGCCGGCGCGCAGGTGCCGTCCGAGGCGGTCGTATGCACGTGAAGATCAATCTCTCTCATCCGCACAGCTCCTTTACCAGCCGGTTCGCCTCGGCGAAGACCTTTTCCGGCTCCGCGCCGATGCGGAAGACGCCGTCCTCGTAGAGAACGCGCCCGTTGACCATCGTCAGGCGCACGCAGTCGCGCGAGCCCGCGTAGACCAGGTTCGCGGCCAGGCGGTGCAGCGGCTGCATATTCGGGCGATGCAGGTCGATCACGATCAGATCCGCCTTTTTGCCGGGAGCGAGGTCGTCGCAGTCCGGCAGACCCATCGCCTGCGCGCCGCCGACGCAGGCCATGCGCAGCACCTCCTCCGCCGGGCAGGCCGCGGGGTCGTTTTCGCGCTCCTTCTGCAGCGCGGAGACGAGATACATCTCGCGGAACATGTCCAGCGCGTTGTTGCTGGCGGCGCCGTCGGTGCCGATCGCAAGCCGGACGCCCGCCTTCCGGAGCTTCTCGATCGGCGCGACGCCGCTCGCGAGCTTCAGGTTGGAGGCCGGGCAGGTCACGGCCCAGAGGCCCTTTTCGGCGAAGAGGGCGATATCCTCGTCGCTGAAATGCACGCAGTGATAGCCGCCGCCGCCGTAGCGGAAGAAGCCGAGCTCGTCCAGCAGCCGCGGCGGGGTCAGCCCGTAGCGCTGCAGGCAGCCTTCCACCTCCTCTGCCGTCTCCGACAGGTGGGTGAAGCAGGGCGCCTTGTACTTTTCGGCGAGCGAGGCCGCGTATTCCAGGCGCTCGCGGCCGGTCGTGTACTCGGCGTGGATGCCGAGGCGGAAGGAGATCAGCTCGTGCAGGGCGTTGTATTTCAGATAATCCCGCTCGGTCTGCTCCGCGTCGCGGTCAAAATTGTTGAGCGCGCTGCAGATCACCGCGCGGAAGCCCGCGTCGATGCAGGCGGCGGTGAAGGCGTCGTTGTGAAAATACATGTCGAAGCAGGCGGTCACGCCGCCGCTGAGATACTCCATGATCCCGAGCGTCGTGAAGGCGTACACCTGCTCGTCGGTGAGTCTGGCCTCCCGCGGCCAGACCTGCTCCTTCAGCCAGCGCTCGAGCGGCATGTCGTCCGCCATCGAGCGCAGGAAGGTCATGGCCGTGTGGGTGTGGGCGTTTTTGAAGCCCGGCATCAGCAGATTGCCGCGCAGGTCGATCTGCCGCTCGAAGGCGGGCGCGTCCGCGCGGGCCGGGCCGACGTAGCTGATGCGGCTGCCGTCCACCCAGACCTCCTCGCCGCCGAGCCTCAGCTCCGGGAAAAAGCGCAGCGTGCGCCCGTTATAAAATCGGATCATCGCGTTCCCTCTTTTCCTGTGGATTCTCCCGGATCAGACCCGGGCGCACATCTCGTCGTGCGCGGCGAGCTCCGCCCGGTCGTCCAGCGGCGCGAGCTCCGCGCGCCCGTATTTGCGCTCGAGCGCGGTGCGCAGCAGCAGATCGGCAAATTCCGGGTTCTTCGGCAGCATCGGCCCGTGGCTGTAGCTGCCGAAGACGTTTTTATAGTGCGCGCCCTCGGTGCCGTCCTCGCCGTTGTTTCCGTAACCGGACAGCACGCGCCCCAGCGGGCGCACGCCCGCGCCGAGGCGGGTCTTGCCGCTGTGGTTTTCAAAGCCGACGATCACGCTGCCGCCCGCTTCCGGGGTGCAGCGGAATTTATAGTTGCCGATCATGCGCTCCTTCGCGCCGACCGTGTACAGGTCCAGCGCGCCGATGAAATCGCAGCGCACGCCGTCGAAGGTCTCGTAATAGGCCCCGAGCATCTGATAACCGCCGCAGATCGTCAGGAAAGGCACGCCGTCCTCGACGGCGGCCCTGATCTCGCGGTCGCGGCCGCGGTGCAGGTCCTCCAGCAGCACCTCCTGCTCGAAGTCCTGGCCGCCGCCGATGAACACGAGGTCGGCCCCCGTGAGCGACACGGGCGAGCCGATCGGCAGGCGCTCGAGCTTCACGTCGATCCCGCGCCAGCGCAGCCGCCGGGTCAGCGTGATGATGTTGCCGCCGTCGCCGTAGAGGTTCAGCACGTCGGGATACAGATGGCAAAGCGTCAGTTCCATGATTTCCTCCCTGTCTCCGGTCCTGGGTTCACTCCCAGAATTCGCTGCCGCCGACGCGGCGGATGATGATCTGTCGGAGCTCCAGCATCGCGGTGTAGGTCGGCATCAGCAGCACGGCCTTCTCCTCCCGCTGGAGCTCGTCGACCAGCTTCTCATAGTCCTTCTCCAGCGTGATGCGCCCTTCGGGCACGCCGGCGTATTTGATGCGCACGCGCATGTCCGCGGCGCGGTCGCCGGAGACGATCACGCGGTTGAGCCGGTTCCCGAGGCGGCTGAGCGTCTCGAACTCGGCGTCCCAGATCCACGAGACGTCGGTGCCGTCGGCGTGGCGGTCGTTGAGGCAGACGACGAGTATAAAGGGCTCGTCGAGCTCCTGCATGAACTCCAGCACCTGGTTGCAGCCGGCGGGGTTCTTCACCAGCATCATGCGCGCCCCGGCCTTGCCCAGCGCGAGCTTTTCCATGCGCCCGAAGCCGCAGCGGAAGCGCGTGAGCGCCGAGATCGCGCAGTCGGCCGAAAGGCCCGCCTCGGTGATGGCGGCGACGGCGCCGGCGGCGTTGTAGACGTTGTAGAGCGCGGGGAGGCTGATCCGCATCGGACGGCGCTCGCCGCGCAGCGACAGCACGACGCTGCTGCCCTCGGTCTTCTGCTCCACGACCTCGGTGACGGCGATATCCGCCTTATGGCGACGGTAGCCGCAGTGCGGGCAGTAGAAGCCGCCCAGATGACCGTAGGTGATGTATTCGTATTCGTACTCGCCCTTGCAGCGGATGCAGTGCGTCGCGTCGGAGAGCTCCGGCTTGGGGCGGTTCGGCACGGCGCCCTTTTCCACGCCGAACCAGACGACCCGGTTCGGCAGCTCCTCGGCGAGCGAGGCGGTCAGCGAACAGTCGGCGTTGAGGCAGAGCGTCGCTTCCGGGACGGAGCGGATCGCCTCGCGGATATTCGAAAGCGTGTGCGTGACCTCGCCGTAGCGGTCGAGCTGGTCGCGGAAGAGATTGGTGACGACGACGAGCTTCGGCCGCAGCTGCGGAAAGACGAGCTTCGAGGCGGCCTCGTCGGTCTCGATCACCGCGTGGTCGCAGCGCGGACGGCCGCGCAGATCGGCGTTCATGATAAACTCGGTCGTGATGCCGGACAGCAGGTTCGCGCCGGAGCGGTTGGCCAGGGTTTTCAGCCCGCTGTCGAGGAAGGCCTGCTCGATCATGCGCGCGCTGGTCGTCTTGCCGTTCGTGCCGGTGACGGCGACGCTCACGACGTCTTTGGCCAGCAGAGCCAGCAGATTCGGGCAGACGCGGAGGGCCAGGCGGCCCGGCATGTCCGTACCGCCGCGCCGGAGCAGGCGCGAGGCCAGGCGCACGGCGCGCCCCAGCAGCAGAGCGAAGAACATTCTCAGTTTCATCATCGTTTTCTCCCGTCGGTCTTATTTGCGCAATCAGTATATGCCTCAGCCCGGAAAACAGGCCCTTTTTCTGCGCACGCCGGCGTCAATCTTCAGTATAGCACAGCCGCACGGCAGGCGCAAGATGAAGCGGCGCGGCGCCGCAGCGCAGAAGGGGCCTCATCCGCCGCTGACGCGGTCCCCCTTCCCCGCTGCGGCGGGGAAGGCAGCGGGCGACCGCAAGGGTCGCCCCTACGGGGTGTGGCGGGGGTTTCCGCAAGATCGCGGGCGGCTGATAGCCGCCCCTACGGTTAGCCGTTCCGCAAAAGACGAACAGGGCGAACGCCGAAGCGTTCGCCCTGCGGGTTTATTGGGTTTTTTTCCGGACTGCCCGGACGCTCAGGATCTGATCTTCTTTTTCCGGTAGATCAGCACGACGGCGAGCGCTGCGGCGGACGCGCACATCAGCGCGACCCACAGGCCGGTCGCGGCCGGGTCGCCGCTGGCCTTGCCGGTGCCGCCGGTGCCGGCGCCGACGATCCAGAAGATCATCAGCGGGGAGGCACCCGTGACGGTGAACATCAGCTGCTTGTTGTCCCTCGTCTTGGTGACGGTGGGCGTTTCGCCGCGGCCGATCTTCGGCCCGGAGCCGATGATGTGCAGCGCATAGAAGGTGCCGTTGTTCGGCGCCTTGCTCGGCACGTTCATCGTGACCAGGATGCCCTTGGCCGGGAAGTTCTCATACTCCAGCGGGAACCAGCTGGTTCCGTCGTAGTATTCGATGACCAGGTTGTAGTACGCCTGACCCTTGATGCTCTTGCCCGCGGCCATCTTGGTCTTCGCGGTCTGCAGCATGGACTCCTGGAGCTTCTCCACGGTCGGGATCGTCTTCAGCACGGCCTTCAGCTCGTCGGAGTACACCAGACCCTCGGTGACGACGACGCGGTACTCGAACCAGCGCGCGTACAGCGTGGTGTCCTCGGTCAGCACGTCGCCGGCGAGAACTCTCAGGCCGCCGTCCTTCTCGGTGTACCAGCCGCCGAACACGACGTCGACGGTCTTGGGCTCAGCCTTCGGCAGGGATTCGATCTTGCCTTCCTTGTCGGTCTTTACCTTCTTGTCCGCATCCTTCATCGTGCCGCCGCAGGGATCGAGCGTGATCGTCACGCTCTTGTCCACTTCGGGAACGGTGAAGGTGTAGGCCACGACGCCGCTTTCCTTGTCGCCCTTGACGGACTTGACGCGAACGGTCATGGTCTTGTCGACGGTGAGCGTGTCGCCCTTCGTCCAGGTCTTGCCGCCGTCGGTGCTGTAGTAGATATCGGCGCCCTCGGTGTCGGTGGTGAAGGTGACGACGGTGCCCGCTTCAACGGTGCCGCTCTTCGTGTCGGAGGTGGGCTTGGCGGGCTTCTCCTCTTCCGCCGGCGCGGTGCAGACGATGTCGTCGCGGTCGCGCACGCGGATGCGCGGGAAGCGCGCCTCGTCGGTGCCGTAGGTGTTGTCGAAGGAGGCGAGGCCCGTGGCGGTGATCTGCGCGCCGACCACGCAGTCGGCGATCTCCTTGGCGGAGGTGATGTAGCCGTCGATGAACACGCGGGCGGTCTTGCCCTCGGCGTCCTTGACAAAGATGTTCTCAACGACGCCCTCGCTGCTCTTCTCGATCTCTTCGATCGTGCCGCTGATCGTGACGAGGCTGCCCTCGACGCTGCGCTCGTTGAGCTGCGCCGCGGTGATCGTCGTGGGCTCGACGGGCGTTGCGTCGCCCAGCAGCTCGATGCTCGTCACCTGCAGCTCGGGCTCGCCCTGATAGCTGTCGGTCGAGCCGGTGATGCGCACCCTGTCGCCGACCTTGTAGACGCCGGCCACCGGGAAGCAGCAGATGCCGCCGGTCTCATCCTGGACGTAGATGCAGTCGAAGAAGGCGGTGTCCTTATCGTAGCCGGAGGCGTTGGAGGTCACGACGCCTTCGATCGTGAACTTGTAGCCCTCGCCCTTCTCGATCGTGGTCTTGTAGACCTCGGCGATCGGCGTGACCTGCACCGGGTTGAGCGCGTTGAGCAGGTTCTCGCAGATCTTGTAGTTGGAGTAGTTCTTCTCCGAGCCGTTGTCGCTGGCCTGCGCCTGGACCTCAAAGTTGGACATGAAGGCCGCGCCGGAAACAACGATCAGGCCCTTGCCCTCCAGCTGCTCGGTGGCCATCACCAGCGCGCGGTTCTCCGCCTCGCCGACGGGGTACGGGATACCGACGGTCTTGCCGTCGCCGTCCTGGTCGGCGATCGTCGTCGTGGCAAAGCCGTAGACGACGGGCGTCGCCGTGCCGGGAATCTCCGCAGTCTGCGCTTCGCCGGAGACGAAGTACACGCTGCAGCCGCCGTAGTTGCTGTAGAGCTCCGTGTAGAGCTTGTCGTGCGCATGCTCTGCGTCGTACTCCACGCGGTCGAGCAGGAAGCTGTCGAAGTTGTAGCCGCTCAGGTACAGCCGCTGCGACTGGCCGCCGTTGTACTCGTTGTCGAGCACTCCGTCGTCGCCGAGGCGGGCGCTGGAGCCGAGCGCGGCCAGCAGCTCGTTCTGCGTTTCGGCCATGTGCTTGATCTCGGCGTTATTGAGGATCACGGGGAAGTTCTCGTAATGGTCGCTCCAGCCGGCCACGATCACCATGCCGCCCTTCTCGTTGAAGGCCTTGACCGCGGCGAGCTCCTCGGCGCTGTACACGCCGGGATTCGTCTGCGCGGCGCTCAGACGGCGGGACGGAGCCGTGAAGATCAGCGCGACGAACTTCTCGTTGGCCGCGGCGCTGACCAGCTCCTCGGAGGTCCTGAGCATCACGAGGCGCACGCCGTATTCAGCGGCCAGCGCGCCGAAGTTGCCCATGCTGTCCTTGTAGTTGCCGGCGACGTATTCGTTGTAGTGCGAGGCGTCCACGCCGATGTAGACGAGGCTGTCGGCGTCCTTGACGTCCAGCTCGACCTCGGCGGTGTAGGTGTACTCCTCGCCGTCGAGCTCGATCACGGCCGTCACGGTGACCTTCGTCAGCTTGGCCTCGGTCGGGGTGAAGGGGAAGCCGACCGTCAGCGTGCTGCCGGCGGCGAGCGTCCTGGTCTCGGTGTCGCTGCCGAGGATCACGCTGCCCTGCGTCGTGTAGACGAGGGACTTGATCGTGGCGTCCTTGCTCTCGCTGTTGAAGAAGGTGGCGTTGAGCGTCAGCTCTTCGTTGGTCACGGGGGTGTCGACGCTGCTCGTAAACTCGCTGATGCCGAGCTTCAGGCTCTCGCCGATCCAGACCGGCGCGGTCACGGCCAGATCGCCGTCGCCCTCGGTGACCTTGATGTAGTAGTAGGTGTAGGTCGGCTCCAGAGTCACGGTCAGCTCGCCCTTCGCCAGCTCAGTGGGATCGTTCCAGGTGTAGGCTACCTTGCCGGAGTTGACGATGACCTCGACCTTGCTGATCGAATCGCGGCTGTCGGGATCGTCGACCAGGACGCGGATGTTGACCTGCTCGGGCTTGTTCTCCTCGGAGAAGATCGTGCCCATCTGCTCGCCGTTGAGCGTGTAGAAGATGCTGAGGTTCTTGTCCTCGGTGGCGTACACGCGCATCGCGCGGATCGCGTCGTAGATGCCCTGCTCGCTGAAATCGTTGGTCAGGATAACGTCGCGCGCGTCGTTGGCGTTGCCCCAGCGGCCCTTATGGTTGTCCTGGTTGTTCGTCGGGGCGACGTGCCAGCCCTTGTCCAGCGCGATCGTGTACTGCTCGTAGCTCGGGTAGTAACCGCCCGCGCCGATCGCGCCCTCGCCGTTGCCGACCTCGACCAGGAAGATCCGGCTGTCAGTCACGGGATCCCAGTAGGAGAAGTCCGAGAAGGTGCCGAAGGTGGTGCCGGGGTGGTTGAACTGGCTGATCGTATTGGCGCCCTCGGCCTGGCTCAGCGTGCTGTAGTACAGCTTCATGCCGGCGTCGCCGGTCTTGTTGTTCAGCTCGCTGTTGTTGCGGGAAACCAGGCCGTCGCTGTTGAAGGTGTTGATGTGGCCGGGGCCGCCGGACCAGGTCATCTCAAAGCCGGCGATCGCCACGACGTCGCCCTGGCTCTCGTTGAACGCGGCGACGGTCTCCTTGTAGGTGTTCCACTTCGCGGCGCTGTCCGCCGTCATCTTGCTCTTGTCGTGGAGCGCCTCCTTGGGGTTGGCCGCGGAGGTGGTGTCGAAGTAGTTGGAGTGGTCGGTGAAGGCGACGAACTGGACGTTCGCGCTCACCGGGAGGGAGGCGACGTAGTCCAGAGCGGACTTCAGCGTGCCCTGACCGTCGGAATACTCGGCGGTGTGGGAGTGGAGCTGGCCGAAGTAGAGCTGGTAGGTCGCCGCGCCGACGGTGAAGTGCCAGTTCTTCTCGGCGCGCACGCCGTCCTTGCGCATGACCTCGACGTGCACGTTCACGCGCCCGTCGGCCAGATCCGCCGCCGGCGTGTAGCTCAGAACGCCCTCGGCGAACACGGCCTCGACCTTCTCGCCGTTGAGCGTCATCGTCACGGTGGGCTCCTCGCCGACGTTGCCGATCTCAATCGAGATCACCGGGCGCTTGTCCGCGCCGGTCTGCGCGTTGGAAGCCGGCGTGAAGGCGCCGAAGAAGGGCTCGTCCAGATTGCTGACTTCCTTCGTGCCGGTGTAGCTGATCTCGTAGCTGTTCTTCGCCTCGACCGTGAGGATCAGCTTCTCGGCCGGGGTCTCGCCGTCGATGTCGGCGGCCGCGATCGTGAATGTCGCGGTCTTGCCCTCGACCGTGAGCGCGACCTCGCCGCTCTTGTCGCCGGCGGTGAAGGTCATCTTCAGCTCGCTGATGCTCTCGGCCAGATCGTCCAGCGTGAAGCGGCCGGTGTAATCCTGGCCCACGCAGCGGCTGTCTTCGCAGTCAAAGACGACCTGCGGCGCCTGCACGATACCCTCGCGCACTTCCACGCCCTCGCCGAGCGGATAGAAGTTGAACAGGAAGATCGCAGCGTCGGCCGCCTTGAAGGTCCAGCCGGAGAACTTGTCGCTGAAGTACTCGATGCAGACGGGGTTGCCGTTGTACTTCGCGGCCTTGTTATAGATAATGTAGCCGTCGCCGCGCTTGGTCAGCGTCCAGCGGGCGTAGTCGTCCAGCGTTTCCGCCAGGAACAGGGCCTCGCTGTCGTTCGTCGCGAGGTATTTGCCGCCGTTCTGGAAAACGTAGGTCTCGCCCTCGACCTTCACGGTGAAGACGTAGGCGCCGTTTTCGGGGAGCGCCTTGCCGTCGGCGATCTCGGTCTTGATCGCGGCCAGGCTGCCCTCGCCCATCTCGGGCTCAAAGCCGATGGACTTGGAGTCGCTGGCGTTGTAGATCACGACCTCGGCGCCGTCGGCGATCACGGTCTCGGGCGTCTCGACAGCTTCGGCCGGGATGAACTGCAGACCGTAGGCCTCCTCGCCGAGCTTGTCCTCGGACACGGAGTAGCCGGAGAAGACCGGCTCGCTGTTATAGGTCCAGGCTTCGATGTAGCAGTGGCCCTTGTCGGTCTCCAGCGTGCTGCTGTAGACGTAGAAGGTATTGTTCTCGGCGCTGCAGGTCACGACTGTCCAGCCGGAGGCCGTGTTCTCGTTGTAGCTCGGGTTCACCGTCAGCTCCACATACTGCTTGCCGTTGCTCTCGTTGAGCCAGGCGGAGATCACGCGGCTGCCGTTGGTGAAGGTCCAGGCCTCGCCCTGCTTGCCGATCGTCCAGATCAGATCCTCGGTAGCGTCGGTGACCTTGCCTTCGGTCACGGTGACGGCGGTCGCCTTGAGGCGGTAGTCGCCGCTGGAGTCGGCGTTGATCGCCGTGCCGGAATTGGGATTGTAGATGACGACCTTCGCGCCTTCGACCAGCTCGGCCAGCGGGCCGGGGGCCGCCGCGCCGTGGATCACGATATCGTCCGCTTCCATGTTGCGCAGCTGCATCGTGTTGAACATGCCCACCGCGCCCGTGAAGTCGATCACGTCGCCGACCGCCAGCGTCTTGTCGCCCAGCACCGCCTTGTAGATCGGCATCGTCTTGCCTTCCGCGTCCTTCACGACCGTGTTGCTGCCGTCGATCGAATCGACCGTCAGATCCTTGATCGTCACGAAGGTGCAGATGTCCGCCTCGGTCAGCGCCCCCAGCGTCGTCTCCTTCGCCGTCAGCGTCAGTCCGCTGGATTTCTCATAAGTCGCGTTTTTCAGCTCCGGCAGGCCCCTGTAGGTGTCGCGCGTGCCGGTGCCGACCAGCGTGTCGCCCCGGGCGATGTCCGTCGGCGCGGTGCCGAAGTAGAGGCAGATGCCGCCCGTCGAATCCTGGATATAGATGTTCTTTCCGTCGACCAGCGTCACGACGCCCTTGACCGTGAACTCCGCATTGGCTTCGCCGGCCAGCGCGTCGGCGATCGTGTCGTACGTCGCCTCGGGCTCATGCATCTTGATCTCGCCGGCCACAGTGTTGCGCAGCTGCATCGTGTTGAAGATGCCCACGGCGCCCGTGAAGTCGATCACGTCGCCGGCCGCCAGCGTCAGCTCGCCGAGGACCGCCTTGTAGATCGGCAGGGTGTTGCCGTCGGTGTCCTTGACGTTCGTGTTGTTGCCGTCGATCGAGTCGACCGTCAGATTCTTGATGGTGACATAGGTGCAGATGTCCGCGTCGGTCAGCGCCGCCAGCGTCGTCTCCTTCGCCGTCAGCGTCAGACCCTCGGACTTCTCATAGGTCGCGCCGGAGAGCTCCGGCAGGCCCTTGTAGGTCGCGCGCTTGCCGGTGCCGATCAGCGTATCGCCCAGGGCGATATCCGTCGGCGCGGTGCCGAAGTAGAGGCAGATGCCGCCCGTGGAGTCCTGGACGAAAATGTTCTTTCCGTCGACCAGCGTCACGACGCCCTTGACCGTGAACTCCGCGTTGGCTTCGCCGGCCAGGGCCTCGGCGATCGTGCTGTAGGGCGCGTGGATCTCGATCTCGTCGGCCACGGTGTTGCGCAGCTGCTTCGTGTTGAAGATGCCGACCGCGCCCGTGAAGTCGATCACGTCGCCCACAGCCAGCGTCTTGTCGCCGAGGACCGCCTTGTAGATCGGCAGGGTGTTGCCGTCGGCGTCCTTGACGTTCGTGTTCTGTCCGTCGATCGAGTCGACCGTCAGATTCTTGATAGTGATATAGGTGCAGATGTCCGCGTCGGTCAGCGCCGCCAGCGTCGTCTCCTTCGCCGTCAGCGTCAGACCCTCGGACTTCTCATAGGTCGCGCCGGAGAGCTCCGGCAGGCCCTTGTAGGTCGCGCGCTTGCCGGTGCCGACCAGCGTATCGCCCAGGGCGATGTCCGTCGGCGCTGTGCCGAAGTAGAGGCAGATGCCGCCCGTGGAGTCCTGGACGAAAATGTTCTTTCCGTCGACCAGCGTGACGACGCCCTTGACCGTGAACTCCGCGTTGGCTTCGCCCGCCAGCGCCTCGGCGATCGTGCTGTACGCGCCGTGGATCTTGATCTCGTCGGCCACGGTGTTGCGCAGCTGCTTCGTGTTGAAGATGCCGACCGCGCCGGTGAAGTCGATCACGTCGCCCACAGCCAGCGTCTTGTCGCCGAGGACCGGCTTGAAGATCGGCAGGGTGTTGCCGTCGGCGTCCTTGACGTTCGTGTTGTTGCCGTCGATCGAGTCGACCGTCAGATTCTTGATGGTGACATAGGTGCAGATGTCCGCGTCGGTCAGCGCCGCCAGCGTCGTCTCCTTCGCCGTCAGCGTGAGGCCGCTGGACTTCTCATAGGTAGCCCCGGAGAGCTCCGGCAGGCCCTTGTAGGTTGCGCGCTTGCCGGTGGCGACCAGCGTGTCGCCCAGGGAGATGTCCGTCGGCGCGGTGCCGAAGTACAGGCAAATGGCGCCCGTGGAATCCTGGACATAGATGTTCTTGCCGTCGACCAGCGTGACGACGCCCTTGACCGTGAACTCCGCGTTGGCTTCGCCCGCCAGCGCCTCGGCGATCGTGTTGGTCGTCGGCTCCGGCGTCGTCGAGGCCTTCAGCTTCCAGAAGGCGAGCGTCTGCCCGGCGATATTGGTGTGCGCGCTGCCGTCGTCCTTCGGGTTATAGCCGCGCCAGTCCTGCCCGTTCCCATCTTTGATGTAAACGCCGAGCTGTCGTGTCTTCGAAGCGAAGGGCGTCGTCAGATAGCCATTGTTGAGCGTCCACACGGTCTTCCCCTCGCCGATGCGGATGCCGTTGTTGGCGTCCGTGCACAGAAGGGTGCCGTTTGGCCCGGTGAAGACGCGGCCGCCCTCGGTGTCGGGATCGGCCTTGCAGCTCCAGCCGTAGGCCGCGGCGGAGACGCCCGTGATCACGCCGTCCTTCAGCGTGACCGTCGTCGCCACAGGCGGCTTGCCCGACTCGGTCGTCGAGTTCGGCAGGATCCAGGTCGTGTCGCCCTTCGTCATCGTGACCGCGACGGTGTCGTCGTCGGTGATGTCCGCGAAGGCCACGGAGACCCATTCGTCCTCTCCGGCAGCAAGCGCGGAGACCGGCAGCAGGGAGACCAGCATGCCGACCAGCAGCAGCGCCGCGAGGAGCCTGCTCAAAGAGCGTTTCTTCATGAGAGTACCTCCTTGAAGATTTCTTCGATCGCGAAAGCTTTTTCCAATCGAGTGTTTCTCTTATGTAAACTTATTCGCATACATATACAGCAAATATTATAGCAGATTTTTTTCAAATTGCCAGTGAAAAATCGAAAAAAACCGATCGAATTTCTTAAAATTTCCGGAACTTTTTTATGTAAACTGTCCAAAGCGGCCGCCCGCCTCAAAATCCTTGAAAAGCCTGTTGCCGGGCCGCTTTTTCGCGTTTCCGCTTCGTCTGCGGTCTGTTTCTTTTTCGTAACTTTTTTGGCAAATTCGTCCTCTGCGTCTTGACAGGGGAACGGGCGCTTGCTATGCTGTAGAAAAACGCGCCGGAGCCGCGGCTCCGGAGGAAAAGGAGGGCTGTTCCGTGACGCCAAAGCGCCCGCGGCGCACGGCCGCGCAATTTTTCAAAGAGGAAAAATGGGGGCTTCTGCTGCTGCTGGTCCTCGGGCTGGTGATCGCCCTTCTCCGGGTGCGGCTGGCCGGCCCGGCGGAGCCGGCGCCGGAGTCCGGCAGCTTCGTCGAGTATGAAAAGGGCCTCGTCGCGGAGGTGTATTCCGACACGACGGAGGAGGACGCGCGCGTCGAGGGCGCGCTGCGCGGCGAGCAGATGCTGAGCGTGGAGGTGCTGACCGGGCGCTACAAGGGGACGTTCCTCCTGGCCAACAACTACATCGGCCCGCTCTACGGCGTCGCGCTGCAGGAGGACGACGAGGTCGCGCTGATGATCAGCACCTACGACAGCGGCGAGGTCCGGGCCGACGTGCACGAGTACAACCGCGTCCCGGCGCTGATCTGGGTGCTCGTGCTGTTTCTGCTGATCACGCTGGCCGTCGGCGGGCGCACCGGGGCGAAGTCCCTGGTCGCGCTGGCGCTGACGGTGTTCTGCCTGTTCTACCTGCTGATCCCGATGCTGCTGCGCGGCGCGCCGACGCTGCCGAGCGTGTTTGCAATCTGCGCGCTGATCGCGGCGCTGAGCTTTACGCTGCTCGGCGGGCTGCACCGCAAGAGCGTCTGCGCCCTGCTGGGCACGCTCGCCGGCACGGCGCTGGCGCTGGTCTTCGGCCTGCTGGCCCAGAAGCTGGCCCGCGTGGACGGCCTGCGCATCCCCCAGGTCGAGATGCTGCTGAACCTGCGGCAGAGCGGCACGCCGATCGGGCTGCGGGGCCTGCTGGTCGGCGGGCTCGTCATCAGCGCGCTCGGCGCGGTGATGGACGTGGCGATGAGCATCTCCTCCGCGCTGGAGGAGATCCATATTGCGAACCCCGCCTACCGGGCAAGGGAGCTCTTCCGCTCCGGCATGAACATCGGGCGCGACATGGTGGGCACGATGACGAACACGCTGATCCTCGCCTTCATCGGCAGCAGCTTCATGCTGACGATCTATCTGTACTCGCTGGGGCTGTCGTTTTACAATCTGGCCCCCTCGGCCTACGTCGCGGTGGAGCTGATCAGCGGCGTGGCGAGCAGCGCCGGCATGATCCTCGCGATCCCGCTGACGGCGCTCGTCAGCGCGCTGCTGCTCGGCCGCGATCCGGTCCCGGCGCCGGCCGAGCCCCGAAAACAGCCGCGGGGAAACGCGAAGCGCACTTCATAACGCAGCAGGGAGGGCTTGTCCCTCCCGTTTTTTTCGCCGGTCCCGTCCTCCGCACAGCAAACAAAAGCCGGGCGAGCGTGGGTGCATGATCCCTCGCTCGCCCGGTTTCCCGTAAACGGAAAGCCGACCGGCTTATTTCTTGTTGCCGAACAGGCCGCGGATGATGCCGCGGGCGCCGGAGCGCATCACGGTGCTCAGGGCGTTGGTGGCGGCGCGCTTGGCCATCGTGCCGGCGGAGACGGTCTTGCCGCCGGTGACGGAGTTGACGATGTTGGTCGTCACGGAGCCGGCCACGGAGGACGCGGCGTTGGACGCGGCGCGCTGGAAGGTGTTGGTAACGGCCTTCTTTTTCTTGTCGGCCTCGCGGGCGGCCTGCAGCGCGGCCTTCTCCTCGGCCTTCGCGGCGGCGGCGGCCTCCTTCTCGGCGGCGCGGGCCGCGGCGGCCTCTTCTCTCTGACGCTGCTTCTCGGCGGCGGCCTCCTCCTTCTGGCGCTGCTTTTCGGCGGCGGCCTCCTCGGCCTCGCGGCGGCGCTGCTCCTCGAGCTCCTCGTTGGCGCGGATCAGGATCTCATAGGCGGATTCGCGGTCCACCGGCGTGCGGTACTTGACGTCGAATTCGTCGGCGGTGACGAGGGCCTTGACCTCGCTCTCCTCCGCCGCGCCCATCAGGCTCTGCGGCGGGAGGATCCTCGCGCGCTCGACGATCGTCGGGATGCCCTTCTCGTCGAGGAAGCTGACCAGCGCCTCGCCGACGCCGAGCTCCATCAGCGTTTTCTCGGTGTCGAAGCTCTCGTTCACGCGGAAGGCGGCGGCAGCGGCGCGCACGGCCTTCTGCTCGGCCGGGGTGTAGGCGCGCAGCGCGTGCTGCACGCGGTTCGAGAGCTGGGCCAGCACCTCGTTCGGGATATCGCTGGGGCTCTGGCTGATGAAGTAGACGCCCACGCCCTTCGAGCGGATCAGCTTGACGACCTGCACGATCTTCTGCACCAGCGCGCGGTTGGCGCCGTTGAAGAGCAGATGCGCCTCGTCGAAGAAGAAGATCATGCGGGGCTTTTCAAGGTCGCCGACCTCGGGCAGCTTCTCGTAAAGCTCGGTGAGCATCCAGAGCAGGAAGGTGGAGTACACGGTGGGGCTCTGGATCAGGCGGGTGCTGGAGAGGATGTTGATCGTGCCGCGCCCGTCGAAATCGGTGCGCATCCAGTCGCGGATGTCGAGATCGGGCTCGCCGAAGAACTGCTCGCCGCCCTCGCCCTCAAAGGCCAGCAGCGCGCGCTGGATGGCGCCGACGCTGGCGGCGGAGACGTTGCCGTACATCGTCGTGAACTCCGCGCGGTTGTCGCCGACGAACTGGAGCATCGCGCGCAGGTCCTTCAGATCGAGCAGCAGCAGACCGTGCTCGTCGGCCACCTTGAAGACGATGTTCAGCACGCCCGTCTGGATTTCGGTGAGGTTCAGCAGTCTGCCCAGCAGCGTCGGCCCCATGTCGGAGATCGTGACGCGCACCGGGTGGCCCATCTCGCCGAAGATGTCCCAGAAGCGGGTGGGATAGCCCTGATAGCGGAAGTTCTCGATGCCGAAGCGCTCGATGCGGCGCTGCATGTCCTCGGTATCGCGGCCGGGGCGGCACATGCCGGACAGGTCGCCCTTCACGTCGGCCAGGAACACGGGCACGCCCATGTCGGAGAAGGACTCGGCCATGACCTTCATCGTGATCGTCTTGCCGGTGCCGGTGGCGCCGGCGATCAGGCCGTGGCGGTTGGCCATCTCGGGCAGCAGGAACAGGTTCTTGTCGGACTGAGCCATCCAGATCTTTTTATCTAAAAACATAGCGGTCCCCCCAATATAATGTGTGTATCTGTATGATAGCACACATTTTTCTTTCGCACAAGCCGGGATGCAATATTTTACGTCGCTTTCGGGCACGCAGGCAGCAGCGTCGTCCCCTCGGGGTAATCCAGCGGATCAAAGCGGTTCCCTTCCGCCCGGACGACCTGCCCGCGCAGCTTCAGAAACTCCTCGGCCGGGGCGATCACCTCGTAGCCGAAGCCCGGCCCGCGGTAGTGCATCGGCACCGTGAGGCGCGGCTTTAGCGCGCGGCAGAGCGCGTCCGCCTCCGCGGGGCCGATCGTGTAATGGCCGCCCACCGGGATCAGCAGCACGTCCACGCGCCCGAGCGCGGCGAGCTGCCCCGCGTCAAGGGCGTGGCCGAGGTCGCCCAGGTGTGCGACGCGCAGCCCCTCGGCCTCGACCGTGCGGATCAGGTTTTTGCCGCGCAGGAGGCCCTTCTTCCCGTCGTGGAAGCAGGGAATCTCCGTCACGGAGAAGGCGGGCTCCCGTCCGCTCAGCTTCACGCCGACGGCGTAGCTGTGGTCGTGATGGCCGTGGCTGCACAGCACCGCGTCGGCCGTCAGCGGCGGCAGCGCCAGCCCCGGCACCGAGCCGGGCTCGTAGGGATCGAAAACGGCGGAGCCCTCCCGGGACTCCAGCAGGAAACAGGCGTGACCCAACCAGGTCAGCTTCATGCGCATCGCGCTCCTTTCGCACTCGGATCTCGGGCGGACGGCCGCCCCTGTCATTGTAGCAGGCTTTTCGCCCGTCGGCAAGATTTTTCGGTTGACCTTGTTTCCGGGGAATGCTAATATATGGGGAGAAAAACGTTTCGGGAGGCCGATCATGAAAGCAAAACGCGTTCTCCGGACCGTGCTGGGTCTGGTGCTGCTCGCCGTGTATATCGTCTGCTGCTGGGGCTTCTATCAGGGCGCCAGAAAGCTGAAGGACCCGGAGTCCGCCGTCGGCGCCGACGCATCCCGTGAAAAGGAGAGCGCGGTCCTGTCCGGCGAAGACCGGCCCCGGCCGGATCCGAGCCCGGCGCCGGACGGCGACGGCGGCGACGGCGAGCCCTCCGTTCAGGAGACCCCCGCTCCGACCCCGGAGCCGACGCCCGACCCGAACAGCCCCGCCGCCCGCGCGGCCGCGCTGGGCCTGCCCGAGCCGCCGGACATCGACCCCGACAGCTGGGAGTTCGTCCTCGTCAACGAGTATAACCCCGTGGACGAGAGCTTCGGGCCGCAGGGGCCCACGACGCTGGAGGGCCAGCCTCTGGACGACCGCATCATCGAGCCGATGAAGGCGATGGTGGCGGATACGCGCGCGCAGAATCTGAGCGTATACCTCTCCTCGGGCTATCGCAGCTACGCCGACCAGCGCGCCAACTACAACCGCGTCAAGGCCAACAATCCGCCGGACGGCAAGACCTGGGACGGCTTCTGGATCTCCATGCCCCCCGGCACGAGCGAGCACCAGACCGGTCTGTGCTGCGACATCACCGACGTGTACTACAAGGTCAAGACCCGCGTCATCGAGGAGACGGCCATGTACCAGTACATGAGCCAACACTGTCAGGAGTTCGGCTTTATCGTGCGCTATCCGGACGGGAAGGAAGCGCTCACCGGGGTCATGTACGAGCCCTGGCACTTCCGCTACGTCGGCGTCGAGGCCGCGACCTATATCATGGAAAACGGCCTGTGCCTCGAGGAATTTCTGAGCCTCTACAAGGAGATCAACACGGCCGGCTGAGCGTGCGAACCGCACGGAAAACGGGCGATCGCAGGGTATAAAGCCCTTTGCGATCGCCCGTTTTTTCTGTTTTCCGCTTTTCTGCCCGGCGCGGTTACGCGAGTCGGATCTCGCGGCAGCTCCCGGCGCCGAAGACGGCCTCCATGCCGCTCTTGTATTCGGCAAAATAATCCGTCGGCATCAGCGCCTGCACGCAGCCCGCGAAGCCGCCGCCGTGGACGCGCCAGGCGCCCTTTCCCTGCAGCAGCTTTTCGCTCAGCTCCAGGCCCTCGGCCAGCTTCGTGTCGCCGGTGGCGCTGGTGACGATGTTGTTCAGCAGCCGCTCGGAGGAACGGCCGGACTCGTTCATCAGACGCATATAGGTCTCGCCGTCGTTGGCCTTGAGCGCGTCGCGCATCCGGGGCACGCGCTCGTTCTCGCCGAAGAAGTGCATCGCGCGGCGGATCGGCCGGTCCGCCTCGGAGTAGCCGCGGGCATAGAACTCGGCCGGGTCCACGTCGCCCAGCACGCCCTTGTCGAAGAGGTTGGCCACGTAGACCATGTCCGCCGGGATGCGGGCATAGGAGGTGTCGAGCCCGGCGTGGCTGCCGCCGGTGTCGGTGAGGCACAGCGTCAGGCCCATCGTGCGGAAGTCGGCGACGATCGGCTCGATCTCGCCGGTCTTGAAATCGACGTACACGGTGTGGCCCAGGGAGCAGGCGAGCTGGTCCATCAGACCGCAGGGCTTGCCGAAGAACTTGTTCTCGGCCTTCTGCGCCACGCGGGCGACGACCACGGGATCGACCTTCCCGTCGTTGAAGAGCTTGCTGAGGATGCGGCCGATCATCACCGAAAAGGCGGCGGAGGAGCTCAGGCCGGAGCCGGCGGGCAGCGTGCTGCGCAGCTCGGCGTTGAAGCCGCCGACCTTGAGCCCGAGGTCGCCGAAGGCGGCGGCGACGCCGCGCACCAGCGATTTGGAGCTGCCGAACTCGGTCGGGCGCACCTCAAGCTGGTTCAGCCGTACCTCAAAGGGCTCGTAGCCGCGGGAGCGGATGCGGATCACCGGCTCGTCGATGGGCTCGCAGGCCGCATAGAGGCCGAGGTCCACGCCGGAGGCGAGGATACGGCCGTGCTGGTGGTCGGTATGGTTGCCGGCCAGCTCGGTGCGGCCGGGGGTAAAGATTTCGTTTTTCATGTTTTCACAGTTCCTTTCCGGAGCTTTTTCCTTGTCAGCATAGTACAAAGCCGCCGCAAAGTCAATTCGCAATTTGGCATTTTGCGGGAAAAAACGGGCGGCCGCAAAGGGTTTTGCCCTCTGCGATCGCCCGTATGACCGCCAACGGCGAATTTACATCACGTCCGTCGAGCTGCCGTCGTCCTTCACGATCTCGAACTTGCACTCGAAGCCGTAGGCCGCGGCGGCCGCGGCGACGATGCCCCACCAGGGGGCGGCCGCAAGCCCGACGATGCCGCCGATGATGCCGACGTTGACCGGAATGGTCAGCAGCACCTGCTCGCCGCGCTTGACGCGGATCTTGTTGACGTTGCCCTCCTTGACGAGCGCCTTGATCTTCTCGAGGATCTCGTCCGTCTTGACGGAGGAGCGCTTCTCCAGGGAGACGATCGCGTCGACGACGCTGCCGTCGGCCTTCTCCAGCGCCTCCTTCGCTTCGGCGTAGCTGGCGCCGGTGCGCTCGCGCACGGCGTCGATTTTTTCCAGCGTGATTTCCATAGTGGTCCTCCCCTTTCTTTTGATGCTGTGGCTATAGCATACCACAAACGCGGGGCGATCTTTCAACAAACCGTAAATTGTTTGTGAAAAAACGGGAAACTGTCACGGCGTCCGCTCAGTACGCCACGCCCCAGACGACCATCTTTTCGGCCGGGCGTCCGCAGCAGGCGCAGACCTCGCCGAGCTTCTCCTGCCGGAAGGGGATGCAGCGGGAGGACATGCCCGCCCGCTCCTTCATCGCCTGCTCGCAGGCGGCGTCGCCGCACCACATCGTCTTGACGAAGCCGCCGCGCTCGCGCTGGATCGCGGCCGCCTCCTCCAGCGTCGCCGCCGGATAGCTGTGCTGCTCGAGATTCTCCTTCGCCCGCTCGTAGAGGCCGTCGTGCACGGCGTCCAGCAGCTCGGCGGCCCGCTGCTCGAGCTCGTCGAGCCGCACGGGAACTTTCTCGCCGCTGTCGCGGCGGACCATCACGCACTGGCCGTTTTCGATATCCCGGGGGCCGAGCTCCACGCGCAGCGGCACGCCCTTCATCTCGTACTCGGCGCACTTCCAGCCGAGGCTGTTGTCGCTCAGGTCGATCTTCGCGCGCAGCCCGGCGGCCTTCAGCCGCTCGTACAGCGCCGTCGCCGCCTCGATCACGCCGGGCTTGTGCGGCGCGACCGGCACCACGACGAGCTGGATCGGCGCGATCTGCGGGGGCAGCACCAGACCGTTGTTGTCGCCGTGGGCCATGATCACCGCGCCGATCATGCGCGTGGTCGCGCCCCAGGAGGTCTGGAAGGGGTACTGCAGCTTGTTGTCGCGGCCGGCGAAGGTCACGCCGTAGGCCCGCGAGAACTTGTCCCCGAAGTAATGCGAGGTGCCGCCCTGCAGCGCCTTGTGATCCTTCATCATGCACTCGACGGTATAGGTCGCCTCGGCCCCGGCGAATTTCTCCTTGTCGGTCTTGCGGCCGCGCACGACCGGGATCGCCAGCACCTTTTCGTAAAAATCGGCGTAGCAGTTGAGCTGCTGCTCGGTCTCGGCCTTCGCCTCCTCGGCGGTCTCGTGGATCGTGTGGCCCTCCTGCCACCAGAACTCGCGCGAGCGCAGGAAGGGACGGGTCGTTTTCTCCCAGCGGATCACCGAGCACCACTGGTTGTACAGCATCGGCAGCTCGCGGTAGGAGTGCAGCACGCGGGACCAGTGATCGCAGAACATGGTCTCGGAGGTCGGCCGGAAGGCCAGGCGCTCCTCCAGCTCCTCGCTGCCGCCCATCGTGACCCAGGCCACCTCGGGCGCGAAGCCCTGCACCAGCTCGCCCTCTTTTTTCAGCAGGCTCTCCGGGATCAGCACCGGCATCGCCACGTTGACGTGCCCGGTCTTCTTGAATTCCGCGTCGAGGATGCGCTGCATGTTCTCCCAGATCGCGTAGCCGTAGGGCCGCAGGATCGTAAAGCCCTTCACCGAGGCGTACTCCACCAGCTCCGCCTTGCGGCAGATGTCGGTGTACCACTGGGCGAAATCGACCTCCATATCGGTGATCTGCTCAACCTTTTTGTCTTTTGCCATCGTTTCTTCTCCTTTGTCCGCCAGGGGCCTTCCCCCGCCGGTTAATCGTCCGTATCATAGCCCGCCCGCAAAATTCTGTCAAGCGGGGCTTATCGACCGTTTTCTCGCCGCGGCGCGTGTAAAATGGGGCTGCGCTGCGGATCGTGCCGAAACATTCAACCCTGCGGCGAATCCGAATAGTTGTCCGGGTCGCGCAGCAGCCCCGCCCAGGTTTCGCCGGCCTCGATCGTCATGGAACCGTCTTCCTTCAGGTACGACGCGTCGAGCGCGCCGTCCTCGCCCTTGAAGTGCGCGCCGATCTCCACGTAGCAGCAGTCGTATTTCGCCGCGACCTTCCGCAGCTCCGCGTTGTACTCGTCGATCAGCGCGTTGTCCGGGTCCTTCGCGTCGGCCGCGACGGGCATCTCGGACTGGAGGAAGATCTCCACGTCGGGGCAGGTCCGGCGCACGTGCGTGACGAGGCGCGCCATCTCCCAGGCCGCCGTTCCGGCGTCGATCTCCGCGAGATCGCCCGCGCCGAGCATGATGAACAGCTTGTTCACGCCGGCGGCCTCCACGGCCTGCTCCAGCTTCATGCGCCCGCCGCTGTAGAACAGCAGCTCCTTCCCGTCGGAAGCGCCGCGCAGGGAATAGTTGTTCAGCACCAGAAACTGCGCGGTCCCGAGGGCGCCCTCGCTGTTGTTGGCGTAGTACTCCAGCGCGCCGGAGCAGCCGACGCCGACGAAGGCCGCGTCGTCGAAAAACGAGCTCGGCAGCAGCTCCTTCTCCGGGGCCGCCGCAGGCGGAGCCGTCGGCACGGGGGTCGGTTCAGGCGTCGGTTCGGGCGTCGGCGCCGGGGTCGGCGCGGGCGTCGGG
>JAILOS010000073.1 GCA_024690695.1 Oscillospiraceae bacterium
ACGGGATCCCCTTTATTCCCTATTCCTACACAGTGGGAGAGAAGGTTTTCCAGGACGACTGCCGGGAGGAGAGCCGCGACGCCGTCTACGCCGGGATGCGGAAGGGCGACCGGCTGCAAACCTCCATGATCAACGAGTTCAGCTACTGCGACTTTTTCAAAGAGCTGATGCAGACCGGGAAGGACGTGATCTTCCTGGATATGTCCCAGAAGATGTCCGTCTCCTATGCCAACGCCAACAAGGCGGCGGAGGAGATCCGAAAGGAGTTCCCCGCCCAAAAGCTCTATATCATGGACACCCGCTGCATCTCCGGCGGCCTGGGTCTGCTGGTGGAGCACATGACGGAGCGCATGGAATCCGGTATGAGCTATGACGAGGTCATTGCCTGGGGTGAGGCCAACAAGCTGAAAATCGCCCACCGCTTCACCGTGGACGATCTGAACTATCTCAAGGCCGGCGGGCGCGTGTCGAACGCCTCCGCGCTGGTCGGCTCCGTGCTGAACATCAAGCCCGTGCTCTACGTGCCGGACGGCGGAACGCTCGACGTGGCCAAAAAGGTGCGCGGACGCAAGGCGGCCCTCGCCGCGATCCTCAGCGGCGTTTTGAACGATCTCAGCCGCATCGACCCGACCGGCGTTCGCTTCCACATCCTGCAGGCGGACTGCCGCGCGGACGCGGAATTCGTGCGTGACGGGATCCGCAGGGCTTATCCGCAGGTCGGCGAAATCACGATCACCAGCCTCGGCGTCGTCATCGGCGCCCACTGCGGCCCCGGCCTGCTGACCATCTTCTACCTCTGCGACGGGCGGCGTCCGGAATAAGCGGCCCGTACATCTGTACATTATGTAAACCACGATCGCCGGAGCGTGAAGCTCCGGCGATCGTTTTATCAGTGATCAGCAGTAACCCAGGATACAAGCTCGCTCCAGAGCTCGACGGCGCGAAAGCGCAGCTCATAGCCCTCGTCGCGGGTGATCAGCGCGTAATCCTCCGGCGCCATCACGCTGCGGGCCTCCTCCCGAGCCGCGGCCGACAGGCACAGCGGCGGAAACACCACGCACCACCAGTTCTGCCCCTCCCCTTCTCCGAGCATGATCCGCAGCGAGCGGTAGCGCCCGGCGGGCAGTCTGACGCCCGGATAGCTGCGCGCGGGGTACTCCTCCTCCCCCAGCGAGACCGTGATCGCCCGGCCCTCCGCCGCGCTTTCGGCCGCGAGGGCGATCTGCTCCAGCCGCTCCGCGATCCGCGATTCCGCTTCGGCGCGGCTTCCCGCGTCCGCCAGCTCCGGCTCCAAATACGCCAGCACTGCGTCGCGCACGCGCAGCTTCAGCGCCTGCTCCTCTGCGCTGTCATCCGCGGCCAGGATATGAAGCCGCACGACCTGCGCGCTGATCTCCTCCTGCTTTTTCTGCGCCCAGAGCCCCACGCACAGCGTAAAGCTCAGCGACAGCAGCGCCGCCACCTCCCAGGCGCGCAGCCCGTTTTTCTTTTGTTTTTCCATTTCCGCCTCCCGGCCTTTGATTTTCATTCTATTTTTTCCGGTCGGGCGGATTTTTAATCTTTTTTATTGTGAACCGGGCGGGTTTCTGTTATACTGAAGCGGCTGGGAGGGATCGAGATGAAACAGAACCCCGAACTCTTTGACATGAAAAAGCCGCCCGTGCGCACGCGCTGGTTCCTGCGCCCGCTGACCTGGGCGCTCAGCGCGCCGGACGTGCTGAAGCACAGGGCCGTCATCACCAGGACCGGCTGCGAGAAGCTCCGGCCGCCCTACGTGCTGCTGTGCAATCACAACGCCTTTCTCGACTTCAAGGTCGCCACGATGGCGATCTTTCCGCACCGCGCCAATTACGTCGTCGCGATCGACGGCTTCATCGGCCGCGAGGGTCTGCTGCGGCAGGTCGGCTGCATCTGCAAGCGCAAGTTCACCAACGACCTGACGCTGATCCGCCAGCTGCGGCAGGTCATCCAGAACGGCGACGTCGCGATGATCTACCCCGAAGCGCGCTACTCGCTGTGCGGCACGACGGCGGTGCTCCCCGCCTCGCTCGGAAAGTTATGTAAACTTCTCGGCGCGCCCGTTGCGACGCTGATCTGTCACGGACACCACGTCAATTCCCCGTTCTGGAACCTGCACGAGCGCGGCGTGAAGCCGACGGAGGCGGAGCTGCGGCTGCTGTACACGGCCGAAGAGCTGAAGGCGGCTTCGCCCGACGAGATCAATGCCCGGCTTGTGGAGGCTTTTCAGTACGACGACTTCGCCTGGCAGAAGGAGCGCGGGATCCGCACGCCCTATGAGGGCCGGGCCGAGGGGCTGCACAAGGTGCTGTACCAATGCCCGCACTGCAAAACGGAATTTCAGATGGACTCCGCCGGGGCGGAGCTCTTCTGCCGCGCCTGCGGGAAGCGCTGGCGGATGACGGAGCTCGGCGAGCTGGAGGCGCTCGAGGGCGAGACGGAGTTCTCCCATATCCCGGACTGGTACGAGTGGGAACGCGCGCAGGTAAAAGCCGAAGTCGAGGCCGGGACCTATTCGAGCGGGCCGATGCCGGTGACCGTCGATTCCCTGCCGAACGCCAAGCGCTTCATCCGGCTCGGCGAGGGCGTGATGACCCACGATATGAACGGCTTCACGGTCCGCGGAACCGATTTCGACGGCGATCCCTTCGAGATGCTCAAGCCCGTACCAAGTCTGTATTCCTGTCATATCGAGTACGAGTATCTCGGCAAATTCGGCGACTGCGTGGATCTCAACACGCTGGAGGACACCTGGTATATCTATCCGCACGACTGCGCCTTCTCGGTCACGAAAATGGCCCTGGCGACGGAAGAACTGTACTATGCCCACCGGCGGGCGATCGGCCGGCCCTGCAAGCCGGGGCTTGCGTAGCGCGGCCGTTTTTCGGCAGGCGCTCCGCCTCGCGGGGAAGCCGTCAGTCGGCCGCGCCGACACACGCAAGACTCCTTTCGGGGGAGGCAACCCCTCAGTCGGCTGCGCCGACAGCTCCCCTTTCAGGGGAGCCAAAACGGGCGGGAGCAAGGTTTCTTGGGAAATCTTGCTCCCGCCCGGGCTGTTTCATCTTGTTTTTACATGTCATCCTGAGGAGCCGCAGGCGACGAAGGATCTGCAGAAAAATCCGGAAAGCGGAAGCAGCATGGAGAGAACGGGGTTTTCGTTGTTCTTTTTCGCTGCAGATTCTTCGCTGGCGCTCAGAATGACAGACATTTTTGCATTTCAGCAGAACGGGCGACCGCAAGGGTCGCCCCTACGGTCGCCCGCCGCTCTCCCGCCTGCGATCTCGCGGAAACGCCGCGGCGATCCCGTGGGGGCGGCTATCAGCCGCCCGCCAATGAAAGCCTCGTCTCTTCTCCGTAGGGGCGACCCTTGCGGTCGCCCGCCGCCTTCCCGCCCGCAATCTCGCGGAAACGCTGCGGTGATCCCGTAGGGGCGACCCTTGCGGTCGCCCGCTGCCTTCCCCGCCGCAGCGGGGAAGGCAGGAACGGCGGGCGCCGGGTTCAGCGCCCCTGCGGGGTAGGGCGAGAAGTATACGGAAAAGCCGGGCGGACGCGAGGTTTTTGAAGAAACCTCGCGTCCGCCCGGCTCTGCCGTCAGCGGCGCTCCCGTTCGGACGGGGCTTTCTCCTTCCGGGCGAACGCGGCGCGCCGGAAGCTGACCGGCTCGTAGCTGCTGCCGATCGCGTGGAGAAGCTGCATCGTGTCCCGCTCGGAGCGGCAGCCGCCGCGCAGGCGGATCTCCACCGTCTCGAGCTTCGGCATGTATTCGCGCTGCCGCTCGATCAGCTTTTTCTTCGCCTGCTCCATGCTCGCCGCGTGGGAATAGATATACAGCGCGCTCACGCCCGGCGAGCCCGCCTGCGGACGGATCACGGCGCGCAGCTTCCCGCGGGGCATCGAGCGGCGCAGCGTATACTCGATCTCCACGATCTTCTCCTGCGGCGCGATGATCTTGAAATAGACGATCTCGCTGTAATCGTAGCTTTCCCCTTCCAGATAGCTCCGGTAGGGCGAACGGCGCATCCGGTCGTAGACCGCCTGTTCCTCGGCGCTCATCTCTCCCCGGTGGAAAACGCAGGTCCGGTTGTTGTGGACCGTGTAGATGAACACGCTGAGCTTCAGCTCTGCCAGCCGCTCGCGCAGGCGGCGGGAATCCTCCTCGGGAATGGTCTCCACGTGGAGGTAGGTATTCTCGACGGCGTCGTAGATCGCCGCGCCGTCCATGACGATCAGGGGCACGTTGACCTTCGCCGCGCTCATCTGCACCATGAAAAAGGCCGGCGCGTGCTCGCTCATCAGACAGATCTTCGCGCCGTCGTCGTACAGGTAGTTCAGCCGGTACAGCGCCGCGGAGGAGATCTGTGAAAAGCGGTCCGGCACGAGGTCGGAAATGCGCACGAAAAACACACGCTCGCGCCGCTTTTCACGCGGCAGACGGAGCACGTTTACGCCGATCGCGACCGTGGTGCCGATGAACACGTCGAGGATGCGCTCCCCCGTCTGGCGCAGCGGATCGACCACGTCCGGAAACGCGACGACGATGCACAGAAACACGATCGCGGCGAGGGCCGCGGCGTCCGACTTGCGGATCAGCACCGCGCTGTAGAGGCTGACCAGCACGCCGAGCGCCATGCGCGCATACAGCAGCACCCGGTTCGACGCCATCGAGGGAAAGACCAGCAGCATCAGCAGGAACATCAGCCCCCAGAAGGCGCCGATCAGCGTGCCGGCAAAGCGGTTGAGCGCGTAATCGCGGGAGTCCTTCACGTAGGGCTGCATCACGATGATCGCCGTGATCATCGCCTCCGTGGACATCCGGTCTCCCTCGTAGCCGCGCAGATAGTAGATCACCAGGCAGATGAACACCGCGACCGTGGTTTTGATAATGCGCTGGCCCAGCGGCGGAAAAATCCGGCGTTCTTTTTCGTTCGATAAAGCTCGGTTCATTCTTTGTCCTCATCAAAAAGCCCCTCCCGGATCGCCGCCGGGCGGCGCATCCGGGACGGGCTGTCGTTTTCAGTTTACTTCTTCCGCCTCGGCCACGAGCAGCGTCACGCCGTTGTTCTCCACCCAGGCGAAGCCCTCGCCGACACGGACGCGGAGCTCCCCTTCCTCCCCGAAACGGGCGCGCACCACGCAGGGCCTGACCGTGCAGAGCATCGGCGCGTGACCGGCGAGGATCCCCAGCGAGCCGTCCTCCGAGACCAGGTTCACGCTGCGGACCTGCCGCTCCCAGCGGCCGCCCTCCGGGGTGACGAACGTCAGTCGGATCGGATCCATCAGAAGTCCCTCCGCTTGGCGTAAACGTCGTCGATGCCGCCGCACATCAGGAAGGCCTGCTCGGGCCAGGCGTCGGTATCGCCGCCGAGGATCGCCTGGAAGCTGCGGATCGTATCGGCCAGCCTGACGTACTTGCCGGGCATGCCGGTGAAGTTCTCGGCCACATGGAAGGGCTGGGAGAGGAAGCGCTGGATGCGGCGGGCCCGGTTGACCGCGGCGCGGTCCTCCGCGCCGAGCTCGTCCATGCCGAGCACCGCGATGATATCCTGCAGCTGCCGGTACTTCTCCAGCACCTGCTGAACGGCGCGGGCCGTCTCGTAATGCTCGCGGCCCAGCGTGTCCGGCTCAAGGATGCGGGAGCTGGACTCCAGCGGATCGACCGCCGGGTAGATGCCGAGCTCGGAGATCGAGCGCGAGAGCACCGTGGTCGCGTCAAGATGGGCGAAGGCCGTGGCCGGAGCCGGGTCCGTCAGGTCGTCGGCGGGGACGTAGATCGCCTGCACCGAGGTGACGGAGCCGCGGCGCGTGGAGGTGATGCGCTCCTGCAGCGCGCCCATCTCCGTGGCCAGCGTGGGCTGGTAGCCGACGGCGGAGGGCATGCGCCCCAGCAGCGCCGAGACCTCGGAGCCCGCCTGCGTAAAACGGAAAATGTTGTCGATAAACAGCAGCACGTCCTGCCCGCTCTCGTCGCGGAAGTTCTCCGCGATCGTCAGCCCCGACAGCGGCACGCGCAGCCTCGCCCCGGGCGGCTCGTTCATCTGGCCGAAGACCAGCGCGGTCTTGGAGATGACGCCGGACTCGGTCATTTCGTTCCAGAGGTCGTTGCCCTCGCGGCTGCGCTCGCCGACGCCGGCGAAGACGGAATAGCCGCCGTGCTCGTAGGCCACGTTGCGGATCAGCTCCTGGATCAGCACCGTCTTGCCGACGCCCGCGCCTCCAAAGAGGCCGATCTTGCCGCCCTTGGAGTAAGGGGCCAGCAGGTCGATGACCTTGATACCGGTCTCGAGCAATTCGGTCGCCGGGAGAATATCGGTGAAAACCGGGGGCTTGCGGTGAATGGGCAGGCGCTCCGTCGTCTCCACCGGGCCTTTGCCGTCGATGGGCTCGCCCACGACATTGAACATGCGGCCCAGCGTCGCCTCGCCCACGGGCATCGTGATCGAGGTACCGGTGTTCACAGCCTCGCAGCCGCGGGAAATCCCGTCGGTCGAGGCCAGCGCGATACAGCGCACGTCGCCGCCGCCGATCTGCTGCACGACCTCCATCACGACCTTATGATCCTCCAGAGGGACCTCCACCGCATGGTAGATTTCCGGCAGCCGTCCCGAGGAGAAATGTACATCGACCACCGGGCCGATGATTCGTTTTACGATTCCTTTATCCATGGTCGCCTCCATGTTGAATTCGATCCGCTCCCACCGGGAGTGAACGGTTTCCCGGAAGCAAAGCCCGAGAGCGGCTTTGCTTTTGAGAAAAAGAACCGCGCTGACCGCTTGCCCCGCATGCACGCGTGCGGACAAGCCTCAGGGCTGTTCGGACGACGACAGGGCCGCAGCGCCGCCGACAATCTCGGAGATCTCGGTGGTGATGGCGGCCTGACGGGCGTGGTTGAGCTCCAGCGTGAGCTCGGCGATCAGCTCCTCGGTGTTATCCGAGGCGGAGGT
>JAILOS010000080.1 GCA_024690695.1 Oscillospiraceae bacterium
CCTCCGGGCTGCGGCCGGCAAGCTGCGCCTCGAAAGCCGCCCGCTTGCGCTCGAAGGCCTCGCGGCCCTCGCGCGCGACCTCCGCCTCGGCCTGCCGCATCTGCAGCAGCTCCGCGTGGCTGAGGCCCAGCAGCTTTTCCAGCGCCAGCTCCTCGTCGATCGAGTTTGTCCCGTAGAGCGCGCCGCCGTCCGTGCCCTGCACGCAGCGAATCCCCTCGCGCAGATACTGCTTGAGCGGGTGGTGCTCCAGGTCGCTGAGATTGTTCAGCCGCACGTTGCTCGTGAGCTGAAATTCCAGCACGGCGCGGCTTTCCAGCAGCTCCCCGATCAGCTTGCGGCCGCCGGGCGAGCGCAGGTTGCTGGTGTACAGTCCGTGGCCGATGCGCACACGCGGCATCGGCTGGCCGGGGGCGAGCGCCTCGCGCACGCAGCGGATCGAGTTGCCCACGTTGCCGCGCAGGCTGTCGTTCTCGCCGGCGTGGATGCGGATCACGAAATCCGGCTCCTCCGCCGCGATCGCGACGAGCTCGCGCAGCAGGCTCCGCAGCTCGCTGATGTCGTTGATCTCCTCGCCGACGATGTCGCTGCCGGCGATATAGGGGTCGGCCGCGACGGCGCGCAGCACGCGCACGTTCTCGGCCAGATAGTCGTTCGGCGTCACCGCGTCGCGCACGATCGTCAGCGGCACGCGGCGGATGCCGGCCAGAAAGCGCAGCGTCACGCCGGTCTCGCGCTCCACGGCCGGGAGCACCCCGTGGATCTGCCGCAGCGTCTCCGCCGCGCTCTCGCGTTTGGCCAGCGCGGTGTCGGTGATCTCGGCGTATTCGATGCCGTAGCGCCGGTAGCTGCGCGCGATCCACAGGAGCTTGTCCTGAAAGAGCGTGTTGCGGGCGTACTCGGCGCTCGCGCGGTCGCGGTCGATCTGCGCGAGGATCGCGGCGATGGCCCCGTCCGGAACGGTCTCCGGCGGGAGCTCCGCCACGCGCTCGGCGCAGGGCTGCCCCTTCGTGAACACGTAGCGGTAGAGATAGACCTTCTCGAGGTCGGCGAAGACGGCCTGCCCGTCCTTCGGCACGGCCAGCGAGAGGCGGATCTTCGCGATGTTCTCCGCGGCGTCCGCGGGGTTGAGCATCAGGAGATCGGCGAAGTTAATGAAGCAGCTGTCGTCGATCCTGCGCTCCAGGTATTTCCCGGTGAGGGGGGAGCCGACAAAAGCCGCGGCCGCCGCCTCGCGCGCCTTCGCCAGCGCCTCGCTCTGGCGCGGCGTGCAGCGGAGACTGAGCTTTTTGATATAGTAGAGCGGATAGCGGATCTGGTGCCGGACACCGAGGGCGATCAGCACGTCGGGATCGAGGTTGCCGCTCATGTGCGTGTGCAGGTCCGTGCGGAACTTGCAGTCGCTGAAAATATAGGTCTTGACGATCGTCTTGGCCACGCTGAGCCGGTAGTCCTTCGTCTGGCTCATCAGCGCCTTTGAGATCGCCGGGATCGAGGCCTTCATCTCCACGGAGCCGTCCGGGAAGATGTTGGCGATCTTGGTGTTGCCCATGCGGAAGACGTAGAGCTTCCGGTTGTCGCCGTCCACGTAGCAGGGCACGGCGCCGCGGATGACCATCAGGCCCTTCTCGTCCTGCGACAGCGGCAGCTCGCAGAGCGAGGCCAGATTGCGGATCAGATTGCCCGTCTTGTGATTGGGCGTGCGCAGCACGTAGGACAGCTCCTCCCCCTCCCGATCGAGATCGACGAGGATGTCCTTTTCTCTGTCCAGATAGAATCGTCCGAAAAACGCCATAGTCTCTCCTCCGGCCGGCGGCCTTTCTTTTTGTCAGACTATCCGAGTTTGCGCCGTTTGTCAAGAAATCGTTTTCATTTTTCGCGCTTCGTGCTATACTCGGGCTATGGAAACGAAAGTCGTCGGGCGCTTTGCGCCGAGCCCCTCGGGCTATCTGCATCTGGGCAACCTGCTGAGCCTGCTGCTGGCCTGGCTGGACTGCCGCGCTCTCGGGGGCGAGCTGGTTTTCCGGATGGAGGATCTGGACCCGGCCCGCTCGCGGGCGGACTATGCGCGCGCCATTGCGGAGGATCTGCGCTGGCTCGGGCTGGACTGGGATCGCGGCTGGCCGGACGAGGACTATGCGCAGTCTCGCCGCACGGCCCGCTACGAGGAGGTCTTTCGGGAGCTGCGCTCGCGCGGTCTGGTCTATCCCTGCTGGTGCAGCCGGGCCGAGCGGCTGGCCGCGGCCTCCGCGCCGCACCCGGGCGAGGCCGAGCACGACGGCGCCTGCCGCTGCCGGTCCCTCTCCCCGAAAGAACGGGAGGAACGCCTTCGCTCCGGAAGGCCGCCCGCCTGGAAGCTGCGCAGCCCGACTGGGCCGATCTCGCTGGAGGACGGACATTACGGCCTCGTCACGGCGGATCTCGCGCGCGACATGGGCGACTGTATCGTGCGCCGGGCCGACGGGGTCTTCGCCTATCAGCTCGCCGTCAGCGCGGACGACCGGCTCATGGGCGTCACGCGCGTCGTGCGCGGGCGCGACCTGCTCCCCTCGGCGCTGCGGCAGAAATGGCTGATCGAGACGCTCGGCGGCACGGCGCCGAGCTACTGTCACGCTCCGCTGCTGGTCGGGGCGGACGGCGGAAAGCTCTCCAAGCGGCTCGGCAGTCTGAGCACGCAGGAGCTCCGCAGGACTATGACGCCCGAGGCGCTGATCGGGCGGCTCGCCTTTCTGTGCGGGCTGCTGGAACGCGAGGAGCCCGTCTCCGCGCGCGAGCTGCTGACGGTCTTCTCCTGGGACAAGGTCGTGCGGGCGGATATTCCTCTGAACGATTGAAAACGCCCTTTCCCGCAAGACGGGAAAGGGCGTCGTTTTCTATCGGGCCGTGGGATACTCGCCGCAGAGCAGGCGGTAGGGCGGCTCGTCCTCCTCGATGCGCGGGAAGCGGCCGACCGGCGGGTTGAAACGGTTGTCCGTCAAATCGTCGTTGCATTGGCTCACCTCGCCCATCAGCACGGGGCCGCCGCCGGTCTCGACCGCGAAGTCGTGATACAGGCGCCGCGGGATGTGGATGCTCTCGCCCGGGCGCAGCCGGATCTGCGTGCCGGCGGGCACCGTGAAGCGGCGGCCGTCGCAGCGGACGGTCACCTCGCTCCCGCGGTCGATCTCCTCGTCCGGCAGAGAGCCGTATACCCGGATCAGCACCGTTCCGCCGGCGCGGTTGATGATATCCTCGGTCTTGAACCAGTGGAAGTGCATCGGGGAGTACTGCCCTTCTCTCAGATACAGCAGCTTTTCCGCATAGACCTTCGGGTAGGTCTCCGGCTTCATGCGGTTCCCGTTTCGGAGCGTGACGAGCGACAGCCCGACGCGCTTAAAGTCGCCCAGGCCGTAATCCGTAATGTCCCGGCCGAGCGCGCAGTCCCGGATCTCGTCGTAGTCCCGTCCGAGCTTCTCCCAGTCCGCCGGCGAAAAGCCGCAGAAAGGCGGCAGGGCGATCCGGCAGGCGCGGATCATGGCCTCCATCTCGCGCAGCGCCGCGTTGATCTCGCTTCTCTTCATGCTTCCCCCTCCAACCGAACGGGCACGCCCGCCTCGTTCAGCTCCCGCCGAAGCCGGGGCAGATCCCGGAAAAAGACCGTCCCGGGCATGCCGACGAAGGCGGCGCCGTCGACGTTCAGCGGGCTGTCGTCGATGAAAAAGCACTCCGAGGGCTTAAGCGCGTATTCCTCGAACAGCTTCTCGTAGATCTCGTGCTGCGGCTTGAGCAGCCCCCAATCCGCCGAGACGATCAGCCCGTCAAAGCACTCGCTGCCCGGAATACGGCGGAAATACTCGTGCACGGCGCTCGTGGCGTTGGAGAGCAGGTAGATCCCGCAGCCGAGCCCCCGGAGCTCGCGGATCAGCTCCGCGACGCCCTCGATCGGATGCAGCTTGTCCTTCCACCAGTCGCGCACGCAGCGCTCCGCCGCGCCGTGGAGCTCCGGCGGCAGACGGCGGAGGATGCGCGCCAGCCCCTCGGCCTGCGTCATCGTGCCGCGGTCCATCGACGCCCACTCGACGCCCTCGAACACCTCGCGGCGCAGACGTTTCGCGTCCGCTCCCGCGGTACCGCAGCGGGCGATGATCTCGTCCGGTTCCCAGTCGATGAGCACCCGGCCCATATCAAAGACGATATGCTTGATCATAGTTTCATTTCCTTTGCGGCTTGTCGTCGGGCCGCCGCGTTGCTCCGGCGCCCCTGTATTTTTATTATATCAGCTTTCGAGCCTCTGCGCAAGCCGTTGTCGCAGTCTCCGGCTCCCCTCTCTGTCGCAGCCGCCGGCTCCCCTCTCCCGCGGCCCCGGCTTCGCTTTTTGCGGCCCGCCCCCTTGCGCGCGCCGCCGCTCGCCTTGACAGCGCCCGGCTTTTATGCTACATTGTCCTCACCCCGAGGCTTGCCGAAGCGGGGACGCTTGCGAGCGCCGCCGGGGGCGGGTTCCGGCATTTCTATGAGCAATTCTAAGACAATTTCATATCGTCGTTACCTCCCGCGAGGGAGTTAACATACACGGAGGGTTACCGAAGCGGTCATAACGGGGCGGTCTTGAAAACCGTTAGGGCGAAAGTCCACGCGGGTTCGAATCCTGCACCCTCCGCCATAAAAGAAACCTCTTTTGTCTACCAAGACAAGAGAGGTTTTCTTTGTAACCGGATTGAACTAATAATCTTTATCTGTTATAACTTAAGTAAGCTAAACTCTCCCAAGAAAGGAGTGATTCTCATAATCTTCCACCGATTTTCCTCTAAAGAGGAAAGAAGAGCTTATGGCGGTTCGGCGTTTATTGAACTGCAGTTCTGTAATCTTCCTTCAGGAACGAGAATAAAAAAGATTGTCAGCGTTCGAGCAATTACCCATTGGAAAGACGACTCGCTATACATTCATGTTGATGATATTGATTTGTTCTATCAGAATTACAGCCCTGTTTTCAACTGCGGAACATATAACAATTTGAGAACAGGTCCGGTAGATCTATTTGGAATCAATTATTATGCACCGGAACAGATAGAGTTCTTGTTGGGAAGGATACTCGACAAAAAGCCTTCGGATTACGAAGTTCTTGTAGATTGGCTGACCAAGGCAAGGGCTTTTAACGGCTTCTATGTTTTGGGA
>JAILOS010000118.1 GCA_024690695.1 Oscillospiraceae bacterium
GCGGTATTTCTCGGCCTTCTCGAAGGCGAACATCATGATGTCGATCGCTTCCTGAATGGAGGCCGGCGCGTAGGTCAGCAGACGGTAGTCGCCGTTGCCGCCGCCCTTGACGCCCTGGAAGTAGTCGCCCTGGGAGGCCTGGATGCTGCCCAGACCGGGGCCGCCGCGCATCACGTTGAGGATCACGCACGGCAGGCGCGCGCCCGCGATGTAGGAGATGCCCTCCTGCTTCAGGCTGACGCCGGGGCTGGAGGAGGAGGTGATGACGCGCTCGCCGGTGCCGGCCGCGCCATAGACCATATTGATCGCCGCGACCTCGCTCTCGGCCTGCAGATAGCAGCCGCCGAGCTCGGGCATACGGGCGGACATGTATTCGGGGATCTCCGTCTGCGGAGTGATCGGGTAGCCGAAGAAGAAACGGGCGCCGGCGCGAATGGCGGCCTCCGCGATCGCCTCGCTGCCCTTCATCAGAGTCAATGCCATGTTCTTTCCCTCCTTATTCCCGTTCGATCCGGATTGCGACGTCCGGGCAGGTGCGCGCGCAGGACGCGCATCCGATGCATTCCTCGGGCTTCACCGCTTCGGCAGGGTGATAACCTTTGGCATTGAGCTTGGTCTTGGACAGGGCCAGGACGCCTTTCGGGCAAGCCCGGACGCACAGACCGCAGCCCTTGCAGACCAGCTCGTTGATCGAGAGCTTAACCATAGATCCTACCTCTTTTCCGATATTTTGGTGTTCTCTTTATTGTTGCCGCACGTGCGGGGAAATCCGGTTTTACAGGCCCTTGACCCAGGAGGCCCAGTCGCGCTGCATATAGGTGTCGATCGCCAGCGGCGTGCCGATGTAGGCGGGGTCGTGCCCCTCGGCCAGAAAAGCGTCCAGCATGTCCTTCTTGCCGGAGGTGTAGCGCACCGGGATGCCGCTGATGCGCGAGGCCTCCTTCAGCATCTCGTAGCCGTCGCGCAGCTCCGCGGTCGTCGTGGCCTCGGCGAGGTTGGTGTTGTTGATCATGCCGGTGATGCGCAGACGGGAGTGCACCTGCATGTCCTCCTGCAGACGGAGGATGCGCTCGACGGTGCCGGCCAGCGGACGGCGGATGTTCACAACGTTGAGCACCTCAAGCTGCTCGGGCAGCAGCTCCATGAAGTCCTGGTGATAGCGCCCGACGGCCGTGGCGCCGACCGCGTCGCCGCCCACGTCGAAAATCACGGTGTCCCAGTCCATCGCGAAAGCGGAGGAGACCTCCGCGGGCACCGAGAGCGTCTCGATGCCGGAGCAGGCGAAGTTGGGGGAGACCAGCCGGATCTCCTTCATCCGGGTCATCCGGCCGCGCTCGGTCAAACGAAAATAGGTGTTGACCATATCCAGGTCCAGCAGTTCCGTCCGCTCGCCCCGCTCGGCCGCCCGAAAGGCGAAATTCAGAGCCAGCTCGGTTTTCCCGCTGCCATAGTTGCCGATCAACACCTTGACTTTTTTCATGATGAATACTCCCAATGCAAAAAGTACTTCAACACTTTGTTATTTTACCATTTCCGGCCCTGTGAGTCAAGGAACAAAGTGACGAAGTTTCGCGCATTTTAGCCGACACTTTGACGAAGAGCGGGGAGCGCCGCGTTTTATTCATTACGGGACGAATAAATCTCAGAGCCCCCGGATCAGGTTCCGGTAAAAGTCCACCGCGCCGGGCAGACAGTCGATCCCGATGTTCTCGTCGACGCCGTGCATGCCCTTCATCTGCTCCGGGCCGTAGATCACCGGAGCGAAGCGGATCACGCTGTCGCAGATCGCCTGATAGAAGCGCGCGTCGGTGGCGCCGGTCATCACGTAGGGGCAGGCCGGCACGCCCGGGAAGGTCTCCTCCACGGTGCGCACGGCGAAGCGCCAGGCCTCGCCCCCGATGTCCGTGGGGGCGGTGTAGTCGCTCGCGGACAGCACCTCGGTCTCGAGGCCGTATTTCGCGGCCAGCGCGCGGATCAGCGCGAGGCTCTCGTCCATCCCCTGGTGCGGGATAAAGCGCAGATTGGCCCAGACCGAGGCCTCCTGCGGCAGCACGTTGCAGGCGTCGGAGCCGGACTGCATCGTGAAGGCGACCGTCGTGCGCAGCAGCGCCCCCGCCTGGGGCGAGAGCTTCGGCATCACGAGCTTCAGCAGCGGCCCGAAGAGCCAGACGTTGCCGAGCAGCAGCCGCAGCCCGAAGGGCGCGTAGGCCGAGAGGCGAGCAAACATCGCGGCCACCTCCGGCTCGAAGGCCCTGCGGAAGGGGGAGCGCCGCTCCACGCGGTTTTCAAAGGCGGCGAGCCGGGCGATCGGGCTGTTTGCCGGCGGCGCGCTGGCGTGGCCGCCCGGGGAGCGGGCCGTGAATTTCACGTCGGCCTTGCCCTTTTCAAACACGCCCATCATCGCGAAGGCGCCGCGCACCCCGGCGATCGGGTCGACGATGACGCCGCCGCCCTCGTCGCAGACCAGCCAGGGCCTGACGCCGCGCGCCTTCAGCTCGTCGACGAGCTTCCGGCAGCCGGGGCCGGCGTATTCCTCGGTGCAGGAGCTGGAGAGGATCACGTCCTGCGCGGGGACGAAGCCCTCGGCGAGCAGCTCCTCCACCGCCTGGAAAAAGCCCAGCACCGAGCATTTCGTGTCCGCGCTGCCGCGGCCCCAGACCTTGCCCTCGGCGATCGCGCCGGAGAAGGGGGGATAGCGCCAGCTCCCCTCGGCGGGGACGACGTCCTGGTGGCTCATCAGCACGACGGGGCGCTCCGAGCTCTTTCCCTTCCAGAAGAAGAGCAGATTCCCGTCGATCTCCTTTTTCTCCAGCCGGGCGTGCGTCAGCGGGAAGAGCTCCGCAAGCAGCGCATGGAAGGCGAGGAATTTTTCACGCTGATCCTCGCCGGGACGGGAGACGGTTTCGCACCGCACCATGCGCGAGAGCTTTTCGGCATAGCGCGCGGCGCGCTCCGGGTCGGGGTCCGGCCGGTAATCGGCGTGCTTCTGCCCCGCGGCGAGCGTGCGCGCGACGGCGATCAGCAGCAGCGCCGCAAGCAGGCACAGCGGTCCGAGCCAAAGCCAGATCATGCCGCGTTCCCTCCCGTCTTTTTGAACTTGAGCCAGGCCAGACCGATCGCCAGCGCGCCGCTCGGCAGGATCATGAAGCTGGTCGAGCCGGTCAGCGAGGGGACGAGGATGAACAGCAGGCTCATCACGAGCAGCGGCAGGGCTGCCACGTCGAGGTTTTTGCGGAAGTATTTATAGGCCATCGCGCCGAAGAGCGCCGGGACCACGTTGTCGAAGGCCGGCAGCAGCGCCGGAGACTGCAGCAGCGGCTGCAGCGGGATCAGCAGCAGCACGCCGAGCGCCAGCACGAGGATCGTGACCAGCGAGGAGGTCGCGATCGAGAGCGTGGAGACGATCTCGTTTTCCGGCGTGCCGGCCTTGACGCCGACGATGTCGCGCGCGTTGACGGCGCAGGGGATCTTCATGTTGATCAGGTTGCCGGTGATGAAGGCGAGGTAGCCGCCGCCCGCGCCGAGCATCGGCGTGTAGACCAACCACTCGGCGATGCAGCTGACAAACCAGACGAGGCCGATGGCCAGAAATCCGGAGCCCGCGGCCCTGAGATCGGGCATCGCGCCGAGATAGGCGCCGATGACGAAGGGCGCGCCGAGCAGCAGGACGAGCGTGATCGCGCTGACGACGCGGCCGTACAGATGCGTGCGGCGGTTGTAGGCTTCAAACAGCGCCTGTTTTTCTTCGTTCATGCTTCACCCTCCTCTCAGACCAGACCGCCCAGCAGCACCGCGGCGGCCATCGCCAGCAGCATGCTGCCCGCGACGGAGACGCTCTCCACCCAGACGAGCTTTTTCTTTTCGGCGAGCCATACGAAGAGCGCCATGAACAGCGCGGCGGCCGCGGCGACGGCCAGGGGCAGCCAGGAGCCGCCGAAGGAGAACAGGCCGCCTCCGGAGATGAAGGCGCCGACGTAGCTGCCGACGTAGGCGCTGATCAGGCCGATGAACATCGCGGTCATGGCCCTGTCGCCGAAGCCGGAGGCGCCGGGTCCTTTTTTGCCGCCGCCCAGACGGCTGAGATAACGCTTGTTCAGCAGCGCCGAGAAGACCATGCCCCACATGATGCACAGACTCATCAGCAGGCCGATCGTCGTAAAGCCGCGCAGGGTCATCGTCGAGGCCGAGAGCCCGCCGAGACCGGCCTGCTCCGCCGCGGCGGTGGCCACCTGGGTCTCATAGTGCAGCGCGCCGATCACGGACAGGCGCAGCCAGGGCCAGGGGATGCCGAGACTGCCGGACAGGGCGATCACGCCCAGCAGGATGCCCACGCTGGGCAGCAGGGTGAAGGTGGCGCTGGCGGTGATGGCGCGCTTCATCTTCACGGGATCCAGCCCCAGCGCCTTCCCGGCGCGGTAGGCGCGGATCAGGAAGAAGAGGCTGACGGCGGCGATGAACAGGATGATCGCGCCGCAGACGAGATAGAGAAAGGGACTGTTGAGCTGCGAGAGGACGGACATAAGCGGTCAACTCCTTTTCGACTCCGTCCGGAGGATCGGCCGATTGTCTTTTCCGACAGGACCAGCATAGCACGAAGAGAAGGAGAGCGCAAGGCGCGCGGCTTGTTTTTTCGTTATTCCCCGGCTTTTTCCAGCGCCGCGGAGACCAGACCGGCAAAGAGCGGGTGCGGGCGGTTGGGGCGGCTTTTGAACTCGGGGTGGAACTGGACGCCGACGAAAAAGCGCTTCTCGCTCAGCTCCACGGCCTCGACGATGCGCCCGTCCGGCGAGAGGCCGGACAGCCGCAGCCCGGCCTCTTGCAGCGATGCGCGGTAATCGTTGTTGAATTCGTAGCGGTGGCGGTGGCGCTCGCTGATCTGCTCCGCGCCGTAGCAGGCGCGCAGGCGGCTGCCCTCCCCGGTGCGGCAGGGCCAGGCGCCCAGGCGCAGCGTGCCGCCCTTGTCCGTCCCGTCGCTCTGGTCGGGCAGGAAGTCGATGACCTTGTGCGGCGAGTCCGGATCGAACTCGCCGGAGTTCGCGCCGGCGAGGCCGCAGACGTGGCGGGCAAATTCGATCACGGCCACCTGCATCCCGAGACAGATGCCGAGCAGGGGCACGTCGTTTTCCCGCGCGAAGCGGACGGCGGCGATCATGCCCTCCACGCCGCGCGCGCCGAAGCCGCCGGGGACGATCAGCCCGGCGCAGCCGGCGAGGACCTGCGCCGCGTTCTCCCCGGTGACGCCCTCGCTGTCGATCCAGCGGATCTCGACCTGCGCGCCGAGCGAGCAGCCCGCGTGGCGCAGCGCCTCGGCCACCGAGAGATAGGCGTCGTGCAGCTGCATGTATTTGCCGACGAGGCCGATCGTGACGCGCCTTTTCGCGTTTTTGATCCCCTCGACCATCGCGCGCCACTCGCCGAGCCGCGGCTCGCCGGCGTCCAGGCCCAGCTTGCGGCAGACGACCGAGGCAAGCCCGTTTTCCTCCAGCATCAGCGGCGCCTCGTAAAGGACCGGCAGCGTGCGGTTTTCGATCACGCAGTCCGGCCCGACGTTGCAGAACAGGGCGATTTTGCGGAAGATCTCCGGCTCGAGCGGCTCGTCGCAGCGCAGCACGATCACGTCGGGGGATACGCCCATGCCCTGCAGCTCCTTGACCGAGTGCTGCGTCGGCTTGGTCTTGTGCTCGCCGCTGCCGTGCAGATAGGGGACCAGCGTCACATGGATGAACAGCACGTTTTCCCGGCCCCGTTCGAGCCCGATCTGCCGCGCGGCCTCGAGAAAGGGCTGGCTCTCGATATCGCCGGTCGTGCCGCCGATCTCGGTGATCACGACGTCGGCGCCGGTGCGCTCGCCGAGGCGGTCGATGAAGTCCTTGATCTCGCCCGTGACGTGCGGGATCACCTGCACGGTCTGGCCGAGGTATTCGCCCCGGCGCTCCTTGTTCAGCACGTTCCAGTACACCCGCCCGGAGGTCAGGTTCGAGTAGCGGTTCAGATCCTCGTCGATGAAGCGCTCGTAGTGGCCGAGGTCGAGGTCGGTCTCGCTGCCGTCCTCGGTGACGAAGACCTCGCCGTGCTGAAAGGGGCTCATCGTGCCCGGATCGACGTTGATATAGGGGTCGAGCTTCTGCGCGGCGACCTTCAGGCCGCGGCTTTTCAGCAGCCGCCCCAGCGAAGCGGCCGTGATGCCCTTGCCCAGTCCCGAGCAGACGCCGCCGGTGACGAAGATTTGCTTCGGCTTCATAAAAATCCCTCCGACAATCAGAATGAAGGCAATAAAAAACGTTCTCCGATGCCTTAAGGGGGCACTAGGCCCCTGGCACCGCAGAACGCGGAATGAATCAATATTCAATACACGCGGATTTTATCACCGCGCGCCGCCGCTGTCAAGACGGAAAACAAAAAAAGTTTGAGCGCGGGAAGAATGCGGAATGCGGAGTTCGGAACGGAGGGAACGGGGGGCCTCGCTTTTTCGGCGCAGATTCTTCGCCGACGCTCCGAATGACAGGCTGTTTTGGTTTCAGCAGCAGCGGGCGACCGCAAGGGTCGCCCCTGCGGTCGCCCGCTGCCTTCCCCGCCGCGGCGGGGAAGGCTTTTCCTTCGCAGGACACGGTGTTTTCGCAGGGGCGGCCGCAGCGTCGGCGCAGAGCTCGGGCCTCTATTGGCGCAGGACCTCCGAGAGCGTGTCGGAGACGGCCCCGGCGTCGATGGGCTTGGCGATGTGGGCGTTCATCCCGGCCGCCATCGCGGCGGCGACGTCTTCGCTGAAGGCCTTCGCGGTCAGAGCGACGATCGGGATCGAGGCGAGCGCGCGGTTTTTCAGCGAGCGGATCAGCTTTGTCGTTTCATAGCCGTTTTTCACCGGCATCTCCACGTCCATCAGCACGACGGCGAATTCGCCCGGCGCGGACGCGGCGACGGTCTCCACGGCGTCCTCGCCGTTGACCGCGGTTTCGACGACGAAGCCCATCTCCTCAAGCAGGGTCTTTTCGACTTCGCGGTTGGCCGCATCGTCCTCGACCAGCAGCGCGCGCAGCCCGGCGAAGGCCGGCGCCGCGCCCTCCCGCGTCTCCTCGGCGGCTTCGGCCGCGGCGGGATCCAGCGGGAGATCGACGCGCACGATGAACTCCGAGCCCTTGCCCTTTTCGGAGAGGACCTCGATCGTGCCGCCCATCAGCTCGACGATGCTCTTGGTGATCGCGGTGCCGAGGCCGGTGCCCTGGATGTTCTCGACCGTCGAGGTTTTTTCGCGCGCGTAGGCCTCGAAGACCTTCGCGGCGAATTCCGGGCTCATGCCGATGCCGCTGTCCTTCACGCGCAGCTCGTAGGAGGCCGAGCCCTCGGCGCGGCCGGTCTGGCGCACGCAGACGTCCACCGTGCCGCCCGCGGGCGTGAATTTGTAGGCGTTGCTGATCAGGTTGAGCAGGACGCGGTTCATGCGGTTCTGGTCGCAGAGCACGTGGGCGTCCCGCACCTCGTCGCAGCGCACCGTGTAGCGCAGGCCCTTGGTCTCCATCTGGGTGGAGAAGAGACTGCGCGTCTCGTCCAGGAGCTTCCGCAGATCCGTCGGGATCGGGGCGAGCTCCATTTTGCCGCTTTCGATGCGGCTCATCTCCAGCACGTCGTTGATCAGCGTGAGCAGATGGCCGCTGGAGCTCTCGATCTTGTCCAGATAGTCCGCGACGCGCGGCGGCAGATCCTTCTCGCGCTTGGCCAGCGTGACATAGCCGACGATCGCGTTCATCGGCGTGCGGATGTCGTGGCTCATGTTGGACAGGAAGGTGCTCTTGGCGGCGCTGCTCTGCTCGGCGGCGTGCTTGTCCTTGACGGCGCTGCGGTGGCTCTTCTGCATCTTCGAATAGATGGTGAAAATGATCGTCAGCGAGACCAGCACCAGCAGGAACTGAATGATCGAATTGCGCAGGATGCCGCCGGTGACCCGGCTGAAGCCGTCGCGGAGATCGGCGGCGAAGGCCTCCGCGCCGCTTCCCGCGCCTATCCGCAGATAGCGGTCGCTCAGCTCGGCGACGGCGGCGCTCGTGGCGCTTTTCGTCGTGCCGATGATCCACACCGTGGAGGCGAAGAAGATCAGCAGCAGCAGCACGATCCACGCCGCGGTGCTGCGGCCGAGACGGCGCGAGCGGTCGGCCCGGAAGAGCAGATAGAACACCAGGAAGCCCAGGACCGACCAGCTCAGCAGCATCAGATAGGACTCGGTGGACAGCGAAACGGCGCTGCCGAGCGGGATCAGATAATAGATCAAAAAGCCGACCGAGATCAGAGCGCCGGCGGCGCCGGTGACGCGGACGAGCCGGCTTCCGCTCTTCCCGGCTTCCTTCCAGGCGGCGGCCGAGACGATGGAGTAGGCGATCGTGACGCCGATCGTGTTCACGTCGACGATCCAGCCGATGGCCGAGCGGCCGAGGAAGGGGATCGGCAGCGAGATCGCCAGCAGCAGGAGGATCGCGTTTTTCGGCGCGCCGAAGCGGTTGAGCCTGCCGGGGAAGGAGGGGAAGAGATCGTCGCGCGACATGGCCATCAGCATGCGGCTGGCGGCGGTCATGCTGCCGACGAGGCCGGTGAGGATGCCGCAGGCGGCCGCGACGCCGAGGATGATCAGACCCGGCGTGCCGGCGGCGCGCCACACCGCGTGGAAGACCGGCAGGCTCTCAATGCCGGACAGCTCGCCGCGGGCGTGCAGGTAGTCGACCCAGCTGCCGTAGCCCTCGGGCCGGACGGCCGCGCCGATCAGCGAGAGCAGGATGTAGGCCGCGGCGGCGGCGGTCAGCGCAAGCAGCAGGATGCGCAGCGTCTTTTGCGGAGAGAAGCGGAATTCCTCCACCGAGTGGGAGACCGACTCGAAGCCGGCGAAGGCCCAGGGCGCGAGAAAGACCATGAACAAGGTCCCGATCAGAGGCTTGGCGTCAGGGGAAAAGGAGGGCTGCAGCGAGGGCAGGGCGGCGACGTCCGAGCGGAAGAACACGGCGAAAAAGCCGAAGAGCACGCCGCCGAAGAGCAGCAGCGCGGCCAGGACCTGGAAGATCGCCGCGGTGCGGCAGCCGCGCAGACACAGCAGCGCGCAGAAGACGATCGCGCCGACGGACACGAGGATCTCGCCGAAGTAGATCGTATAGCCGGCGACGACATAGTGGAAGCCGAAGTGCAGCAGGTCGCCGAAGAGGCTGCCGAAGATCACCGGGATCGCGGTCGCGTTGGCCCAGAGAATGGCCAGATATACGAGCCCCAAAAACCAGGCGGAGAGAAAACCGTAGTCGTAGCCGAAGACCGTTTTGGCGTAGGTGACGGTGCCGCCGTCGTCGGGATAGCGGTTCATCAGGAAGTGGAAGTTCACGCCGATGACGCCCATGATCGCCGCGCCCACGGCGAAGCCGATCGCGGCGCCGAGCGGCCCGGCGATCGGCAGAAAGACCGTGCCGGGCATGACGAAGGAGCCCCAGCCGACGCTGAGACCGAAGGAGAAGGCCCAGACGGCCAGCGGAGACAGATTCCGGAGCAGCCGGCTGTCGCCCTGCTCAAGGGTCGTTTGCCTGTTCATGCGCTCACGCTCCTTTCAGGACTGCGCGCCGTCCGCCGCGGCGGATCGTGCGGGGAAAAGTCTGTCGATCTCCCGGCGCAGCGCGGCGGGATCAATCGGCTTGGCGACGTAGCCGTTCATGCCGGCAGCCATGGCCGTGTCGACGTCCTCCTGGTAGGCGTTGGCCGTCACGGCGAGGATCGGGATGGATGCGAGCGCCGGGTCGGCCAGCGCGCGGATGCGCCGCGTCGCCTCGTAGCCGTTCATCACCGGCATCTGCACGTCCATCAGCACGAGGTCGAAATGCCCCGGCCCGGACCGCTCCACCATTTCCACGGCTTGCGCGCCGTTCTCGGCCTGCTCGACCGTCCAGCCCTCCGCGGTCAGCAGCAGCTCGCCGAGCTCGCGGTTGATGGGATTGTCGTCCACCAGCAGAATGTGCAGAGACTGTTCCGCCGCGGCAGCCTCCGCAGCTTCGGGTTCGGAGAGACAGACGACCGGCAGCTCGAGGAGAATCGAAAAATCCTCATTCCCCTCCCCGTCGGACCGGGCAACGACCGAGCCGCCCATCTTTTCGGCGAAGGCCCGGATCACGGCCATGCCGGTGCCGGCACCCGTCAGCTCGCCCGTCTTGCCGTGCTCGTCCCAGGCTTCCGGATCGAAGATGTGCTCCAGCGCTTCGGCGGGGATGTCGGCGCCCTGATTCAGGACCGAGAGCTCCGTGCGGCAGCGGCCGTCCGCCGCCTCGTCCTGGCGGATGCGCAGCGTGACCGCCGTTTTCTCCGGCGCGTAGGCGTACGCGTTTCCCAGCAGGCGGCCGAGCGAGCGGCTCAGGCGCCTTTCGTCGCAGATCACCCTCGGATGGCGGACTCCGTCGAGATCGAGCACGAGGCTCAGCTCCTTGTCCGAGGACTCAGTCTCGAAGCGGCGGCGCAGTGATTCGGCCAGCGCGCAAAGATCGGTCTCACGCTCGTCGAGCCGGAACTCGCCGCTTTCGATCAGACTCAAGTCGAACAGATTCTCGATCTCCTCAAGGAGCGCGTGCCCGGCGGCTTCTGTTTTCTCCAGGTAATTCAGCCGTTTCTGCCGGTCCTCCTCCGTTTTGGCCAGGCCTGTGAAGCCGAGGACGGCGTTGAGCGGCGTGCGAAGATCGTGCGAGATGCGGGTGAAGAAGCGGGTGCGGGCGCGGTTGCCGAGAACGGCGGTCTCCAGAGCCTCCGTCAGCACGCGGTTGCGCGCGATCTGCTCCTCCTGCACGGCCGTGGAGTCGGAGATCAGGAAGAGGTAGAATTTCGCGTCGCGGTTGATCCGATAGAACACGATGCGTTTATAGCGAAGCTCGCCCTCGATCACAAAGGGCGCGTTCACCTCGTAGACGTCCCGCTCCTCCAGCGCCTTGTCGATCACCGACAGACGCAGCGGGTTCGGGCCCGCCGGCTTCTCCCGGTCCTTCGGCTGGGCGGGGAGGATGTAGTTGAGATACAGGGACTCGTAGCTGTCGCCCTCGTCGTCCGGAAACAGCAGACCGGCCTTCTTGCCGGCGTTGCTGATCAGCACGCGGTATTTCCCGTCGATCAGGTACGCCACGCGGTCGTACTGGTCCATCAGGACCCGTTCCAGCACCGTCCTGCGGACAATCTCCTCGTTGTGGCGCTGCTCGGTGATGAAGGCCACGACCTCGCCGGATACCGGCAGCGTGGACAGGGCGGCCTCAACGCGGACGTAGGCGATCTCGCCGCTCTCCCGGCGCTGCAGCAGCACCGAGGAGACGTGCGTCTGCCCGTCCCGATAGCGGCGCAGCAGCTCCTCCCGCTCAAAGATGTCCGGGTTCGAACCGAGTGAGTCGACGATCCGGCCCAGACGCATCCGAAACAGCTCGGTGTAGCTGATGAGATCGGGGTCGCAGGCGTAGAGATCTAGACCGGCGCGTTCCTCGACCTCGTCCTTCGTCAGGTTGACGAGGAAGGCGGCCAGCGAATCCTCGCCCAGGGACTCCAGCTCCGCCAGCATCTCGCGGTAGCGGATCGAGAGGACCTGGTCGGTCGTGCGCATGTGGCTGAAGATGGTCATCATGACGCTCAGCAGCAGGAAGACGAAGACGCTGCCGCCGAAGAGGATGCCCGCGATCAGCAGTGTGCCGATGCCGGTCAGACCGACGGTCAGGTAGCCGACGAGGAAGAAGATCAGCAGCAGAAGCGGAACGACCAGCATGCCGCGGCGTTCCGTCCGCCGCTCCAGCGAGACGGCGGCTTTCATAAAGGACCCATAGCGCAGGATGTTGTAGACCATCAGCGCGCTGCCGGCGAAGATCATGAGGTTGATCAGCATGCGCAAGGGAATTCACGCTCCTTCTTCAAACTGAGAATCAGCGTATAACTAAGCGTATAACTATCTATTATAGAAGTTTAGCACATCGCCGCGCCGGGTTCAAGGGAAAGCGCGTCCCCTCCGGGCGGTTTTTCGCAAGCGCCGCCCGCCGCGCGAAAAAACTTGACAGGAGAGGGAGGGCCTCTTACAATCGACAGAGGGGAGCGGCGTCGAAACGCGCCGCCCCGAAAGCATAAAGGAGAGTGCGCCGTGAAAATCTATTCTGTAACCGACCGGGAATTCATTCCCTACGGGCAGCCCCTTCGGGAGGGCTATGACGTCGGCGAACTGCTGAAAAAAATGGAGGCGATCGAGCTGCCCGGGAGCGGTACGGCCTACCGGCCGGGCATTGAGAGCCTGGAAAGCTGCGCGGTTTTCGGAGATTTCCGAGACAGGGCCTTCGGCGGTTTGCCGATCCAGCTCGGCATGTGCTGGGGCCGCAACACGAAGCTCAACTGCCTTGAATATCACCGCAGCAGCGAGATCAACCTCGGCTCCTCGCCGTTTATCCTCCTGCTGGCCAGGCGGGAGGAGATCGAGGACGGCATGCTGGACACCGACCGGGTGAAAGCCTTCCGCGTGCCCGCCGGACTGCCGGTGGAGCTCTACGCGACGACGCTGCATTTCGCGCCCTGCCAGGTCCCGGGAGAGGACGGCTTCCGCGTGGCGGTCGTGCTGCCGAAAGGCACCAATACCGACAAGCCCGTCTTTACGGCAAAAAACGAGGAGGACGGCCGGATGACCGCCTGCAACAAGTGGCTGCTGGCCCACCCCGAGTCCAAACAGGCCGCCGGCGGCGCACCGGTCGGACTGCGCGGCAGGAACATCGACCTGTCGGAAGAGCTGTGACGCAGAAGCGGGTGAAGCGATGAGAAAGCTATGGACCGACGAGGGCCGCCGGCTGACGGGCGTCCCCTGGGGGGAGCGCTATCCGCGCCCGCAGCTCCGCCGGAAGGAATGGCTGTGCCTGAACGGGGACTGGGCCTTTTCCGCCGGCGCCCGGAGCGGGAGGATCCGCGTGCCCTTCTGCCCGGAGAGCCTGCTGTCCGGCGTTGAAGACCCGCCGGAGCCCGGCGAAAAGCTTGTATACGGGCGCTCCTTCTCGCTGCCGGACGGCTGGCGGGGCAGGCGTGTGCTGCTGCACTTCGGCGCGGTGATGCGGCGGGCGGAGGTTTTCGTCAACGGCCGATCGGTCTGCCGTCACGAGAACGGCTATCTGCCCTTCTCCGCGGATATCACGCAGGCGCTGCGCGAGGGCGAAAACGAGCTGCGCGTGGAGGCCGTCAACGACCTCGACCGGCGCTGGCCCTGGGGCAAGCAGAGCAAAAAGCGCGGCGGCATGTGGTATACGCCCTGCTCGGGCATCTGGCAGAGCGTGTGGCTCGAGCCCGTGCCGGAGCGGTATATCCGCGCCCTGCGCATCGAGACCGGCGGCGACTGGGCCGAGATCACGGCCGAGGGCGTCGAGGAGGGCGAGGCGCGGCTCGGCGAGCTGCGCATGCCGCTTCGGGGCGGCCGGGCGCGCTTTGAGCTCCGGGACGCGCGCCGCTGGAGCCCGGAGGATCCCTGGCTGTACGAATTCACGCTCACCAGCGGGGAGGACCGCGTCGACTCCTATTTTGCGCTGCGCACGCTGACGACCGAGACCGTCGGCGGCGTCCCCCGCCTGTGCCTGAACGGAAAGCCCTGCTTTTTCAACGGCCTGCTCGATCAGGGCTACTGGAGCGACGGGCTGTACACCCCCGCTTCGCCGGAGGCCTTTGAAAAGGATATCCTCGCAATGAAATCGCTGGGCTTCAACACCCTGCGCAAGCATATCAAGCTCGAGAGCGAGCTCTTTTACTACGACTGCGACCGCCTGGGCATGGTCGTGTTCCAGGACATGGTCAACAACGGCGGCTACCGGTATATCCGCGACACCGTGCTGCCGACCCTGCATTTCCAGACCCGGCGCGACCGGCGGCTGAACCCCGATCCCGAGACGCGGCGGATCTTCCTCGAGAGCATGGAGGCGACGGCGCGGCTGCTCGGCAATCACCCCTGCGTCTGTCTGTGGACGATCTTCAACGAGGGCTGGGGCCAGTTCGAGGCGGACGCGGCTTACCGGCGGCTGAAGGCGCTCGACCCGAGCCGCTGGATCGACGCGACCTCCGGCTGGTTCCACCAGAAAGAATCCGACGTGGACAGCCTGCATATCTATTTTGACAAGCTGCACCTCGGCAGAGAGCAGCGTCCGCAGCTGCTCAGCGAGATCGGCGGCTACGTCTGGAAGCTCCCCGAGCACAGCTTCAATCTGGAAAAGACCTATGGCTACCGCGTGTACGAGGATCGGGAGAGCTTCGCCGCGGCGCTGCGGGAGCTCTACGGCGCCGTGCTGCCGGAGCTCGTCCGGCAGGGGCTGTGCGGGGCGATCTACACGCAGCTGTCCGACGTGGAGGACGAGACCAACGGGCTGTTCACCTTCGACCGCGCGGTGCTGAAGCTGCGCGCCGGGGAGCTGCGGGACCTGGCCGAAAAGCTGGCGGAAATCGCCGCGCGATCTTGACAGGAAACCCCGGTTTCCGCTACAATTCATTTTTGGAAAACCGCCGGTCAGGGCGGAGGGAAGGAGGCGGAAAAGCGATGGACGGCGCAAGAGAGACTACGGCGAAGCCGAAGCGGATCGGCGCGCTGGCGGTGGCCGGGATGCTGGCGGTGATCGTGCTGCTGTTCGCGCTCTTCCTGCGCGACATCCTGCTGCCCTTCCTCCGGATGGAGCTGCACCGCGATTTTGAGGGCGCGGCGGAGCTCTTGCGCGAGCGCGGCTTTCAGGGCTTCGTCACGATCACGCTGGTCGAGGCGCTGCAGATGGTCGTGGTCTTCATCCCGGCGGAATTCATCCAGATCTCCAGCGGCCTGAGCTATCCCTTCCCGATCGCGCTGCTGCTGTGCGACCTCGGCGTCTGCCTCGGGGCGACGATCATCTTCGTGCTCGTGCGCGTGTTTCACGTCGACAGCGCGGCCTACGAGCGCCGCCGCCAGCGTCTGGACCGGCTCTCGTCCGCGGTGCACGACCGGAACACCGTCGTGCTGCTGCTGTTCCTGTTCGCGATGCCCTTCATCCCCTTCGGCGCGATCTGCTACTACGGCAGCGGCACGAAGCTGCGCTATTCCAAATATATCCGCACCGTCGCCGTCGGCGTGATCCCCTCGATCGTCGCCTCGAACGTGATGGGCCGCGCGGGGCTGGAATTTTTGAAAAACGCGCTGCCGCTGTGGCTGCTGATCGTGCTGCTGGCGCTGGCAGGCGTGCTGCTGTTTTTGCTGGGCTTCGTGCTGATCGGGCGCTTCTGCTTCAAGGAAGCCGAGGGCACGCCCGACTCGCTGAGCTACGCCTTTTTGTTCTTCGTCTGCCGGCTGTGGCAGGGGAAAAGGCAGCGCGTCGAGATAGACGACGCCCGCCTGCGCGAGGTGAAGGCGCCGTATATCCTGCTGTCCAACCACGAGTCCTTTTTTGATTTCTTCTACATCTCCCAGATGGCCCATCCCCGCAACCCGAGCTATCTGGTCAACGAGTACTACTGCACGCGCCCAATCCTCAGGCAGCTGGCCAAACGGGCCGGCATCGTGCCGAAGAAGCTCTTTACCCGCGACGTGGGCACCGCGGCCGGCATCCTGCGCACGGTCCGCAAGGGCTTTCCGATCGTGATCTTCCCGGAGGGGCGGCTCTCGCCCGACGGGCGCTCCAATCCGATCGTCGAAAAGGGCGGCGCGTTCTACCGCCGGCTCGGGCTCGACCTCGTGCTGGTGAAGATCGACGGGGCCTATTTCGCCGGGCCGAAATGGCGCCGCCGCAGCTACCGCTCGACGGTCCGCGTATCGGCCGAGCGCGTGATCACGGCCGCGGAGCTGCGGACGATGACGCCGGAGGAGATCGACCGCGCGATCGAAGAAAGCCTGTACAACGACGCCTCCGCGCAGCCGAGGAACCGTTACCGGCAGCGGGACCGGGCCGAGGGGCTGGAAAACCTGCTCTACCGCTGCGCCGACTGCGGCGCGCTCTATACGACCCGGACGCACGGGGACACGCTGTGCTGCACGGCCTGCGGCGCGGCGCACCGGATGGACGAGAGCTGCCGCTTCGAGGGAGAGATCGCGAGCATCCCGGCCTATTACGACCGGATCCGCGCCCTGGAAGAGCCGGAGCTGGACTCCTTCTCGCTGCGCGCGCCGGTGCGCGTGACGGTCTACGGCGCCAACGGCGGCCCGAAGCGGCACGGGCGCGGCGAATGCTTCCTGACGCCCGAGGGCTTCCGCTTCCGCTCCGAAGAGCTTGAATTTGAGATCCCCGCGGAGAAGCTGCCCGCGCTGGCCTTCTCCTGCGGCAGGGAATTCGAGCTCTATCACGACGGCGAGCTGCACTACTTCTACCCGACCGAGCAGCCGCAGCAGGTCGCCCGCTGGGCGCTGCTGACGGACATGCTGGCCGGGCGCCGCGCAGAAGAAAGGGAGAGGTCCGATGAAAAAGCCTGAAAAGACGCGCACCCTCATCAGCATTTCCAAAAAGACCTTTATCCAGGTCACGCTGCTGCTGTTCGCGCTGCTGCTCGTGTCCGTCGCGCTGACCTACGTGCTGCCGAAGGGCGAGTTCGGCCGGACGGCCGACGGGGAGATCGACTATCTGAGCTACCTGCCGCGGGACGATCTCGGCGGCCTGCCGCTCTGGCGCGGGCTGCTGGCTCCGGTGCTGGTGTTTTTCTCCGGCGACGGGCTGACGCTGGCGATGCTGTCGCTGTTCCTGTTCGTGATCTCGGCGGCCTTCCAGGCGATGAACGACGTGGGCGGCATCCGCGCGCTCGTCGGCGCCGTGTCGGAGCGCTTCCGGGGCCGCGGGGGCCTGCTGCTGCTTCTGCTGTCGTTTCTGTTTTACTGCTTCGGCGCCTTCCTCGGCCTGTTCGAGGAGATGCTGACGATGCTGCCGATCGTCGCGGCGCTGTGCCTGTCGGCGGGCTACGACTCCTTCACCGGCTTCATCTGCTGCATCCTCTCCTGCGGCTTCGGCTTCGCCGGGGCGATCACGAACCCCTTCACGGTGCTGCTGGCCTCGGAGATCATCGGCGTCAACCCGATGGAGCATATCGGCTACCGCGTGCTGATCTTCTTCGTGATGTTCCTGCTGCTGGCCGCCTTCCTGCGGCTCTACGTCCGCAGGCTGAAAAAAGACCCGGGCTCGAGCCTCAGTCTGCGGCACGACGAGGCGCTGCGCAGCGCCGCCGCGGCGGAGACGCAGGCGGGCGAGGCCGGAGATGAGCGCCGCTGCAAGCGCAGCTGCGCCGTTTTCCTGCTCGGCGCGCTCGCGCTGATCGTCGGAGCCTCGCTCAGCTCCGCCCTGCGCGGCTATACCGTCGTGATCCTGACCGCCTATTTCCTGTTCGGCGGCGTCCTCGCCGGCGTCGCGGCCGGGGGCAGGCTCTCCGCGGTGCTCAAGAGCTTTCTCAGCGGCCTCGGCGGCGCGCTGCCGACGATCGTGTTTATCGCGCTGGCCGCCTCGGTCAAGTTTGTGCTGGACGAGGGGGCCGTGCTGCCCACGCTCGTCCATCAGATCAACCGGCTCGTGACCGGGCGCAGCCCCGTCGCCGTCGCGCTGGTGATCTATCTGATCGTGCTGCTGCTCGAGTTTTTCATCTCCTCGTCCACGGCGAAGGCGATCCTCGTGATGGGCCTGCTCGCGGTGGTGAACACCGGGCTGACCAAGCCCATGCTCGTACTGCTGTACACCTTTGCCGACGGCTATACCAACGTGCTGTTTCCGACCTCGCCGGTGCTGCTGATCTCGCTGTCGATGGTCGAGACGGACTATTTCACCTGGGTCAAAAAGAGCTTTCCGCTCTTTCTCGTCAATTTCCTGCTCGTCGTCGGCTTCATCGTGCTCGGCGTCGTCTGCGGGTACTGAAAGGGGGAGCTTCGATGGAAGCGATCGAACGCATCACGAGGATGGAGGAAGTCCTCAACCGCGCGCAGAATGTCTGCGGCGAGCTCGAAAGGGCGCTGGAAGCCTTCGAGGCGCTGCGGGAGGAGCTGCCCGCGCTGGAGGCCTATTACGGCAGCCGGGACTGGTTCAACGATCTCGCGCTGGACGAGGCCGGGCTGCTGCCCGCGGATCTGAGGCGGGGCGTCCTGTCCGAGGACGGGATCTATAACCTGCTGGACCGGCGGAAGGAGCTGCTCGAGGCGCTGCACGCCGCGGAATAACGTCAAAACAAAATCAAAAAAGCGGAAGCTTCGCATTTTGCGGAGCTTCCGCTTTTTTGCGCGGAGGCGCCGCGCGGTCTTGAAGAGAGCTCTGCGAAAAACCCGAAACTCGTCATTGAATGTCAGCGGCGGGCGAGGCTACAGTCGATCCGGGAAGGAAGGGGGGAGAGATCGGCTTGGGAGGAAAGAAACGGAGCCGCAGCATGCCGGAGCTGGCGCGCGGCGTGCTCGCCTCGCCGCTCGTCGAGGACGACGAGACGCTGCGGCGGGAGCTGGAGCGCCGGGGCATCGAGCCGAGCGGCGCGGGGGCGCTGCTGTACGCGCAGCTGCGCGAGGCGATGAACGGCGATCTGAAGGCAGCGAGCTTCCTGCGCGATCTGGCCGGAGCCGGCGAGGACGGCGGCGCGGCGCGGAAAAAGGCGGTCCCGGATCTGCGGACGCTGAGCGACGAGGAGCTGCTGGCGATGCTGGGCGATCATGGATGAGGCGCGCTCGGCGATCCGCGCGGAGCTCGCCCGCCGGGAGCTGGCGCGGCGAAGCTACGCGGCGTATCTGGCCTACGTGCAGGGCCCCGGCTGGAAGCGCACGCGGCTGAGCGAATTTCTGGCCGGGCGCGTGCAGGCCTTTCTGGAGCGGCAGAGCGGGGCGGCCTACGAGATCCTCGTCATCGAGACGCCGCCGCAGCACGGCAAGAGCAGCACGGTCACCGAGACGCTGCCGAGCTGGGCGCTGGGCCGCCGCCCGGACTGGCGCGTGATCATCGCCGGCTACGACAGCGACTTTGCCGAACGCTTCTGCCGCCGGAACAAGGAGAAGCTGAAGGCCTGCGGAAAAACGCTCTTCGGCGTGAGCGTCGGGGCGGTGGACCGCGCGCAGGAGCTGGAGCTCTCGAACGGCAGAGGGAGGCTCATCAGCCGGGGCCTGATGGCGGGCATCACCGGCAATCCGGCCGAGCTGATCGTGATCGACGACCCGGTGAAGAACCGGCAGGAGGCCGACTCCGCCGTCTACCGCGACCGGCTCTGGGAGGAGTGGCAGGGCTCGCTGAAATCGCGTCTGGCCGCCGGGGGCAAGGTGATCGTGATCATGACCCCCTGGCACGAGGACGATCTCGCCGCGCGCATCCTCAAAAGCGAGCCCTGCGCGGAGCTGCTGCGCCTGCCCGTGGAGGCCGAGGAAAACGATCCGCTCGGCCGCGCGCCGGGCGAGGCACTCTGCCCCGAGCTCGGCAAGGACGAGCGCTGGCTCCGGCAGTTCAAGGCCGGCTATCTCGCGGACGCGCGCGGCGGGCAGCGGGCCTGGCAGGCGCTGTATCAGTGCTCGCCGCGCCGGGAGGAGGGCAATCTGATCCCCCGCCGCTGGTGGCGGCGCTACGACCCGGACGAGCCCCGGCGCTACGCCGTGCAGCTCATCAGCGTGGACGCGGCCTTCAAGGGCGGCGAGGACAACGACTTCGTGTCCGTGCAGGTCTGGGGCAAGCTGGGACGGGACTACTACCTGCGCTACTGCCTGAACCGCCATCTTGACTTCCCGCAGACGCTCGCGGCGATCCGCAGCACCGCGAAGCTGTATCCGGAGGCGCGCACGGTGCTGATCGAGGACAAGGCCAACGGCCCCGCGGTGATCCAGACCCTGCGGCGCGAGCTGTTCTGCATCCCGGTCGATCCGCTCGGCGGGAAGATCGCCCGCGTCAACGCGGTCGCCCCGGCGATCGAATCCGGCCACGTGTTCGTGCCGACGGAGGAGAAGGCCCCCTGGACCGCGGCCTTCATCGACCAGTTCGCCGCCTTTCCCAGCGGCGCGCACGACGACATGGTGGACGCGGCCTCGCAGGCGCTCAGCCGCCTGATCGGCGTCGGCGGCACGCCGCCGGCGGAGCCGGACGGGGAGACCCTCCGCCGCCGGGACGGCGAACGGGCCTTCACCGACCCGGAGCGCCTGTTTGATCCTTACGGAGGATGAGGGAAACGACGGTGAGATCCGCGCGAACGGTCTGCGGAAATAAGGCCGCGGAGCGCCGAAGCGGCAGTGAACCGGCGTTTCCCGGAAAGAGAGGAGAAAAAGCATGACGGAGATTCTTTGCATCCTGGCCGGGCTTGTGCTCGGCGCGGCGCTCTTCGCCGCGGGCGGGCGTCGTGCGCGCCGCGAAACGCCTCACGAGCCGCCCCGCGCCTCGGAGGAGCGCCGGCGGCAGCTTGAGGCGGAGCAGCGCGCCTTCCGCGCCCTGATGGGCTACAGCGCGGACGTGGCCTACGGGCTGGAGCGCTTTTCGGAGGAGGAACGCGGATGAAGCGCGGCGTCGACCGGGAAAAGGCCTGGGCCTACTACGAGCTGGGCCGGGCCTACAACAATTCCCTCAGCCCCAATCAGTATCAGCTCGTCAACACCAACGTAGAGTTCTTTGCGGGCAACCAGTGGCTGCACATCCCGGAATCGGCCGCGATGAGCCGCCTGGCCCGCCCGACCTTCAACATCATCAAGCGCGTCGCCTCGCTTTTCGTCGCCTCGCTGACCTCCTCGGCGGTGACGGTCTGCTTCGAGCCGCTGAGCTACAGCGACGGCGAGAACCTGAACGACCCGGAATCCAACGCCTCGGTCTATGCGACCGCGGAGCTGAAGAACCTCTTTGAGAAGTTCAAGATGGACTACCGCGTGCGCGAGGCGCTGCTCGACGGCGCGCAGACCGGCGACTACTGCGCGCACTTTTACTGGGATCCCGAGGCTCTGCCCTACGGCGGCGCCTTCGGGGACTACCGGGGCGAGATCCGCATGGAGCTGGTGGACGGCGTGAACGTGATGTTCGGCAACCCCAACAGCAGCGACGTGGAGAGCCAGCCCTATATCCTGCTCGTCGGCCGCGACAGCGTGGAAAACCTGAAGGAGGAGGCCCGCCGCTGGCGTGAGCGCGGCGGCGCGGAGGAGATCCGCCCCGACGCCGAGACCGGAGATCAGACCGGGATCGGCGGAAAAACGGAGCTCGAAGCCTCCGACGACAAGACCGGCAAGGCTCTGTATCTGATCGTCTACAGCAAGGAGACGCACGAGGAGAGCGTGCCCGACGGCGAGGGAAAGCCGCAGACGCGGGTGCTCACCGACGAAAACGGCGAGCCGCTGCCGCTGCGCGACGAAGCGGGCCGCCCCGTCTGCGGCCCGGACGGCCGCCCCTGCTGGCAGACCGCCGAAAAGCGCCGCCGCGTGACACATGTGCACGTGACGAAGGTCACCCGCGACGGCGTCATTTACGAGGGCGTGGACACCGGGCTGAGCCGCTATCCGCTCGCCTGGGGCAACTGGGAAAAGCAGAAGAACCAGTACCACGGCCGCGCGCTCGTGACCGGCATCGTGCCGAACCAGATCTTCATCAACTCGATGATGGCGCTCGTGTTCCGCCACCTGCAGCTGCAGAGCTTCCCGAAGACCCTCTACAACGCCGACCTGATCGCCGGCTGGGACAACGAGGTGGGCTCGGCCATCGGCGTGCGAAACCTCCCGCCCGAGATGGATCTGCGCTCGGTCGCGGCCAATCTTCAGCCCGCGGATATGTCCGGCCAGATCATGCTGGCCATCGACAAGGCCCTGGCCTACACGAAGGAATGTCTCGGCGCCACCGACGCGCAGCTCGGCAACGTCCGCCCGGACAATACCTCCGCGCTGATGGTGCTGCAGTCGAGCTCCGAGGTCCCGCTGGAGAACGTCCGCGCGGGCCTGCACGAGTGGCTGGAAAACGTGGGCGGCATCCTGCTGGACATGATGGGGACCTATTACGGCCGCCGGCCGCTGCTGCGCGAGCGCCGCTTTGAAGAGCCGGTGCCCGACGCGGCCGGTCTCCCCGCCGTCGATCCGCAGAGCGGGCGGATGCGCACGCGCACGGTCAGCCGCCGCGTGATCGAGGACTTCGACTTCACGCAGTTCAAGAATCTCTGGCTGAACGTGGCCGTGAACGTCGGCGCGACGACCTATTACAGCGAGATCGCGATGGTGCAGACGCTGGACAATCTCCGCCGCGACGGCGTGCTGGAGGTCGTCGATTACCTCGAGCGCATCCCCGACAAGCTGATCCCCCGCAAGCAGGAGCTGATCGAGAGCATCCGCTCCCGCGCCGGACAGCCGCCGGCCGCGGCTTCCGACGCCGGCGGCGAGCCGGCGATGGGCGGGCGGCTGGACGAGGACAAGCTCTTCGGCGGGCTCACCGGCGCCGTGCAGGCGCGCTACGAGGAGCTGCCGGGCGTCGCGCAGCGCGCGCTGATCGGCCAGGCCGCCGCGCGGTAAGCGAAAAACCGCATAGCCTTTGCGAAACGCAGTTTCGCATATGAAATAAACTTTCTCACCATGAAAGGAGACGCTATGGACCCTGTTGTTGAAAGCCCGGCGCCGACGCCGGAGGAGACGCCGCTGCTGCCCGAGGGCTGGACCGAGGCGGAGGATCTTTTCAGCGAGCCCTCGCCCGCCGACCCGGCGGAAGCGGAGCGCTCGCCCGACGCCGGTCTCTTTGGCGCGTCCGAAACCGCGGACGACGCCGGAGAGAGGCCGGACACGGAGGCGGACGCCGCCCTCCCCACCACGGAGAGCGCGCAGAAGCCTCCCGCCAAGCTGCGCTTTACGGCCCGCGTCGACCACCGGGACCGGCTGGTCGAGCTGGACGAAAGCGAACTGCCCGCGCTGTATCAGAAGGCGCAGGTCACGGAACGGACGCAGAAAAGACTGAAAGAGCTGAGCGCGGCGCTCGGGGAGACTTCGCTCCGGGAGGCAGCCGAAGCGCCCGCAGCCGCGCCCGACGCCCCCCGGGACTTCGGCCGGGAGACGGAGGAGCTGCTGGCGGTCTTTCCGCAGATGCGCGGGCGCAGCCTCCCGACGGAGGTCGTGCTCGCCAGTCTGCGGGACGGACGGTCCCTGACCGCCGCCTTCGCCGAATACAGCGAGCGGCAGCATCAGGCCGAGCTGAGCGCGCTGCGCGAGGAGCGCCGCGTCAGCCGGCAAAACGACAGCGCGTCCCGGCGCTCGCCGGTGCGCGGCACGGCCGGGGGAGGCGCGGAGCCGAAGCCCTCCGATCCCTTCCTGGCCGGCTTCGAGAGCGAGCGTTGGTGACGCGGACAGAAAAGGAGAGAATGAATCATGGCAGGCGGAATGAACCTTGCCCACCGCTACCTCAAGCAGGTAGACGAGCGCTTTTTCCAGGAGTCTCAGGCCATGCTGGCGCTGAGCAGAGACTATAAATTCAAGGGCGGCAAGACCTTTACGGTCTACAGCATCCCGGTCGTGTCGATGAACGACTACAGCCGCAACGGCGACAGGCGCTACGGCGTGCCGACCGATCTGAGCCGCAGCGTGCAGAATCTGGAGGTCAGCCGCGACCGCAGCTTCACCTTCATCATCGACAAGGGCGACAAGCTCCAGTCCGAGCTGGTCTCGGACGCCGGCCGCGCGCTCTCGCGCCAGATCCGCGAGGTCGTCGTGCCGGAGTTCGACGCCTACGTGTTCCGCAAGCTGGCCGACAGCGCGACGGAGAACGGCAATTACGCCTCCTCCGCGATCGACAAGACCAACGCCTACGCCGCCTTCCTCGAGGGCATGGAGCGCCTCGGGGACAACAAGGTGCCCTGCAAGGGCCGCGTGGCCTTCTGCAGCTACCGCTTCGCAAACCTGCTCAAGCAGGATCCCGCGTTCGTCAAGCTCGGCGACGCCTCGCAGGAGATGCTCAGCCGCGGCGTGATCGGCGAGGTGGACGGCTGCCGCATCGTCAAGGTGCCCTCGCAGCATCTGCCCGCCGGCACGGCCTTCCTGATCACCCACGCCTCCGCCGCGGTCGCCCCGCAGCAGCTCGAGGAGTACAAGATCCACGACAACCCGCCCGGAATCTCCGGCTACCTCGTCGAGGGCCGCTTCATCTACGACTGCTTCGTGCTCGGCGAGAAGAGCGGCGCCGTGTATTTCCACGGCGGCCAGGCCGTGCTGAAGAGCCTGAGCATCGTCAGCAGCGCGATTTCGGCCGGGAAGACCTCGATCTTCGTCAACGGCGCGCCCGAGGGCAGCCACCGCATGTTCGCCCTGGCCGACACGCTGAACGATCTGCCCGCGGTGACCGCCGGCACGGCGATCAATCCCAGCGGCTGGAACGAGCTGACGACCGTGAATCTCGAGATCAGCCCCGCTTCCAACGTCCACTCGATCCGCGTGGTCGACACGGACGCCAATTACCTGCCGCTCGCCGTCGGCAGCGCAAAGCTGAACATCGGCTGATCGGCTGAGGCGGGGGGGCGGGAATCGCGAACTGAGGTGAAAATCGATGACCTATGGACAGCTCAGGCGGGCGGTGCTGCGCCTGCTCAACGCCGACACGCTGGCGGGCGAGAGCGTTCCGCTGAGCTATAACAACCAGGCGGATCTGGTGCTGGCGATCCCGGGTCTGGCCGACGACGCGATGATGCAGATCGCAACGACGGCCAGGCGCATCCCGGCCTCGGCCGCGCTGGAGGATCTGGAGAAGCGGCGCGAGGGCGGCAGCGACGTCTATCTGCTCCCGTCCGACTGCTGGCGGCTGCGCGGGCGCTGTCCGCTGCGCACCGCCGAGGGCGGCCGCTACACC
>JAILOS010000015.1 GCA_024690695.1 Oscillospiraceae bacterium
TGTCGCCGTCGTTTCCATACTGTGCATGATACACCCGTTTTCCCCTTCGTTCAAGCGCCAAAAAATACCGGGGATCGCCGATCCCCGGTATTATTGTCCTTTGCTTCACTTGAGCGTCGCGTAGACGACGGCCTTGATCGTGTGCATGCGGTTCTCGGCCTCGCGGAACTGCCGCGCGTGGCTGCCGAGGAAGACCTCGTCGGTGACCTCCATGGCGCTCAGGCCGAATTTCTGGTAGATCTCCTCGCCGATGGTCGTTTCCCGGTCGTGGAAGGCGGGCAGGCAGTGCATGAAGATGGCCGTGGGCTTGGCCTTTTCCATCAGCGCGCCGTTGATCTGGTACGGGAGCAGCAGTCGGATGCGCTTTTCCCACAGCTCGGCCGGCTCGCCCATCGACAGCCAGATATCGGTATAGAGAATGTCGCAGTCCTTCGCGCCCTGCGCGGGGTCCTCGGTGAACTCCAGGATCGCGCCGGTCTCGCCGGCGATCTCGTGGCATTTCTCGATCAGCCATTCGGCGGGCATCAGCTCCTTCGGGCCGCAGGCGCAGTAGTGCAGGCCCAGCTTGGCGCAGACGACCATCAGGGAGTTGGCGACGTTGTTGCGCGCATCGCCGAAGAAGGTCAGCTTCCGGCCCTTGAGATCGCCGAACTCCTCGCGCGCGGTGAGGATGTCCGCGAGCATCTGCGTGGGGTGGAAATCGTCGGTCAGGCCGTTCCACACCGGCACGCCGGAATACTTCGCCAGGTCCTCGACCGTGGACTGCTTGAAGCCGCGGTACTCGATGCCGTCGTACATCCGGCCGAGCACCTTCGCGGTGTCGGCGATGGACTCCTTCTTGCCCATCTGGGAAGAGCCCGGATCCAGGAAGGTGACGCCCATGCCCAGGTCGCGCGCCGCGACCTCAAAGGAGCAGCGGGTGCGGGTCGAGGTCTTCTCGAAGAGCAGGACGATCTGCTTGTCCGTCAGATACTTGTGCTCGATCCCGTTGTACTTCATGCGCTTGAACTCCGCCGCGAGATCCAGCAGATAGTTGATCTCCTCGGGCGTGTAGTCCAGCAGGGTGAGAAAGCTTCTTCCTCTGATATTCAGTCCCATTTCGTCGTTATCCTCCAGCATTTATCATAATCGGGATACTGCTCGTTTTATTCCGCCCGGATGAGCGGCATGGACATGCAGCGCGGGCCGCCGCGGCCGCGCGAAAGCTCGGCCGAAGGCATTTCCAGCAGCTCGACGCCGTTGTCGCGCAGGATGGGGTTGGTCACGTCGTTGCGTTCGTAAACGACGACCTTCCCCGGCGCGATCGCCAGGGTGTTCGAGCCGTCGTTCCACTGCTCGCGCGCCGCGGCGATCATGTCGTCGCCGCCGCAGTGAATCAGCTTCACGCGCTCGGTGTGCGTATATTTCTCCAGGATGTTCTCGAGCGGCGCGTCGATCCGCTCGATATGCAGCTCGCCCGGGTCCTTCTCCCCCGGCGTGATCTCATACACCGTCAGCGGACCGATGATGGCCGGGTGGACGATATACTTGTCGACGTCGATCTGCGTAAAGACCGTGTCGAGGTGCATGAAGGCGCGGGTGGAGGGGATGTCGAAGGCCAGCACGGTGCGCACGCTTGCCTCCGGGTCCCGGAAAAGCCGTCTGGAGACGTTTTCGATCCCGTCGGGCGAGGTGCGCTCGGAGATGCCGATCGCGATCGTGTCCGCCGTGAGGTTGAGCACGTCGCCGCCCTCGATGCTGGCGTGGTCGCTCCGCTCGCAGTAGCGCCGGACGGAGGCGTAGTCCGGATGATATTTGAAGATATACTCCGCGTAGATCGTCTCGCGCCGCCGCGTCGGGAAACGCATGCGGTTGAGGAAGATGCCGTTGCCGACCGAGGCGAAGGGGTCCCGCGCGAAATATAGGTTCGGCATCGGGTCGACGATCAGGTCGTCGGCGGGGGCGATGCGGTCCTGCAGCGAGTAGGCCGAGGCTCCGCCCATCTCCTTGAGCGTGATGCCCTCCATCGTCTTCTGCACCAGCGCCTTGCCGGAGTAGTTCTCCAACAGGTAGTCGCAGAGCTTGTCCTGCCACTTGCCGGTGCGGATATCGCCCTCGGTCAGCCACTGGTTGAGGAAGGGGCGGACGAGCTCCGGGCGGAGCGCGAGCACCTCGCTCATCAGGTCCTCGAGATAGACGACCTCCACGCCGTTATCGCGCAGGATCGCCGCGAAGGCGTCGTGCTCCCGCTGCGCGACCTTCAGAAAAGGGATATCGTCGAAGAGCAGCTCCGGCAGCCGTTTCGGCGTCAGCTTCAGCAGCTCCTCTCCGGGGCGGTGGAGCAGCACCCTTTTAAGCGGTGCGATCTCGCTTTTGACACAGATACTGTTCATGTATCGCTCCTGATGATAAAGATTGCCCGTATCACATGCTCTCCGGGGCGGAGACGCCGATGAGCGCGAGCGCGTTGCGCAGCGTGATCTTCGTCGCCGTCACGAGCCCCAGACGCTGGTTCGTCAGCTCGGGATCGTCGGGATTGTTGACCTTGACGGCGTTGTAGTAGGCGTGGAAGGTCTTGACCAGCGAAATGATATAGTCCGTGAGCTTGTTGGGCTTGCGCAGCGCCGCGTCGGCGGCGACCTCCGCGGGGAACTCGCCGATCTTCTTGAGCAGCAGCAGCTCGCGCTCGTCCGTCAGACGGTCGTAGCGGCCGGTCTGCTCGAACCTGGCGATCTTGGGGTTCGTCAGGATCGAGTTCATGCGCGAATGGGCGTACTGGGCGTAGTAGACCGGGTTGTCGTTGTCGCGGCTGCGGGCCAGCTTGAGGTCGAGGTCCATGTGCGTGGCCACGTCCTTGGACACGAAAAACCAGCGCGCGGCGTCCACGCCGATGTCCTCGCACAGCTCGCGCAGGCTCAGCGCGTTGCCGGTGCGCTTGGACATCTTGACCTCCTTGCCGTCCTCGACCATGCGGACCATCTGGATCAGATCGACCGAGAGCGTGCCCTCCGGATAGCCCAGCGCGGTCAGCGCGGCCTGCATGCGGGTGACGTAGGAGTGGTGGTCGGCGCCCCAGAGATCGACGAGCAGCGGATAGCCGCGCTCGACCTTGTAGACGTGGTTGGCGATGTCGGGCGTGAGGTAGGAAAGCGTGCCGTCGCTCTTGCGCAGGACGCGGTCCTTGTCGTCGCCGTATTCGCTCGAGCGGAACCACAGCGCCCCGTCCTGCTCATAGAGCAGGCCCATGTCCGCCATGCGTTTGAGGCAGCGCTCGATGCGCTCGCGGCCGTTTTCGTAGAAGAAGGTCTCGTGCATCCAGGACTCGATGCGCACGCCGTAGAGCTTCAGGTCGCGGTCGATCTTTTCAAGCTCGCGCTTTTTGCCCTCGGCCATGAAATACTCCAGCCGCTCCTTCGGGTCGGCCTCGAGCCAGCGGTCGCCGTCGCGCGCGGCGATGTCCTCGGCGATGCGGCGCACGTCCTCGGCGTGATAGCCGCCCTCGGGCAGCGGGTAGTCGCGCCCGAAATGCTCGAAATAGCGGGCCGTCAGCGACTCGCCCAGCATGACGATCTGATTGCCGGCGTCGTTGACGTAGTACTCGCGCAAAACCTCCCAGCCGCTCGCCTCCATCATCCGGCAGATGCTGTCGCCCCAGGCGGCGTTGCGCGCGTGGCCGCAGTGCAGATCGCCGGTCGGATTGGCCGACACCCACTCGACCAGCACCTTCTTGCCCTTGCCGGATTCGTTCCTGCCGTACGCGTCCCCGGCGTCGACGACCCGGTTGATCAGAGAGCTCAGCGCGTCGCTCTTCAGGCGGAAATTGATGAAGCCCGGGCGGGCGACCGTGACCGATTCGGCCTCGGGCAGCAGCCCGCGCAGCTTTTCGGCCAGCGCCTCGGCGATCTCAAACGGGTTTTTGCGCAGCGTGCGGGCGAGCTTCATCGCCGCGCTGCTGGCGTAGTCGCCGAGCCGCGGGTCCTTCGGCTTCTCGATCACGAGCAGGCTCTCGTCGGCCTCCAGGGCGTAGACGGCCCGAACCGCCTCTTTCACCGCGTTAAAAAGCAGAGTTTCAAAATCGCTCATCGTTCTTCCTCCCGAGCTCCCGATAGGTTTACAATGCTGATACTATACCACAAAACGCAAATAAAACAAGGGTTTTTCGCAAGATGCTGCCGAATAAAACGGCGGACGTGCGCCATGCACATCCGCCGCCCGTTTTTTCGGTCGTTCCGATAAACTATACTCTTTTCACAACGGTGCCGGTCTTCCCTTCCATCGCCTCGGCGGCGCGGGACAGGGAGGTGATCAGCGCGGTGGCGCCGGGGCGGGCGCTGCGGACAAAGTCCATGCAGCTCTCTACCTTCGGCAGCATGCTGCCGGGCGCAAACTGACCCTCGGCGATATAGCGTTCACAGTCGGCCAGGGTCATCTCGCTCAGCTCGCGCTGACCGGGCTTGTTGTAATTGATGCAGACGCGGTCCACCGCGGTGAGGATGATCAGCCGGTCGGCGTTGAGCTCCAGCGCGAGGCGGGCGCTGGCACGGTCTTTGTCGATCACGGCGGCGACGCCGCGCAGCCCCTGTCCGGTCTCCGCCACGGGGATGCCGCCTCCGCCGACGGTGATGACGATATCGCCGGCCTCGACGAGCTGCTCGACGACGCGGCGCTCGACGATGCGCTTCGGGATCGGGGATGGAACGACACGGCGCCAGCCGCGGCCTGCGTCCTCGACGAAGACATAGCCCTTCTCCCGCGCGATGCGTTCGGCCTCCTCCTTCGTGTAGAAGCTGCCGACAGGCTTGGTCGGGTTTTGGAATCCGGGGTCGTTTTCATCGACGACCACCTGGGTGACGACGGTGGCGCATTCCCTGTCGATCCCGCGCGTGCGCAGCTCCTCCCGGATGGCCTGCTGCAGATGATAGCCGATATAGCCCTGCGTCATGGCCCCGCACTCGGGGAAGGGCATCGCGGGCGTGCCGCCGCCCTTGTTGGCCGAATACTCCATCGCCAGGTTGATCATGCCGACCTGCGGGCCGTTGCCGTGGCCGATGATGACCTCGCAGCCGCGCTCGACCAGATCGACGATCGGCCTGGCCGTGTTCTTCACCAGCGCGAGCTGCTCCTCCGGCGTTTTGCCGAGAGCGTTGCCGCCCAGCGCTACGACGATCCGCTCCGCCATTTTACTTCAGCGTGGCGTACATGACCGCCTTGATCGTGTGCATGCGGTTCTCCGCCTCGTCGAACTGACGGGCCTGCTTGCCGAGGAACACGTCGTCCGTGACCTCCATGGCCTCAAGGCCGTATTTCTGGTAGATCTCCTCGCCCACGGTCGTCTCCCGGTCATGGAAGGCGGGCAGGCAGTGCATGAAGATCGCGGTGGGCTTGGCCTGCGCCATCAGCTCCTTGTTGATCTGATACGGCAGCAGCAGCCTGATGCGCTTTTCCCAGAGCTCGGCGGGCTCGCCCATCGAGACCCAGATATCGGTGTACAGCACGTCGCAGTCCTTCGCGCCCTGGGCGGGATCGTCCGTGAACTCCAGCACCGCGCCGGTCTCGGCGGCGACGGCCCGGCACTTCTCGATCAGCTCGTCCTTCGGCATCAGCTCCTTCGGGCCGCAGGCGCAGTAGTGCATGCCGAGCTTGGCGCAGACGACCATCAGAGAGTTGGCCACATTGTTGCGGGCGTCGCCGAAGAAGGTCAGCTTGCGGCCGCGCACGTCGCCGAACTCCTCACGGATCGTCAGGATATCGGCGAGCATCTGCGTGGGATGGAAGTCGTCGGTCAGGCCGTTCCACACCGGAACGCCGGAATATTTGGCCAGGTCTTCAACCACGGACTGCTTGAAGCCGCGGTATTCGATGCCGTCGTACATGCGGCCGAGGACCTTCGCCGTGTCGGCCAGGGACTCCTTCTTGCCCATCTGGGAAGAGCCGGGGTCGAGGAAGGTCACGCCCATGCCCAGGTCGCGGGCGCCGACCTCGAAAGCGCAGCGGGTGCGCGTGGAGGTCTTCTCGAACAGCAGCACGACCTGCTTGTTCGTCAGCCATTTGTGCTCGACGCCGTTGGCCTTCATTCTCTTGAACTCGGCGGACAGCTCCAGCAGATACCGGATCTCAGCCGGCGAGTAGTCGAGAAGCGTGAGAAAGCTTCTGCCGCGGATATTCACTCCCATGATGTTTCCTCCTGATTTTTTCAGATAATATATGTGATTAGCCTTGCTATTGCGCGCTTATTCTTCGCGGATGAGCGGCATGGACATGCAGCGCGGGCCGCCGCGTCCGCGGGAGAGCTCCGCCGAGGGCATCTCGAGCACCTCGATCCCCTCGTCGCGCAGGATGGCGTTGGTGACGCTGTTGCGCTGGTAGACGACGATTTTGCCCGGGGCGATGCAGAGCGTGTTCGAGCCGTCGTTCCACTGTTCGCGGGCCGCGGCGATCAGATCGCCGCCGCCGCAGCAGATCAGTCGGACCTTCTCCTCGTGGGTGTAGCGTTCCAGAATCTCGGGCAGTTCCGCGTCGATCTGGGTGATTTTCAAAAGCGCGGGGTTTTTCTCATTGGGGCGCAGCTCATAGACTGTCAGCGGGCCGAGGATCGCCGGGTGCACCGTATACAGTGCGCGGTCGATCTGCGTGAAGACCGTGTCCAGATGCATGAACGCGCGGCAGTCGGGGATTTTGAAGGCCAGCACCGTCCGGATCTTCGATTCCGGATCGGCAAAGAGATTGTGCGCGGCGGCCTCCACCCCGTCGGGGCTCGTGCGCTGCGAAATACCGATCGCGATCGTGTCCTCCGAGAGGATCAGCACGTCGCCGCCCTCGATGCTGCCGTGCAGGCCGCGGTCGTAATAGCGCTTGACCAGGCCGGCGAAGTCGGGATGGTAGCGGAAAATATAATCCGCGTAGATCGTCTCGCGCCGGCGGATCGGATACCGCATACGGTTGAGGAAGGCGCCCCTGCCGACCGTGGCGAAGGGATCGCGCATAAAATACAGGTTCGGCATCGGATCAACGATCAGATCGTCGGGCGGGGCGGTGCGGTCCTGCAGGGAATAGCCGGAGACATTGCCCATCTCGCGCAGCGTTATGCCCTCCATAGTCTTTTCCACGAGCGCCTTGCCCTCGAAGTTGCTGCAGAGGTAGTCGTACAGCTTGTTCTGCCATTTTTGAGTACGGATCTCGCCCTCTTCGAGCCACTGATAGAGGAAGGGGCGGGTCAGCTCCGGGTGCAGGGCCAGCACCTCGGTCATCAGATCCTCGAGGTAAACGACCTCCGCGCCGTTTTCGCGCAGGATACGGGCAAAAGCGTCGTGCTCCTGCTGGGCCACCTGCAAAAACGGGATATCGTCGAAAAGCAGCTCCGGCAGCCGGTCCGGGATCAGGTTGAGCAGCTCGCCGCCGGGCCGGTGCAGCAGCACCTTTCTGAGCGGCTTGATCTCGCTCGTAACGCAAATACCTTTCATAGCTCCTCCTTGTAAAAAAGGTCGCGGGCTCCACCTGCTATTATAGTCATATTTCCGGCGCGGTCAAGGAAGAATTTGGCTCGGCGCCTCCCCGCCCCGGGAAAGGGCAAAAAACCGCCGGCCAGCTCCCTCAAGGGAGCGGACCGGCGGTTTTTTATCCGCTAAGCCTTCGTTTTCCACCAGTACCAGCGCACGGTCGTGTATACCGCGTCGCCGACGAGCCCGTCCTCCCCGGCGAGCTCCGCGGCGGCTTTCTCCAGCGTGGGAGCGAGCGCGGGGTCGAGCTCGTAGAAGCGGATCATCACCTCCGCCATCTCCCGAGGGCTGCGCAGATCCTCCCAGTCGTAGGGCTCGTCCCGGGTCTGCGGGTGAACGCCGGCCTTCGCCAGCTCGCTCAGCAGGGCGGCGTTGGCCTCCTCCGGACGCTCGTGCAGGCTCCGCGGCGGCAGCCCGACCCGGCGCAGCAGCTCGTCGCGCAGCGGCTGCTTCCACGAGCAAAACTGCGACAGGAAGCAGAAGCCTCGCGTCATGCGGCTCATCTTTTCGACGGCGGCCGCGGTGCGGACGGCCGGCGACATCGTGGACAGCGTGAAATCAAAGCCCGGCGCGAAAACCGGCTCCTCCCCCGTCGCCTCGGCGAAATCGCAGCACCAGGTCCGCCATTGGCCGGGATAGGGCCGCATATTCTCCTCCGCGTGCCGCAGCATCGCGCTCGAGATATCCGTCAGCGTCACGTCGCAGCCGAGAGCGGCCAGGCGCACCCCGTATTTGCCGACGCCGCAGCCGATATCCAGCACGCGGTCGCCGCGGTGCAGCAGGCCCTCGCCGAACCAGAAGGCGATCAGCCGGTCGTTGTATCCGTTCTGCCCTTTGAGAAAAACGCGCTGAAAATCGGCGGCGGTGCCGTCCCAGTCGTCATGCCGTGCCATGCTTGCCTCCCTCGTGCGAGTGGTGCGTACCGTGCTCCGCCGGGACCTCCGGGAAGGGAACGATCAGCGGTACGCCCATGTATTCGGCGGTGTGGACGTGGATGTCGTAAACGGCCTCGATATTCTCCGGGTTCATGCACTCGGGTCCGCCCGAGGCGAAAACGGAGGCGTCCTTGAGAAACAGGAAGCGGTCTCCGTAACGGACGGCGAGATTCAGGTCGTGCAGCACGGTGATCACGCAGATCCCGCGCTCGCGGGCGATGCCGCGGACGAGGTTCATCACCTCGTGCTGGTTGCGCGGGTCGAGGTTGCTGGTCGGCTCGTCCAGCAGCAGCAGGCGCGGCTGCTGCGCGAGCGCGCGGGCCAGCAGCACCTTCTGCACTTCGCCGCCGGACAGCTGCGAGAGCGGCCGCATCATCAGCTTTTCCAGCTCCAGCTGCTCCAGCAGGCTCATGACGAGCCTGCGGTCGTTCTCGGTCACGTCCCAGCGGATATACGGGCGGCGGCCGAGCAGCACCGTGTCGAAAACCGTGAGGTCGGAGCTGCCGGCGTTCTGCGCCACATAGGCCACGCGCCGCGCCATCTCCGTGCGGGACAGGGCGTGCACGTCCTGCCCGTCGACCAGCACGCCCCCCTCCTGCGGACGCAGGATGCGCACGATGCACTTGAGCAGCGTGCTCTTGCCGGCGCCGTTGTTGCCGAGGATCACGGTGCAGCCGCCGTCGGGCGCCCGGAAGCTCACGCCGCTGAGCACCGGCGGCGCATCCTTGGCGTAGGCAAAGCTCAGTTCGCGAATATCAACCACGGACGCCCCTCCCCCTGAACAGCAGGATCAGAAAGACCGGACCGCCGATGAAGGACATGATCGCGCCGATCGGCAGGATCACCGGCGGCACGATCAGCTTGGCCGCGGCGTCCGCCGCAATCAGCAGCAGCGAGCCGCAGATCGCCGAGCCGGGGATCAGATAGCGGTAGTCGTTGCCGACGAAATAGCGCATCATGTGCGGGGCGATCAGCCCGACGAAGCTGATAATGCCGGCGAAGGAGACGGCCGCGGCCGCCGAGAGCGAGGCGACGCCCATGCTCGCGAGCATCAGCAGCTCGGTGTTGACGCCGAGGCTGCGGGCCGTGTCGAAGCCCGCCTCCATGGCGTTGTAATTCCAGCGGTTGAAAACGTAGAACAAAAAGCAGAGCAGGAACACGACGGCGATGAAGCGCAGATCGCCCCAGCCGACGTTGCCCAGGTTGCCGAAGGTCCAGAACACGACGGCGCCGAGAGAGGTGTCGTCGGCGAAATACTGCAGCAGCGTGCTGCCGCCGGCGAACATCGCGCTCAGCGCGGTGCCGGCCAGGATCAGCCCGCCCGGGCCGATCCCCCGCCGCAGACGGGAGATCGCGATCACGACCAGCGAGGAAACCGACCCGAATACGAACGCGCAGAGCGTCACGATATAAGGGTTGTTGACCGCGACGGTGGAGTTGGAATTGGAGTTGGTGATCATGCCGCCGCCGAAGACGATGATGCCGATCGCCGCGCCGAAGGCCGCGCCCTGCGAAACGCCCAGCGTGGAGGCCGAGGCGAGCGGGTTCTGCAGCACGCACTGCATCACCGCGCCGGACGAGGCCAGCACCGCGCCGATCAGGATCGCGGCCAGCACGCGCGGCAGGCGGATGTTCTTGATCGCGGTGACGTACTTCCTCTCCGCCGTGCCCAGAAACACGCGCACGACGTCGCCCGGGCTCATGCGGATGGAGCCGATGCCCATATACAGCAGCGCCGCGAGCAGCACAAAGAGCAGCGCCAGAATGAGCGCTGCCCGTTTGCGCCGGATATACCGGTCGTATTGACGCAGATTGTCCGATATTTTTTGCAAAGAGAAAACCCCTTCAGACGGCGGCTCAGCCCAGCTTTACCTGGCCGTAGCCGACGCCGTTTTCGTTGAGAATGTCCATGTAGCCCTCGTGACCGAGGAAGAAGCTGAAGATCTCTTCGGCCTTTGCTTCAAAGTCCACGTCGGCAAAAGCCTCGGGATAGAGCAGCTTGCCGGCGTAGTAGGCGCTGACGAGCGGGATCTCCACGTTCGTATAGTTGGCCGTCGCGTTCGGCCACTGGTAGATGCGGTCGTTCTTCACCGCGCTGATCTGCGCGAAGAAGCCCGGATCCTCGCCGTACTCGGTGCGCACGAGCTCGATGTTGCCGGCGTCGAGGATGAGGACCTCGGGATCCCAGGCCAGGATCTGCTCACGGTCGACCTCCACGCCCTTCGGCTTGTCGGCAAGCCCCGTCGCCGCGTTGTTCGCGTGGATGGCGGCGAGGATCGCGCTGTCGGAATACACGCCCGAGATGCCGTGGCCGCCGCGGAAGGTGGCCGCCGCGCACAGGCACAGAGGCTTGTCGGCTTCGGGCACGCCCGCGGTGCGCCGGTCGAGATCCTCCAGGCAGCTGTGGATCATCGCAATGACGGCCTCCGCGCGGTCGGAAACGCCGCAGGCGTCGCCGAAGACGCGCAGCGCCAGCTCGTAATCCTCGGCAAAGAGCGTGCCCTGCGGGGCGGCGACGACCATCATGCCGAGCTGCGCCTCGATGTTGGCGACAATATCGGCCTCATAGGTGCAGAGGATCACGTCGGGATCGGCTTCGAGGATCGCCTCGGGATTGATCTCGCCGTAGCCGCCGGAGGCGACGACCGGAAGATCGGCCCACTCGTCCTGGTGGAACACGCCGTAGGCCATAAAGACGCTCTTGCTCTGGTCGCCGTTGGCGACGGTGACGAGCTTGTCGGTCAGCTGCAGATACGTCGCCATGCGGGTGGCGTTGCCGAGGGTGACGATGCGCTCGATGTGCGTGGGGACCTCGACCTCGCGGCCGAGTCCGTCGATGATCACGCGGGTGCTTGCTTCCGGATCGCCCGTCCCGGTCTGCTGCGAGCCGCCGGCGTTTTCCTGTCCGGCGCCGCCGGGCTGTCCGGCGTCCGCGGGAGCGCCGCCGGGCTGCGCGCCGCAGGCTGCGAGCGCAAGAAGCATCAGGACGGCGAGAAGAAGCGCAGTAAGTTTTTTCATGATGTTTCCCTCTTTCTTTTCAGAGATTTCCGAGGGAAAGTATAGCACGGGAAGAAGCGGCGCGTAAGCCCCCCGGGGGGATAGTTCCGGCCGTTTTTTTCGGCGGGGATCCGTTCAGTAGATCTTCTTGATCTCCTCTTCCCGGACGCCGCAGCGGCGGCAGAAAGCCTCCCGGTCCGCGCCCGTGCGCAGCAGCATCACTTCGATCAGGCGGCCGCTTTTGCGCTCGCGCACGCAGCCGACCTGCTCGCCGGTGCAGATGCTGCAGCGGATCAGCGGCTCGTAGTCCTCTCTGGGAAATACGGGCTCCGCCGCTTTCCTTCGGCCGAAAAGCATCGCGCTCGCCTCCTTCTTTTCATCATCAGTATACAGGTCTTTTTGCCTTCTGGCAAGCTTTTCTCTTGCCAAGACGGAAAAGCCGTCATATACTGTCACGGAAAACATGTCGGGAGGCGCTTCATGGCAGCCATTCGTTCCTTCGTCCGGCGCGAGCCGGTGCTGATGATCGCCGCGCTCGCGGCGCTCGTCAGCTGTTTCTTCGTCCCTCCGGACGCGCTTTACGCCGGGTATATCGACTGGCGGACGCTGGCGCTGCTCTACGCGCTGATGACCGTCGTTTGCGGGCTGCGGCAGGCCGGGCTCTTCTCCGTCCTGGCTCATCGGCTCTGCGAAAAGGCCGGGAATCTCCGGGCCGTCAGCCTGCTGCTGGTCCTGCTGTGCTTCTTCAGCTCCATGCTGATCACCAACGACGTCGCCCTGCTGACCTTCGTCCCCTTTGCGGTCGTCGTCCTCGGCATGGCGGGCCGCCGGCGGGATCTGATCCACGTCGTCGTGCTGCAGACCGTCGCCGCAAACCTCGGCAGCATGCTCACGCCGGTCGGCAATCCGCAGAACCTGTATCTGTATTCGCATTACGAGATGAGCTTCGGCGCCTTTCTGCGCGTCAGCCTGCCGGTCTGGCTGCTGTCGCTGCTGCTGCTCTTCCTCGCCTGCCTGTTCTTCCCCGCCGAAAAGCTGGAGCTTTTTCTCGGCGAGGAGCCGATATTGCACCGGCGCGAGCTGTTGCTGCATCTGGCCCTGTTCGCGCTGTGCCTGCTGGTCGTGGTGCGCGTGCTGCACTGGGGCGTGATGCTGCTGATCCTCGTCGTCGTGCTGCTGATCGCGGACCGGCGGCTGCTGCTGAAGGCGGATTTCCTGCTGCTGCTCACCTTCGTCGCCTTCTTCGTCTTCGCCGGCAACCTCGCACGCATGGAGAGCGTGGACGCGCTGCTGCGCGCTCTGCTGCAGGGGCGCGAGTATCTGACGGCGCTGCTGGCCAGTCAGGTCATCAGCAACGTGCCCGCCGCGCTGCTGCTGTCGGGCTTTACCGACAAGGCGCGCGAGCTGCTGCTGGGCGTCAACGTCGGCGGGCTCGGCACGCCGATCGCGAGCCTTGCGAGCCTCATCAGCCTGAAGCTCTATTCCCACGCGGAGGACGCGCACACCGGCCGCTATCTGCTGGAGTTCACCGGGGTGAACCTGCTGCTCCTGCTGCTGCTGTCCGCGTTCTGCCTGCTGACTTAACGCAACAGCCCGATAAAATCATAACCACCAGTGAACTGGTGGTTTGCTCAGACCCTATAAGGGTCAGTACTTGCTGACCCTTAAAAGGGTACTGAGGGTTTACCATCGCATCGTTATTACAGGCAGCCGCTTCAAGCGGCTGTCTCTTTTTGCCT
>JAILOS010000031.1 GCA_024690695.1 Oscillospiraceae bacterium
GTCGGTTCGGTCTCCCGCGGCGCCGTCTGCGTCGGGCGGGGCGCCGGCGTCTTCTCCGCCGGCGCGGGCTGCGCGGATCGGAAAAACAGCGTCAGCGCCAGCAGCGCGAGTCCGAAGGCGATCAGCGCCGGGCCGAGCGCCGGCGAGGGGCGCTTCTTCCGCTTTCCCATGCGCTCCCCTCTCTCAGGCGTGCTCGCGCCAGTGCGCGTCCTTCAGCAGCGCCCGTCCGACGCCGATCAGATCCGCCTTGCCCGCTTCCAGCAGCGCCTCCGCCTCCGACAGGCGCGTCACGCCGCCGGTCAGCAGCACGGGGATCGACACGGCGCGGCGGATCTTCTCCGTCATCGAGGCGAACCAGCCCGGCTCGTCGTGTCCCGGCCGGATAAAGGAGCACAGGCCGCCCGAAATATCCAGCAGATCGACGCCGGCCTCCTGCAGCCGGACGGCGGCCTGCACCGCGTCCTCCTCGCCGTTTCCGCCGGGGAGATAGTCCGCGCCGCCGAGACGCACCGCCAGCGGCATCGACGCGCCGATCGCCGCGCGCACCTTTTCAACGGTCTCCAGCAGAAAGCGCAGGCGCTTTTCCGCGCTGCCGCCGTACCCGTCGCGCCGGTCGTTCGTCAGGGGCGAATAAAACTGGTTGAGCAGATAGGCGTGCGCGCTGTGGATCTCCACGCCGTCGTAGCCGGCCTCCGCCGCGCGGACGGCCGCCGCCGCGAAGGCGTCCTCGATCGCGGCGATTTCGGCTGTTTCAAGAGCGCGCGGGCGGTGGCGGTTGAGCCTGCCGGGGGCGAGCAGCGTCCCGGCGGAGACCGGCTCGCAGACGCCGTTGGCGCCCGCGTGGTTGAGCTGCGCCATCGAACGGCCACCGCCCTCGCGGATAGCCTCCGTCAGCAGCCGGTGCTCCGCGATGCGCCCGTCCTCGGCCAGCGAAAGCTGCGAGACCGAGGCGCGCCCGCTCTCCGCGACGCAGCTGTGCTCGGTGATGATCAGGCCCGGGCCGCTGAAGCGCGCCCGGTCGCCGTAATAGCGGGCCAGCGCCTCGGTCGCGCGGCCCTCGGGGTCCAGTCCCGTGTGCATCGGCGGCATGACGAGCCGGTTTTTCAGCTCCAGCGTGCCGATGCGTATCGTCGTATCGATCATGCTTCTCCTCCGTTCAGCTTTCCATCATCAGACGGATAATCTCGCGGTCCGTCTCCTCCATGCCGAAGCGGGCCAGCCGCCCGACGTTGGCGATCGTGTTCTCCACGCCCTTTTTCACGATCCCGTCGCCGCCGTAGAACTGGTTGCCGTCGCGGAACATCGCCAGGCCCAGCAGCCCCGCGTCCACCGCGGCGGCGATCTTCGCCGCGCAGCTCGCCTTCGCCCCGTCGCAGATGATGCCCGAGGTGACGGCCACGGCGTTGACCACGGTGTGGGCGATCTCGCGGAAGCGCCCGCCCTGCAGCCAGGCCACGCCCGCACCCGCCGCGCAGCCCGCGCTGACGGCGCCGCAGTAGGCCGACAGGCGGCCGATGCCGGTTTTCAGATGGATCGTGATCAGGTTCGACACCAGCAGCGCCCGCAGCAGCTCGTCCTCGCTCTTTCCGGTCTCGCGCGCGTAGACGATCACCGGCACGCTGGCGGTGATGCCCTGGTTGCCGCTGCCGGAATTGATGACGACCGGCTTCTCGCAGCCGTTCATCCGCGCGTCGCTGGCCGCCGCGGCGTAGGCGCGCATGCGGAAGTAGAGGTCGTGCTCGTGGCCGCGCAGCAGCGTCTTGCCGATGTTGGCGCCGTAGCTGTTTTTCAGGCCCTCCTCGGCGATGGCCATATTGTAGTCGATCTGCCGCTGCAGCAGCGGGCGGAGCCCGTCGAGCTCCACGCTCCCGGCAAAGTCGACGATGCCCTCCACGCTCAGACAGCTCCGGTCGGTCAGGCTCCCCGTCTGCTCCTCCACCTCGCGCTCGAGCAGCGTTTCGCCGCAGCGCGAGACCGCGACGAGGTTCGTGTGGTAGTCCACGATGCGCACGAAGGCGTCGTCCCCGCCGTGAAAAGCCGTCACGCGGATGTCGAAGATGCGGGAGGTGTCGGCGCAGCGCACCTCGATCGGCACGCGCCGCAGAAAGTCCGCGATGGCCGCGATCCCCGCCTCGTCGACCGCGGAGAGCACCTCCAGCTCCGCCTCCGCGTCTCCGGCGGCCGCGCCGGCGGCGGCTGCCGCGCCGATGCCGCGCAGGCCGCCCGTGTGCGGAACGACGACGCTCTTGACGTTTTTGATAATGTTGCCGCTGACCTCGACGAGCAGCCGCTCCGGCTCCTCGCCGAGCACGGCGCGCGCCTTCGCGGCCGCGTAAGCGATGGCGATCGGCTCGGTGCAGCCCATCGCGCAGATCAGTTCCTCCCGCAGGATCTGCTGGTACAAACCGCAGCGGGGATCGTTCTTGTCCATGGCTTCCTCCCGTTTTTTGCCCGTTCCCGCTCTTGACGAACGGGCTTGTCTCTGATAGAGTATGAAACGACCGATCGTCGGCATAGGATGGATCGGCTGAACAGGCCGGAGCCGAAAGGCTCGGAGCCGGGCTGCGCCGGGCGCAGCAGCGGACACGCACCGCGGGACAGAAGCATGCTCCCGGGGTGCCTTTTTTATTCGAGGTGTTCTGTATGAAAAACGAAACGGCGGCCGGAACGCAGCTCGCCGGAAATTTTGAAAAAACCGCGACGCGCGTGTCGGTCGTGAGCGTGATCGGCAACGCGCTGCTGTCGGTGTTCAAGCTGCTGGCGGGCCTGCTGGCCCACTCCGGCGCGATGGTGTCGGACGCGGTGCATTCCGCCTCCGACGTGCTGAGCAGCTTTATCGTCATCATCGGCGTCAAGCTCTCGCAGCGGGAGGCCGACCGGGACCATCCTTACGGGCACGAGCGCTTTGAGTGCGTGGCCGCGATCGTGCTGGCCGTCGTGCTGGCCGGGACCGGCCTGCTGATCGGCCTGAGCGCAGTCGAGAGCATCGGGGCGGGCGCCTCGCTGCAGGCGGCCCCCGGCCTGCTGGCGCTGATCGCCGCGATCGTGTCCATCGTCAGCAAGGAAGGGATGTACTGGTACACGCGGCATTACGCCAAACGCCTGAATTCCCCGGCGCTGATGGCCAACGCCTGGCATCACCGCAGCGACGCGCTCTCCTCCGTCGGCGCGCTGATCGGCATCGCCGGCGCCCGGCTGGGCGTGCCGGTGATGGAGCCGGTCGCCAGTCTCGTCATCTGCGTGTTCATCCTCAAGGCGGCCTACGACATTTTCCGCGACGCCACCGGCAAAATGGTGGACCGCGCCTGCGACGCGGAGACTGAACGGCGCCTCTCCGAGTGCGTGCTCTCCGACGGGGACGTGCTCGGGATCGACCGGCTGCAGACGCGTGAATTCGGCAGCCGGATCTACGTCGACCTGGAGATCCGGGCCGACGGAAGGCTCTCTCTGTACGAGGCGCACGGCATCGCCGAGCGCGTGCACGACGAGATCGAGCGGCAATTTCCGAGCGTCAAGCACATCATGGTACACGTCAATCCAGACCGTCCGCCGGAGGAATAACCGCAAACCGCCCGCCCCGTTCCGCAAGGAACGCGGCGGGCGTTTCTTTGTCCCGTCAGCTCTCCCCGAAGCGCTCGCGCGCGTGGAAGGCGCGGCAGATCACGGGATAGCTGCCGAACACGGTCAGCTTGTCGCCGACGTGAAAAACCGTGTCGGCGCCGGCCGGGCAGGCCTTCTCGCCCGGCGACTCCACCAGCATGACGAGGATGCCCGTATCGGCGCGGAGGCCCGTTTTCGACAGCGGGACGCCCTGGTATTCCTCCGGGATGAAGTGGAGCGTGATCTGCGCGATCGAGTCTTCGCCGATATAGTCGATCAGCATGACGCTGTTGCTCTCGTCGCTGTGCACGATCCTCCCGGCGAGGCGCTCCAGCACCCGATCGCCCCAGGCGCGCACCGCGGGCACGCGCATGAACACGAAGATGACCGCCACTGCGACCAGCGGGATCGCAAGGCCGGTGAGGTAGTCCCCTACCTGCGACACCTTGAGGGCCAGAAACACGTTGATGAACGCGGACACGATCGTGATGTTGAAAACGTAGCCGAAGAGCATCGTGACGCGCGCCAGACGCCGGCGCGAGCGGTTGTTCAGCAGCAGCTCGCTCTCCTGCGTCGTGTAGCCGCAGCCGGTGAGCAGCGAGATCACCTGAAAGCGCGCCTTCTCATCCGGCAGCCCGGTGAAGCGGAACAGGATGGCAAACAGCTCCGTGATGATCCAGTAGATCAGAATGATCAGTGTAAACAGCGAAACGGCCGCATAGATGTTCATGGGTCGCCCTCTCTTTCCGTTTGCCGCGGGATCGCCGCCCGCCGTCTGCCTGTATTATAGCACCCGTTTCCGCGCTTGAACAGAGGACAGCTGCCGTTTTCGGAAGAAAAAAGTCTCTCCCGCGCAGCGTGGGAGAGACTCTCAGGCTGTCGGGCGCCTGAAGGGCAGAACAAGCCGCCCCACAAGGGGCGAGCAAATTAGGGAGACGACAGGTTTTGAGCGGGCCTTTTCCGCCCAAGCTTCATGAAAAATTGCGGAAATACAGACAAGTATTCCCGCAATTTTTCATTTTGCCTGAACGAAAAATCCCTCGCTCAAAACTGCTGCGCACCTGAAATAG
>JAILOS010000034.1 GCA_024690695.1 Oscillospiraceae bacterium
GGTCTACAGCCAGATGATCGAGCCGCTGAGCGAGGTCCCCGAGGGCGCGATCCGCATGATCAACAACCGCAAGCTCTCCGTCGTCCCCGTGTCGGTCATCATGGTCATCGAGGGTACGCCTGAGGAAAACGGCATCACCAACTACTCCACCTTCTCCGGCACCACGATGGACACCAACAAGATCTGGGAGAACTATTCCAACATCACCGATCCCTACAACTACATCACCACGATCTGCCTCAACTACGCCAATCCCACCCTGCCCGAGGGCTATACCCAGCTGTCGATCACGGCGCTCGTCCCGTCCAAGCCCTTTGAGAGCGTGAAGGAAGAGGAATACTACGACCTCAAGCGCCGCCTTGCCAACGAGATGATCGAGGAGTGCATCCGCATCACGAAGGTGGACTTCCGCCCCCGCATCACCGAGATCGAGGTCACGACACCGATGACCGTTTCGCACTACGTCGGCGCCTGGAAGGGCAACATCTACGGCTATCTCCACTCCATGGAGGACCACGCCGTGGCCCGTCTGCAGATGAAGGAGAAGGATCACTTCATCGAGGGTCTGGAATTCGCCGGCGCGCACGGCATGTCCGGCGACGGCATGGGCCCGCAGATCACGAACGGCCGCGCGGCCGCCAAGTTCGTGAAGGAAGACATGGAAAAGAAAGGGAGGCTGTGAGGAATGAGCATTAAAGTCAAGGGCTTTTTGAAAGACGTCGGCGGAGCCTCTCGCGTCACGAAGCTGAGAGAAGAAAACTTCGCCAAGGGCTCTCCGATCCCCGATCCGCACGATCCGATCCGCGAGCTCGCCGACAAGCTGCATCCGGCCTCCATGCGCGTCAGGGTCGTGGATATCCGCGAGGCCTCCCCCAGCTCCCGCACCTATCGCTTTGAAAGCTGCGACGGGCACATCCCCGTGTTCCAGTGCGGACAGTACGTCAACTTCCGCCTCCGGATCGGCGAAAGCCAGCTCTCGAGGCCCTACACGCTGTCCTCCGCGCCCTATGAGGCCCGCGGCGAGCACGGCTTCTTCGAGGTGACGATCCGCCGCAACGTCCCCTACCTCGTGCCGGATTACTTCTTCGAGCAGGTCAAGCTCGGCGACGAGCTGGAGGCCAATCTTCCCTTCGGCACCTTCTACTACGAGCCGCTGCGCGACAGCAAAACCATCGTCGCGCTCGCCGGCGGCAGCGGCATCACGCCCTTCCACGGCATGGCGAAGGAGATCGCCTACGGCAAGCTCAAGGGGCTGAAGCTGACCATCCTCTACGGCTCCGTCAAGGCCAACGACATCGTGCTCAAAAACGAGCTCGACGCGATCGAAAAGGCCTGCCCGGACGTCAAGGTCGTGCACGTCCTGTCCGACGAGCCCGACTGGCCCGGCGAAAAGGGCTTCATCACCCGGGAGCTGATCGAGAAGTACTCCGAGGGCGACGTGACCTATATGTTCTGCGGCCCGCTGCCGATGTTCCGCTTCGTCAAGAAGGCGCTGGACGAGATGGGCGTCACCTGCCGCCGCTTCCGCCACGACGTAGTCAACAACCCGGCCGACGTCTCCACCCTGCCGGGCTACCCGAAGGGCGCCGAGAAGAAGACTTACAAGATCACGGTCGTGCGCGGCATCCGCGAGGACGTCATCGACGCCAGCGGCGCCGAGCCCGTCGCCGTGGCGCTCGAGCGCGCCGGCATCAAGATCGACACCCACTGCCGCAACGGCGAGTGCGGCTTCTGCCGCAGCCACCTGCTGTCGGGCAAGATCTTCGTCTCCCCCGTCGGCGACGGACGCCGCCGCATGGACAAGGAGATGGGCTGGTTCCACGCCTGCTCCTCCTGGCCGCTCAGCGATCTGAAGATCAAGATCCCGATCATGTAAAGCGCTTCCCCGCCGCCCGCTCCGAAAAACCGGAGCGGGCGGTTTTTACGCGCTTTTCGCGGAAACGCCGCGGAGGCTCTGTAGGGGACGGCGTCCTCGACGTCCCGCTCGTTCTTTGCCTTCCCCGCTGCGGCGGGGAAGGCTATTTCCGCCATCGCCCGCGTTTTCTGCGGCTCCCCTGAAAGGGGTCTTGGGTCTGCCGCAGCCGATGAATCGTGATCCTGTCTCGGCTTTTTTCTTGCGCTTTGCGCTTCTTTATGCTATATTTTTACAGGACTTCAATATTATCGCTCCGAGGAGGTTTTCCCGATGAAAACACGCATTCTGAGCATCCTGCTGGCGCTGGCCCTGCTGCTGGCGCTCTCTCCGGCCGGCTTCGCCGAAGACGGAGACACGGCGCCGGCAAACGATGACATCCCGCTGATCGACCTCGAACCGTATGACGAGGAGGAGCCCGAAGAGGAACCCGTCGAAGAACCGATCGAGGAGCCGGTCGAAGAACCCGTCGAGGAACCGGTCGAAGAACCCATCGAGGAACCGGCCGAAGAGCCGGTCGAAGAACCGGCCGAGCCGGAGGGAGACGGCGACGTCAGCAACTCCGTGGTCGATTCCGGCAGCTGCGGCGACGACGCGACGTACTCGCTCGACAGCGGCGGAACGCTGACGATCTCCGGCAGCGGTACGATCAAAGACTACGCCTTCAGCGGCTACAGCAAGGGCACGATCCGCAAGGTGATCATCAACGAAGGCATCACCGGGATCGGGTACTACGCCTTCCAGAACAACAAGAGCCTGACGAGCGTCAGCTTTCCGGGCTCGCTCGAGAAGCTCGGCTATTATTCCTTCTATAACTGCGTCAGCCTCGGCAGCGTCAAGATCCCCTCGACCGTCCGGACCGTTGAAAGCGAAACGTTCCGGAAATGCACCAGCCTGAGCAGCGCGGAGATTCATTCCCCCAGTATCGCCTCCGGTATGTTTGGAGGCTGCACCTCGCTCAGCAGCCTGACGATCGGACCGGAAGTGACGAAGATCAACAGCAATGCCTTTTCCGGCTGCAGCTCGCTGCGGAGCGTCACCGTTCCCGGCAGCGTCGGGACGATCGGCGAGAGCGCTTTTTACAACTGCACGGCGCTCCGGACCCTCAATTTGACCGTCGGCCTGAAAACGATTGGAAACTCCGCCTTTTACGGCTGTTCTCATCTGCTCAGCGCCGCTCTCCCCTCCGGCCTGGAGTCGATCGGCGATTACGCCTTTCAGTCCTGCTCGTCCATGACGAGCGTCAGCTTCCCGGGCACGCTGAAAAAGATCGGCTACGAGGCATTCTATAACTGCTCCGCCCTGACGGAGGTTACGATCCCGAAGAGCGTCGAGTCCGTCAACAGCGAGGTTTTTCGCAAGTGCACCGCTCTCGAAAAAGCCGAGATCCATTCGCCCGCCGTCAGCTACGGCATGTTTAACGGCTGCACCTCGCTGAGCAGCGTAACGATCGGGCCGGAAGTGACTGAAATTAAAACAAACGCCTTTTACGGCTGCAAGGCTCTGGAGTCCGTCACCATTCCCTCGAGCGTCGAGACGATCGACGAGAGCGCCTTTTACGGCTGCATCGCGCTTGCGAGCCTGAAGCTGAATCAGGGGCTGATCAGCATCGGAGCTTCCGCGTTCTCCGGCTGCGAGGCGCTCCCCGCCGCGGTGATCCCTGCCGGTGTGGTCAGCATCGGCGACTACGCTTTCCAGCGCTGCACGTCCCTGACTTCGCTGAGTCTGCCGGACACGCTGGTGAGCATCGGCTATGACGCCTTTTACCGCTGCAGCGCGCTGACGAGCCTGACGGTCCCCGGCAGCGTCCGCGAGGTCGGCAGCGAAGCCTTCCGCGGCTGCAGCGCGCTGAGCAGCCTCACGCTGCAGGCGGGTCTGATCAAGATCTCGGCTAATATGTTTCAGGGCTGCAGCTCTCTGACGCGCGTCGTGATCCCCTCTACCGTAACGAACATCGGCGGCTATGCCTTCAGCGGCTGCTCCGGGCTCACGACGGTGAAGTTCCTCGGCGCCGCCCCCACGATCAAGGATTACGCATTCTACAATGTGGACGCCGACGTCTACTACCCCCTGGATTGGGACTGGCTGGACAGCGACATGCAGGATTACGGCGGCACGCTGCGCTGGCACGGCTACACGCTCTCGCTCTCCGTTCCGGTGCTGACCGAGGCCTTCAACAGCGCGACGGGCGTGCGCGTGAGCTGGAAGAGCGTCGAGGGCGCGGAGATGTACCGTCTGCTGCGCAAAAACCTGACGGCCGGCGAGACGAGCTGGCACACCGTCGGCGAAACGACCGAGTGCAGCCTGATCGACACGACGGCGAAGTCCGCCAGCCGCTACACCTACACGGTGGAGTGCATCACCGCCTCCGGGCAGGTCGTCAGCGGCCGCGACGAAACCGGCCGCACCTGCACCTACATCGCGATGTCGAGCATCACCGAGCTGAAGGTGACGTCCTCCGGTGTATCGCTCAGTTGGTCGAAGCCGGCGGGGGCGAAGAACTTCCGCGTGATGCGCAAGATCGACGGGGAGAAGAAGTGGACGGTGCTCGCGGTGATCCAGGGCACGAGCTACGTGGACAAGACCGCGAAGACCGGGACGAAATACTGGTACACG
>JAILOS010000038.1 GCA_024690695.1 Oscillospiraceae bacterium
GCCTGGGCATAGCCCTCGTCGAGCTGGCGCCCGGCGTCGTCAAGCTGCGCCTGCGCCGCGGCGAGCTCGGTCTGCGCCGCGCCGTAGCGCGTGATCAGATCCGACACGCTCGTCCCGCCGAGCTGCGTCTCCAGCGCGGCGCGCGCCACGGCGAGCTCCGGACCGACGCGCATCGCCGTCAGATAATCCTCGCGCGCAACCGCGTCGTCATACTGCGCCTGCAGCTCGCTCACGCGCTGCTGCAGGGCCAGCGCCGCGCCGTAGAGCGGCGCGATGCCGTCCATCGCGGTCTGTGCCAGCGTATAGCGGGCGAGGCCCTCGTCATAGGCCCGCTGCCCCTCGGCGAGCTTGCGCTGCCCCTCTTCATAGGCGGCGAGGCCCTCGTCATAGGCGGCCTGCCCCGCTTCCAGCTCCTGCTCGGCGGCCTCGACCTGCGCCTTGCCGTCCTCGTAGGCGGCGAGGCCCCTGTCGTACCGCCTCTGCGCGGCGGCGAGCTGCGCGGCCCCCGCGTCGTATTGGGCCTGCGCCTCGTCCAGACGCGCCGCGCCCTCGTTGTATTCGGCGAGACCCGCGTCATACTGCGCCTCGCCCTCCTCGAGCTGCCGCTCGCCCTCGGCGAGCTGCGCCGAGCCGATCTCGTCGGTGACGAGCTGACGGGCGAAATCGCCGCAGAGCGCGTCGACGTCCTCGCCCTCGGCCTCGAGCTTTGCGGAGAGCGAGCGCAGCTCGCCCGTCCGCCGCAGCAGCTCCTCCGTCTGCTGCCGGGTCTGTTCGCCGGCTTCTCCGGCGCGGCGATAACCGGAGGGCGCGGCGTACAGGGAAAACAGCGCCGCCAGCGCCAGCAGCCCGGCCGCGAGGCGCAGCCGGTTCCGGCCGACGAAGCCCGCGAGCTTTCCGCGCGGGATGCGCAGCGTCGTCGCCTCGGCAAAGGATTCGCCCAGCAGCAGCACCTGCGGCAGCGCGAAGAGGATCAGCACCAGCGAGATGCTCGTGCCCGTGCCGACGTAATAGCCCATGCCGGCGATGATGCACTGCGACACGCCGAAGCCGACCAGCAGCCCCGCGCAGACCATCATCAGGCCCGAAGTGATCAGCGTCGGGAAGGCGCGGTTCATCGTCTCGATGACGGCCTCGCGCCTGTCCAGCGAGGCGCGCAGCTCGCGGTAGCGCGAGGAGACCACGATCGCGTAATCAATGTTCGCGCCCATCTGGATCGCGCCGACGATCAGATAGCACAGGAAGAAAACGTAGTCGCCCCGGAGCGCGGCGACGCCGAAGTTGATCCAGATGCTGCCCTGGATCACCAGGATCAGCAGCAGCGGCATGCCGAAGGAGCGGAAGGTGAACAGCAGGATCAGCATCACCAGCGCGAGGCTCATCAGGCCTACCACCGTGTTGTCGGCGGCGAAGGAATCCCGAAAGCCCAGCGCGCTGACCGCGTCGCCGGTGAGCACCGCGCCCTCGGGGTAATACTTCTCCGCAAGGCGGTGGATCCGGTCGAGGAAGCGGAAGGTCTCCTCCGACTGCACCGGCAGATCGAGATCCAGCAGCAGGCGGCTGTAGCGGTCGCCCGTGAGCTGGCCGCGCACCGTGTCGAGCTTGCCGTAGAGCTCGTCCACCAGCGCCGCCTGCTCCTCCTCCAGCTCCAGAGCGCCTTTTTCAGTCTGCTCGTGCAGGAAAAGGAAGAGCTCCAGCAGCGGCACCCGGTAGTCGTCCGGGGACTCGCGCAGCAGGCGGTGCTCCCCGTGCTCCGCCGCGTAGGCGGCGAAGAGCGCGCGGGCGCTCGTCTCGTCGATCCCGGCGACGTCGGCGAAGGCCGTCCAGTCCACCGCGTCGCCGACGCAATAGTCCCCGGCCGCCCGGATGGAGGCCAGCCCCGCGGCGCTCTTGACCTCGGGGCAGGCGGAGAGCTCCTCCAGCAGCGCCTTCTCGGCCGCCGGATCGCCGGAGGGCACGATCACGGCCACGGTATTGCTCGCGCCGAAGATCGCGTCGATCTCCTTTTTCGCGTTTTCCCGCTCGGTCTGCCGGAAGGCGGGGACGAGCTCCATGCTGTAGGCGTAGTTCACGCGTTCCTTCATCACGAAGCCGCCTGCGACGAGCAGCACGAGCAGGATCGGGATCACCCGGCGGCTCGCGTAGGCAAAGCGGCCGACGAAGGAGATCTTCGGCACAAAGCGGCGGTGCTTCGTCCTGTCCATGGCCTTGCCGAAGAGCATCAGCAGCGCGGGCATGAACAGGAACACCGTCAGCAGGCTGCAGACGATGGCCTTGATCAGCGTCAGCCCCAGGTCGACGCCGAGACGGAATTTCATCAGCGTCATCGCCGTCAGGCCCGCGATCGTCGTCAGGCTGCTGGCGGAGATCTCCGGGATCGAGACGGCGAGCGAGCGCACGACGGCCTCGCGCACGTCCAGGCGCTCGTGTTCTTCTTTATAGCGGTTGCAGAAAATGATCGCGTAGTCCACCGACAGCGCAAGCTGCAGCACGATGCCGACGGAATTGGACACGAAGGAGATCGTGCCCATCAGAAAATGCGTGCCGACGTTGACGACGGCGGCCGCGAGGAAGGTGAGCACCATAACGGGGATCTCCGCGTAGGTGCTGGAGGTGAAGACCAGCACGCCCAGCACCACGATGATCACGAAGATCAGCACCGTCAGCATCTGCTCGGCGACCAGCTCGGACAGGCTGAAGCCCACCTCGGTGTAGACCGTTGCGTTTCGGCCCGCAAGCTCCTCCCCGACGCGCGCGAGCGCCTGCTCGCTGCGCGGCGAGGAGGCCGTGTCCGCAAAGGTCAGCTCATAGAGCGCACAGCCGTCCCGGTAGTGCGCGGCGCTCTCGTCGTACTGCACGAGGACGACGTCCTCCGTCTCGCCCAGCCGGTCGGCGAGCGCCTGCGCCTCGGCGGGGGAAAGGTCCTTCACCAGCACGCGGGCCGTGCCGTAGGTCGTGAAGTTCTCCTCCATCAAAAACAGGCCGCGCCGCGCCTCCGCGTCCTCGGGGAGGTACCAGGTGATGTCCTCCTCGACCCGGATCCAGCGCACGGAAAAGGCGGAGAAGACGAACAGCGCCGCGAACAGCGCGAGGATCCAGCCCCGCCGATCGACCACGAAGGCCGCCAGCTTCATCATGAAGTTGTTTTCGCGCTCGTCCATGTCCGCTCCTCCTTTCGGTGCTTTTTGTTTATTATAGCACACCGGCGCCGGAAAAGAAATCTCCTCCGCCCGAAAAATCCGCTTTTTTCGGGCGTTCCTTGCCGAGTTGCACAATTCGCTTCTGTCATCTTTGTACAAACTGATGCGCCCGCCTCGGGTTTCTCCGGTGGACAATCGACAAAAAAGGGTGTATAATGCGCCTATCGGAAAAAATGGGATCCCGGTTTTTTCATCGGCAAACATAAATCGCGTTCCCTTTGGATCCGCATCCCGTCGGCGAAGCCGACGACAGTAAAAAGGAGGAAAATGGAAAAATGAAAAAGCGCATCCTCGCACTGGTCCTCGCTCTCGTGATGTGCGCGGCGCTGCTGGCCGGCTGCGGCGGCAACACCACCCAGAACAAAGAGCTCTCTGAAGTTCAGAAGATCATTCAGCAAGCTCAGGGCATGAGCATGGAAGAGCTGGCCAAGAAGGCCATCGAAGAGTCCAACGGGCAGAAGTTCTACGGCGTGGGCAACTCCAGCCGCGGCAAGTCCGCTCTTCCGAAGTTCATCGAGTACCTGCAGACCATCGACCCCAGCTACAACATGGAATTCGAGTGGCAGCAGCCGAAGAACAACAAGATCTTCGATCAGCTGACCTCTGACTCCAAGAAGGCCACCGGCACCTTCGCCGTGACCCTGATCCAGGACGGCAACCAGATCGAGAGCAAGATGGTCCAGACCGGTATTCTGGACACCTTCATCCCGAAGGAGTGGGCCGAGGCCAACGGCGTTGACGCCGCCACCTACACCGGCTACCTCCCGCTGCAGACCCTGAACAAGGTCTTCATGTACAACAACACCGGCGCCTTCAAGCCCACCAACTTCTGGGATTACGTCGCGGAAGGCCGTCACGGCCAGTTCATGGACATCGACTCTGAGATCGTCGGCAAGAACTTCCTGTACATGCTGACCAAGCCCGAGTACGCCGCCTGGGTGAAGGAATCCTTCGACAAGCTGCCCGCTGATCAGCAGGCTGCCTTCCAGCCCACCGTCGACGCCCTCAAGCAGGACGCCGCCGACCTGGGTCTGGACGAGAACGGCGCCTACGCGCTGGCCTGGATCAAGCTCTGGATCGGCTCCTACAACGCCGTGACCGACGACGGCCCGATCTGCAGCGCTCTGGTTCAGAAGTCCTCCACCGACGAGTTCGGTCTTCTGGTTTACTCCAAGCTCCGCTCCGTTGAGGAGTCCGACGAGGTCTCCGTCAACAACGTGAACGTCGCCGCTTACGACGATGGCTACGAAGGCATCGGCGGCTACGGCTACTGCCACTACATGTTCGTCACCGACAACAGCCCGCTGCCCTGGACCGCCTGCGCGTTCATCGCCTACATCACCTGCACCGTCGACGGCTTCTCCGCCTGGGGCAAGGACATGGGCGGCTACTCCTCCAACCCGACCGTCGCTGCCGGCGTCGAAGAGACCTACGGCCACTCTCAGGGCGGCGTTGACAAGGAGACCGGCGAAGTGAAGTTCCCGAACAAGAACGACCGCGGCTACACCTGGTGGACCACCGACGGCAAGCTGGTTCTTGAGGATCCTGCTTACTGCGCTTCCGTCGCCTTCACGGTCGGCAGCTGGATCGAGATTCAGGACAAGTACAAACCCGAATAATCCCGCCTTGCTGATCCTATAGAAAAAACCATAGGCGAATCTCTGGCAACAGGCGCCCCTGGAGCGGTGCTCCAGGGGCGCTTTTGAGTCAACTCCTTGAAAGGAGAGGTTTTATGAATCAGGAAACCCTGCGGCCCAACAACCGGGCCATTTTCCTCAACAAGCTGAAAACCTTCTTTTCCAAGCCGTACAACGTGATCCTGCTGCTGCTGGGCATCGTTCTGTCCGTCACCACGGTCGCGCCCATCGTCGCCATCGTGCAGGACACCTTCCAGATCCACCCGGGCACGATCGACGCGCACCTGACCCAGAAGACCTCCGGCTGGACGATCGTCAACTACACGGATCTGTTCACCAGCGGCCTGTCCAAGACCAACCTCTGGCTCCCGCTGTGGAACACCGTTCTGCTGGCCATCGGCACCTGCATCGTCTCCATTCTCTTCGGCGGCATCGTCGCCTTCCTCGTGACGAGGACGAACCTCGGCTGGAAAAAATACATCAGCTCGATCTTCATCTTCCCCTACATCATGCCGCAGTGGACGCTGGCCGTCGTCTGGCAGAACCTGTTCTGGTCCGTCAGGGTGACGGGCGTCAAGGACGGCCTGATGGCCTCGCTTTTTCACGTCTATATGCCCATCTGGTGGTGCAAGGGCCTGTTCCCCAGCCTGATGGTGCTGGGTCTGCACTACGCGCCCTTCGCCTACATCCTCATCGGCGGCATCTTCCGCAACATGGACGCCAACCTTGAGGAGGCCGCCACGATCCTGGACACTCCGAAATGGAAGATCATGACCCGCGTAACGCTGCCGATGGTCAAGCCCGCGATCCTCTCGACGATCCTGCTGGTCTTCGGCTCGGCCATGGGCTCCTACCCGGTGCCGCATTACATGGGTCTGGACACGCTCTCGACCAAATACGTGTCGATGAACTCCAAATACACCGGCGAGGCCAGCATCCTCGCGATCGTCATGATGCTCTTCGGCGTCGCGATCATGCTGCTCAACCAGTTCAGTCTGACGAGCCGCAAGAGCTACACGACCGTCACCGGCAAGTCCGGCCAGATCTCCAAGATCAACCTCGGCAAGACCGGGCGCTACGTGATCGCTCTGATCCTCGTCATCCTCACCTTCTTCACCAGCATCTTCCCGATCGTCTCCTTCGCCTTTGAGACCTTCCTGCCGAACCCCGGCGACTACTCCTTCCTCTACACGGGCAATGCGAACAACCTGACGACGAAGTGGTGGGTCACCAGCGAGAACATCACCGAAAACGGTATGTACGGCCAGAAAGGCATTCTGTACAACGATACGATCTGGCGGGCCTTCGGCGGCACGATCCTGGTCAGCGTGGTCTGCGCGCTGGTCGCGGGCACCATCGGCACCCTGGTCGGCTACGCGGTGGCCAAGCAGCGCCGGAGCAAGTGGGCCAACTACGTCAACTCCGTCGCCTTCCTGCCGTATCTGATGCCGTCCATCGCCGTCGGCGCCGCGCTGTTCGTGCTGCTGTCGAGCGAGAAGCTCAATCTCTTCAATACCTACTGGATCCTGATCATCGCCGGCACCATCAAGTACATTCCCTTCGCCAGCCGCTCGTCGCTCAACTCGATGCTGCAGCTGTCGGGCGAGATCGAGGAGGCCGCCATCATCCAGGACATCCCCTGGTCGAAGCGTATGCTCCGCATCATCATCCCGATCCAGAAATCCTCGATCATCAGCGGCTATCTGCTGCCGTTCATGACCTGTCTGAGAGAGCTGAGCCTGTTCATGCTGCTGTGCGTGCAGGGCTTCATCCTCTCGACCACGCTGGACTACTTTGACGAGATGGGCCTGTACGCGTTCTCGAGCGGCATCAACCTGCTGCTGATCGTCACCATTCTGGTATTCAACACCCTCGTGAATAAACTGACCGGCGCAAGCCTCGACGAAGGAATAGGAGGATAAACCATGCCGAAAATCGTACTGACCCACGTGACCAAACGCTGGGATAAATTCTATGCCGTGGACGACCTGAACCTGGTGATCGAGGACAACGCCTTCGTGACGCTGCTCGGTCCCTCCGGCTGCGGCAAAACCACCACGCTGCGCATGATCGCCGGCCTGGAGACCCCGACCTCCGGCCGCATCACGATCGGCGACAAGGTCGTCTATGATTCCGCCGCCGGGATCAACATCCCGCCCAACAAGAGAAAGGTCGGCTTCCTGTTCCAGAACTACGCCCTCTGGCCGAACATGACCGTCTATCAGAACATCTCCTTCGGTCTGTCCAACGTCAAGGAGGCGATGCCGAAGTACGATTTCGAGGCCCGCAGGACCGCCTCTCTGATCGCCGCGCTCGAACGCCCGGACGACGTGGTGAAGACCGTGCAGGAATGCGTGGACAAGAAGGGCAAGCTGGACGAGAAGAAGGCCCAGATCAAGCTGATCGACCGCTATGAGATCTCCCTCTACACGGCCAAGGATCTGATGGGCTTCAAGCTCCACGAGGCGAGCGATCCCGCCGCCGTCGCTGCGGCGAAAAAGAAAGAGCTGCAGGCGAAGCTCGCCGCCGCCGAGGAGAAGTGCAAGGCCGCCGGCTGCACCTTCAGCCAGGACTACGCCTTCCTCAAGGACGGCAAGCCCGTCACCGAGGTGCGCAAGCTCTCCAGGGAGGAGATCGACCTGAGCGTGCGCCGCGTCGCGCGCATCGTCAAGATCGGCATGTTCATGGACCGCTACCCCGCCGAGCTCTCCGGCGGCCAGCAGCAGCGCGTCGCGATCGCGCGCACCCTGGCTCCCGAGCCGAGCGTGCTGTTCATGGACGAGCCGCTGTCGAACCTCGACGCGAAGCTGCGCCTCGAGATGCGCTCCGAGCTGCAGCGTCTGCACCTTGAAACCGGCTCCACCTTCGTCTACGTCACGCACGACCAGATGGAGGCCATGACGCTGGCCACCCGCATCTGCCTGATCGAAAACGGCCTGCTGCAGCAGTACGACGCGCCGCTGACGGTCTACGGCCGCCCGAACAACACCTTCGTGGCAGACTTCGTCGGCAACCCGGCGATCAACTTCATCGAGGGCAAGGGCGTACAGCAGCCCGACGGCAGCATCAAGCTCGGCATTCTCGGCGACAAGCCGGCCGTCTTCAAGCCCAACGAGCCGCTGAAGCTGAGCGACTGGTACCGCGCCCAGGACGAGGCCGACGCCGCGCGCAAGGCGGCCGAGGCCGAAAAGGCCAAGCAGAAGGGCTACGTGGAAAAGGGCAACAAGGATACCCTCTTCCGTCACCACATTGCGCTCGTCAACGAGACCGAGGACTTCGGCGACGAGATCCAGGCGGGCGAGGACGACCTCGTCATCGGCGTCCGCCCCGAGTTCCTGGATCTGCGCGAGGACGGTCCGATCGAGGGCGAGATCTACTCCGCGATGCCGACCGGCATGGAGACCACGGTCAAGGTGCAGGTGGGCGACTTCCTGCTGACCGGCGTCGTGTTCGGCGGCGTGATGTACGAGCTTGGGCAGAAGATCCGCTTCGGCTTCCGCGGGGACGACATCATCCTCTTCAGCAAGAAAAACGGCCGCTTCATCACGCAGGGCAGCCTCGAGGTCTGACCCTCTCTGCAAACGCTCAAACGCAACGATCAAACGCACGGCGGCGCCGCCTCGTCCGAGGCGGCGCCGTTTTTCCATGCTTTTTTCAATGCGTTTCGGGAAAGGGCGCCCTTCACGCTGCGTCCTCCCAGCCGCCGTAGTCGAAGACGAGCGTCTCCTCGCGGCCGTTTTCGTCCGTCACGACGCACAGCAGCGTCCGGCTTTCGCGGTCGAAGCCGCCGCAGCGCCCGCCCCGAAGCGGCTGAAAGCTCGCGTCGTCCGCGATATACGCCGGGTGCGGGTGCTCCTGCGCGTAGGAAGAGCAGAAGACAAAATCTTCTCTGCGATAGCCGTCCGCCGCTTCGCGCTGCGCGTCGTCCATCAGAAAATAGTCCAGCTCGCCGCCGCCGAGTCCGTAGGTCGGATCGACGTGGTAATGGCGGCCGTTGATCCTTACGCAGCTCCACTGGTGGAGCGCGCCGTCGCCGGAGCGTTCCCCGTACACGACCGAAGCGTCCGCTCCCGCCTGCAGCAGCAGATAGGAGTAGGCGGCCGAAATTTCCCGGCAGACGCCCCTTCCCTCCGTGAAAACCCGGCTGCCGCGGGGCCCGTCCGCCGTTTCGGGGCTCTCTCCCCCGGGATCCTCCGGCTCGTAGAGCCAGTTCTTCGTACAGTACTCGTACAGCGCCAGCGCCTTTTCAAAATCGCTGTCGTCCGGCTCGAGCGTCTCGTTGAGGATCTCCTCGACCTGTCCGGCGAAGGCGGCGATCCGCGCGGCGGCCTCCTCGCGCGAAATCCGGTACTCGAAGCGCGCCACGCCGTCGACGACCGGCTCGTCCAGCCGCCCGGCGTAATCCAGCATGCCGTCCAGGACCGGAAAGCAGAGCTCCGGGAACTGCCCCATCACCCAGTAGTAGGTTTCGGCGTCCGGGCAGGCGAAGCTGTCCTCCCCGGCCATCACCGCGTCGACCAGGCTGAACCAGGTCTCGACCATCGTATCGCCGAAGATCTCGCGCATATAGCTCGAGCAGACCTTCGGCCGGAAGCGAAAGGCGGGCTCCTCTTCCGGTTCCGGCGTTGCGGGGACCGGCTCCGGCGTCGCGGGAACCGGCTCCGGCGCCGCGGCGGGAAGCGGGCTCGCGCCGACCGGCTCCGGGCGCCGTCC
>JAILOS010000078.1 GCA_024690695.1 Oscillospiraceae bacterium
TCGGGGTCACCGCCGCAGCGGTATGCCAGTTCCCTGCAGAGGAGCGGCGAGAGGCAGGAGAAGCTCTGCAGCAGCCATTTATCCGGCGGCAGCGACGGATCCCGCGCCTCCCAGATCGCGCGGCGTTCCTGTGCGGACAGCATGAACGGATCCGGCTTGCTCTGTTGGAGCGGCAAGCGGTAAATGAGGCCCGGCAGCACCTGTCGAATGGCGCTCATCTCGCTGTCTACGCGGCGAAGGCAGTCGATGATCCGGTCCTCCCCGTCGATCAGGATGATGTTCGTCCCGCGTCCGATCATCTCCACGGCCAGCTTTTTCTGCACCGGCGTCCCCATCTCGTCATACGCGTCCAGGCGAAGGATGAGGATCCGCTCCCGCTCCGGCTGCTCCAGCGCCGCGATACGCGCGCCGTTCAGATGCTTGCGCAGCAGCATGCAGAACATCGGCGGGCGTTCGGGGTTCTCATAGGATGCCTCCGTGAGATGGATGCGCGCATTGCCTACGCCGCCGCAGAGGGCCAGCCTTGCGCTGCCCCCCGGCCCGTGCAGCGTCAGGATCAGCGTGTCGCGCTCCGGCTGCTGCACCTTGTCGATTTTTGCGCCCGTGATCCGCCCGCGCAGCTCTGCGGCAAGGGCGGAAACGGTTACGGAGTCAAGCGGCATGCTGCATTCTCCATGATCGCTGCGAACAGTTCATTGATTCGATCCCGCCTGCCCTGCAGATAGAGCCAGCCGAACAGGCACTCCAGCCCGGTCGCCGCGTGGTAGTCGCCGGGCTGCGCATTTTTCGGCAGGGAATTCACGTGGGAATTGCGGCCGCGGCGGTAGACGGTGAGCTCCTCCTCCGTCAGAAGCGGCTGCACGGCCTCCGCCGCGCGCGCCTGCGCCGACGCGCAGACCATCTCCACCGTCGCGCGGTGCATTCCCTGATTCGTGACGCCGCCGTGGACGACGATACTGGAGCGCACCAGCAGTTCATAGACGCAGTCGCCGATGTGCGCGAGGCCGAGATTGGACACCGCGTTCAGCTCCTGCTGCGTCATCTCAATGTTCAGGTAATCGGTCATGTCATGCGTCGCTCCAGGTATCCGGATCGTCGTCCTGCAGATCCGCGAAATTCATCTGGCTGTCGTTCTTCTCGATCGGCGCGGTTCCGTGAATGGCCTGCATCTCCAGCCACTGATCGCGCGTGATGAGGATCTGACGCGGCTTGCTGCCCTCGAACGGGCCGATCACGCCGATTTCCTCCATCTGATCGACGATGCGCGCTGCGCGGGAATAGCCGAGCTTGACGCGGCGCTGCAGCATCGAAACCGAGCAGGACTTCGCCTCCAGCACCGCCTCGACAGCCTGCGGGAGCATCTCGTCGTATTCGCCCGCCGGGCCGCCGTCCTGCGCGTCTTTGGAGGAATCGCCGGCCGGCGACTCCTCGCTGGCTTTTTTCATGAAGCCCTCGATGTCGGAATCCGGCTCCGCAGACGTGCTGTTCTCCTTGATGAACTGCACGACGCTCTCGCGTTCCTCGTCGGAGACGAACGCGCCCTGGACGCGGATCGGCTTGCCGACGCCTACCGGAGAGTAGAGCATGTCGCCCATGCCGACCAGCTTTTCGGCGCCGGCCTGATCGAGGATGATGCGGCTTTCCATCGCGGAGGAGACCGCAAAGGCGATGCGCGAGGGCACGTTCGCCTTCATCAGACCCGTGATCACGTCGGCCGAGGGACGCTGCGTGGCGATGATCAGATGCATCCCGGCGGCGCGTCCCATCTGGGCGACGCGGCAGATGCTCTCCTCGACCTCTTTGGCGGCCGCCATCATCAGGTCGGCCAGCTCGTCGATCACGATCACGACCTGCGGCAGTTTCGCTTCGCCGTTCGCCTCGCAGTGCCGGTTATAGCTCTCCAGGTCGCGCACGCCGGCCTCCGAGAAGAGCCGGTAGCGCTTGAGCATCTCCACGACGGACCATTGCAGCGCGCCTGCCGCCTTCTTCGGGTCGGTGACCACGGGGACGAACAGGTGCGGAATGCCGTTGTAGATACCGAGCTCGACCATCTTGGGGTCGATCATGATCAGACGCACCTCGTCCGGACGTGCCTTGAAGAGGATGCTGAGGATCAGGCTGTTCATGCACACGGATTTGCCGGAGCCGGTCGTACCGGCGATCAGCAAATGGGGCAGCTTGGCAATATTGCCGACGATCCCCTCGCCGCTGATGTCCTTGCCGAGCGCGAAGCTGATCTTCGACTTGGCGTTGAGGAACTTCGGCGTATCGAGGATATCGCGCAGATAGACCGTGCTGACGATCTTGTTCGGGACTTCGATGCCGACCGTGGAGATCTTGTCCGGGATCGGCGCGATGCGCACGTTGACGACGCCGAGCGCCAGCGCAAGGTCGCCCGCCAGATTCGTCACGCGGGAGAGCTTGACGCCCTGCTCCAGCTCGATATCGTAGCGCGTAACGGTGGGGCCCCGGATCACACCGACAATGGCGGAGCTGATACCGAAGCTGTGAAGCGCGCCCTCCAGACGCTCGCGGTTGACGCGCACCTCGTCGCGGTAATCCACGCTGCCGGCGACGCCGCCGTGCAGCAGCTCAAGCGGCGGGAAGCGGTATTCCGGCGTCCCGGGCCGGTCGGCGATCGTATCGGCGACCGCCTGCGCTTCGGCGGCGACTTCCTCGCGGCTGAGCTTTTTCGCTCTGGGCGGATCGTTGATCGACGCGACCGCGGGGACGACGTCCTTCCTTCTCGGGACGACCGTCGCCTTCTCCGGGGCCGGATCGAGCGGGACGCCCGCGATCGAGGCGGCGTCCGCAAGGTCGAGCGGGTCGACGCGCTCGGTGGGGCTGACGGTCTGGATCTCGGGGAGATCCTTCTTCTTCACGCGGGCTTTTTTTGACTCCGGCACAGCGGCGGCCGAGAGATCGCGCAGCGGAAGGATCTCCTCATCGTCGCCGAGGGGGATGTCCACCGCTTTTCTTTTGGCGGCGCGGCGCTCATCCGGGGCGGGCTCCGGCTTTCCGGGCTCCTTCCTGCGCAGCTGTGCGGGCGCCGGGTCTTCCTCGACCTCGTAGGGCACGGTCGCCCGTTCCTTGATTTTGCTCGCCATGCCGCTGACATTGATCTTCAGTCCGAAGATCAGGAACACGCCGAACAGGACCAGCAGCAGGAAGAAGGCTCCGACCTTGCTGAAGGCGTTTTTCAGCCCGATCCCGAGCAATCCCCCGATGATGCCGCCGGATTTCAGCTCGATCCCCTGCTGATGCAGCTGCTCGACGGCGCTTTTCAGCTCGAACTCGCCGGGCAGCTCCGCGGCGTTGAGGATATGCCACGCGGTTGCGAAGAGCACCGGAAGCATCAGCATGCTGAACACGCGGAAGGAAACGGGCTTTCCGCGGTGGAAAACGAGGATGCAGGAAATGATGAAGAATACCGGCGCGGTAAGCCAGAAGCCGAATCCGATCAGCGATTTGATCAGATTCGTCCCGAAGACGATCACGCTGCCCTCGTTGTTGAACATGCCGATCAGGAGAAAGACGGAGGCGAAAAAGAAGATGAAGCCTGCGATCTCCCTGCGGTGCGGCGAGGCGGGCGGCGGGGGCGGGGCGGAATCCCTGCGGGACGCGGATGCGCCGCGGCTTTCCGGTTTTTTGGCGGGGGCGCCGCTCTTTTTATTTGTCGATGTCTTTTGTGCCATAAGGGATTCCTTTCCGGCGATCAGAAAATAAGGGTGAGGATGATGGACAGCGCGCCGACGACCCAGCAGTAATAGGCAAAGCCGCCGAAACGCCCGCTGCGGGAGATCCGCTTGAGGAGTGTGATCGCGCCGATGCCCGTGATCATGGCGACGGCCGTGCCGACCAGATAGGCCGGCATGCACGACCAGTCGACGCCCTCCTCAATCGCGTCCGCAAAGCTGAGGATGTTGGCCCCGAGCACGGCCGGCAGGCTCATCAGAAAAGCGAACTTCACCGCAAACTCGCGGCGCAGTCCGGTGGCGAGGCCGGCGGTGATCGTCGTTCCCGAGCGGGAAAGGCCGGGGATCGTGGCGACGCACTGGCAGACGCCGATCAGCAGCGCGTCAAGGATGGACATGTTCTTTTCGGTTTTATTGCCGGGGATCATGCGATCCGACACGGTGAGCATAAACCCGGTGAGGATCAGCGTCAGGCCGATGAAGATGCTGTCGTAGTAAAGGCCCTCCACCAGATCCTTGACCGGCAGGACCAGCACCAGCGGCAGCGTGGCCATCACGATCATCAGAAAGAGGCGGGCGGCGGGATAATGCGCTTTTTCCTGCCCGGCCTGCGGGCCGAGATGCACGAAGCCGAGCACCTCGAAAAACATATCGACGATATCCTGCCAGTAGACGACGCAGATCGAGATCAGCGTGCCGAGATGCAGCAGAACGTCGAAAAACATGTGCCCCTCTTCCGCCGTCGTCAGTCCGAAGAGGTTATTCAATACCGAGAGATGGCCGGAGCTGGAGATCGGCAGAAACTCCGCCAGCCCCTGGACAAGTCCCAGGATGATCGCATTCCATATCGTCACAGGATCTTCCTCCCAAGAAACCACATACATGGTTACTATAACACATTTCCGAAATAAACACAAGCCGGGTTTAACTCCCCGAAAAGAAGAAAAACAGGCGCCGCGGCTTGATCATGCACTCAGACTGTGATATATTATAAATAATCGAATACTCTCCAAAAGCTCAAAAACTGCAGTATCGACAAAGGCAGGAGAACAACCATGAACGTCAGCAATTTCGTATCTTTCAAAAAGCGGCTGGTGGACAACTGCAGCCGCGTCATCGTCGGCAAAGAGCCGGTCATCGAGCAGGTCGTCGTCTGTCTGATCGCCTCCGGGCACGTTCTGCTGGAGGACGTTCCCGGCACCGGCAAGACCATGCTGCTGCGCGCCTTCGCCCGCAGTCTCGGCGGCAGCTTCAAAAGGATCCAGTTTACGCCGGATCTGATGCCCTCCGATCTGACCGGCATCAATTTTTATAATCAGAAGCAAGGCGAATTTGTGTTTCGTCCCGGGCCGCTCTTCGCAAACCTCATCCTGGCGGACGAGCTGAACCGCGCCACGCCGCGCAGTCAGGCCGCGCTGCTGGAGGTCATGGAGGAAAAGCAGATCTCCGTCGACGGAAAAACCTACCCGATGGAAGAGCCCTATATGATCATGGCGACGCAGAATCCGCTGGAGTCCTACGGCACCTTCCCGCTTCCCGAGGCGCAGATGGACCGTTTCTTCATGCGTCTCAAGCTCGGCTTCATGACGCGCGAGCAGGAAATCTCCGTCATGCGGCGCAGCGAAACGCGCGCGATTATCGACGAGCTGGAGCAGGTCGTCACCCCGGAGGAGCTTTTCGCGCTGCGCAAAGACTATCCGAAAGTCGCCGTCAGCGACGACGTCGCCGGCTATATGATGGACATCATCGAGAGGACCCGCAGCGATTCGCTGCTGATCCACGGCGTATCCACCCGCGGGACCCAGGCTCTCTACCGCGCCTGCCAGATCCGCGCGGCGCTCAACGGCCGCGACTACGTGATCCCCGAGGACGTGAAAGCCGAGGCTGTTTCCGTGCTGCCGCACCGCATCACGCTCGTCGGCAGCAGCCACATTGATGACGATCTCTTCATCAGCCGTATTCTGGAGGAGATCCGCGTGCCTCTCGAAACCCTATGATCTCGTTTGTCATGGTATGCAGTCTGGTCCTCGTGATCCTTTTTGAGCTGCTCAGCCGGAGCGAGAATTTCCGAAACATACAGGTCAGCTTTCGGGCCGATCCTCTGCTTGCCGAGCCGGGAGAAGAGATCGTTCTGCACTATTCGCTTGTCAACAGCGGCTGGCTGCCGCTGCTGTGCGCATGCTTCTACCTGCGCTTTGACCCGGGAGTCGAGCTGTGCGGGCAGGAGCTTCCCAAATCGGTCCAAACGAAACAAAGCCTGTTCGGGGCGCAGGTCAGGCATCCGCTTTATCTGTTCCCTCACCGGAGCGTGCAGGGCCGCATCCGCGTCAAGCTTCCTCGCCGCGGCGTATATGAGCTCGGGCACTATCTGCTTGAGACCGGCGACTATTTCGGGCTGCATCCCGTTTTCTCGTCCGGAAAAACCGGGATCAAAGTGATCGTCACCGCCAGGCGCTGCGACTGCGAGGCGCTTGAGCCGCGCGGCGGATACCTGGGCAGCATTTCCGAACGCCGCTTCATCTGCGACGATCCGTGTATGCTGAAGGGATATCGGGAATACACCGGCCTTGAGCCGATGAAGATGATCTCCTGGATGCAGTCGGCCAAAACCGGTCAGCTGATCGTCAGGCAGAACGACTTCACCGTTGAGCAGAAAGCCTGCGTTCTTGTGAACATGGACCCGGCGCCGCCGGACGAGCTGGAGCATCGTCTCGAGCTGCTGCGCACGATCTGCGATGACCTCGAGGCCAGACATATTCCGTACGCGCTCGATTCCAACGGCGACCTCCTGTCCCTCGCCGAGGGGCTTGGCCGCAATCACGTCTTTTTTATCCAGCGCCGCATCGGCGTATCCACGCTGACCCGCTTCATCCCGTTCTCCAGCCTGCTGGAGGATCGGATCCGATGCAGCCGCGGCGAACGGAACAACCGCAGTTTGATCCTCATTACCCCGGCGCTGAGCGCCGGGGAGCTGTCAATGCTCAGAAAACTGGATCAGGGAAACCGGCCGCCGATCCTCGTGTTTACGGAAGGGAGAGAAGAACGCGATGAAAAGAATGCCCGCGTTTCGTCTGACGGCTGATCTCTGCTTTTTCTTCTCTCTTCTGCTCATGTTCCCGGTCTTTCGAGGCTGGTGGCTTCCGATGGCGGTCTTTACAGGGCTGGCTTTTCTCTGCCTGCTTGCCGCCGTAAACCTCCGGTCGGCCGTTCTGCGCATCCTGCTTGCACTGATCCCCGGGATCGGCTTTCTGATGATCGGTCCGGACCTGCTGCTGATCTTCCCCGCTCTGGCCTGGGGATATCTGATCTGCATCTTTGCGACCGGCCGGTTTTCGATCTGGCTGGACGTTTACCGCCGGATCTTCATCGTCATGCTCATTCTCTGTCTTTTCGTGCTCTTCGCCAACTTTGTCAACACGGTCATCGGCTCCGGAGCAGTTCTTTCGGCCGCCTCCGTCGGCTTCGCGCTTTTGTTCCTTTTTTTCGGCATGACGGCGCTTCGCGGAATGCAGATGAACGCTGTTATGCCGTTACGCTGGCATCTTTCCAACACCGCCGTGATCGTCGGAGTTCCGGCAGCCGCCGTTATGCTGTCTTTTCTTCTCTTTTATCTTCTGAAGGGCCTGCTGTTTTTCCTGGACCGCGTCTTTACGCTGATTCTCCGGTTCCTTTTCAGGCTCTCCCCGGATCTGTTCGATATACCGATCAGAAATACGGAGCTGACGCCGCCGCCGACCTTTCCTCCGGACGTTCCCGAATTTGATTATGAGTCCTCCCTGTACAGGATCCCGAACGAGAGCCGGGACCCTAACAACTATGTGACCGATCATTCCGCTCTGATCTGGACCGTTGTCGTGTGTATCCTCATCCTCGCTCTCGCTGTCTTCCTGATCCTTCGCTACTTGAAGCTCTCCCGTACTCAAGGCCTCGCCGAAGAAACGGAATATGCGGAATTCGAGCTTGATCGCCCCGTTCGCACCAGAGAAAAAAAGACCGTTCTCGCGCAGGGAAAAGCTCAGACGATCCGGAGGATCTACCGGAAGTATCTCTTGTTTATCCAGAAAAACGGCGTAGCCGTACGCTTGAACAGCACGTCGCAGGACGTTCTGGACGCGGCCGAAAGAATCCGCCGTTCGGAACCGGCTGTCCGGCTTCGCGAAATCTATCTGAAGGCCAGATACGGCGGCGATTCCCTTGTCAGCGGCGACGACGTGCAGGCCGCGCAGGAATGCCTGCTGGAAATCATGCAGGAAGAAGCCCGGAGTATCTGATTTACGGTGCAAAAAGCAGACAGGCAGCTTCGATTTGGAAGCTGCCTGTCTGCTTATGACCGCTGACCGCCGGGCTTTTTTTCAGGCGTCCGGCCCGTACAGGAATTCCCGGAGGATCTCCGCATTCTTTTTGAAATCCGGCGCGAAGGAGCCGCGGCCGCCCATGACCGTCATGCCGCCGTAGGTCCCTTCGACAGGGATCGTCATCTGCGCAAACTGGATGCCGAGCATGGAAGGCGCTTTCGTCATCAGGTTCAGCAGCTCCGCCTGCGTAAAATTCGTCTTTACCAGCGGAAGGATCTCCTCGAGGAGCTTGTCCAGCGTGGCTACGTCGGCGCCCTTCAGCTCGTTGGTAAAGGCCTGCACCAGATTTCGCTGGCGTTCGATGCGATGCCAGTCGCTGTCAATGTGGCGGCAGCGGGCGTACATCAGAGCCGTCGCGCCGTTCACGTGATTGACGCCCGAGGTAACGCGCTGGATCGGATGATCGTCGTCGATCCAGTAGCGGTTGTCCTTGTCGTAATTGATATAGCTGGCTTCGTTGTCTGTAAACTCCAGATCCACGCCGCCGACGGCGTCAACAATGAGGATCAGCGCGTTGAAGTTCACCCGGACGTACTTGTCGACGTCCACGTTGAAGCACTCCCGGATCTCCTTGAGCATCAGATCGGCGCCGCCGTAACGGAAGCAGTGCGTCAGCCAGTCGTACTGGCCCTCGTATTGTCCGCCGAGGATCGGAACGCCCATACCGCGTTCAAAGCTGATCAGCCGGCCCGTCTTCTCCTTGAAGTTCAGGCTGACGAGCATGATCGCGTCAGACCGCGCCGCGTCGGTAAATTCAAGGCTTCTCTCGTCGGTGCCGAGCAGCAGGATGTTCAGCACGTCGTCGTCCGTCGGCGGGTCGATCTCGGGCAGAACGATCTCCTCTTCTCTGACGACCGTCAGTCCGGTGATGTCGATATCGTCCTGGAAGATGCTGTCGTCCGGATCGACGGTGTTGTCGACGACCGTTCCGTCGTCATACTGGATCAGATTGAGTTTTCTTCTTACGTATACGGTTGCGAAGACCAGCGCGCAGATGAGCAGCAGGATTACTGCGGACAGAATCTGCCGGCCTACCCGCTTTTTCTTTTTCTTCTTCATACAGTCTCCTTTTTGTTTCTCAAAGGCCAAAAACGGCTATTTATATTCCCGCAGTTGGAATTGTATTATAGCATAGATGGGGAAGATTGTCAAAATGTATCGATATAAAGCCAAAAATTTAAAAATATTAAAAAAACCCGCACAAAGCGGGTTTTACGGTTCTGGGTCGATCAGTTGTCGGAGCTGTCGAGCCATGCGGACAGCCTGGCCTCGTCCATCTTCAGACCTTTCGCAAGGAAAGAGACGGTCTCGTTGAAATTCATCGAATGCAGGCGCTCGAAATTGGTGATCCGGGTGGTCTGGATATCGTCTCCGAGATTGCGGCCTTCCATATAACCGCACTCGTAGCACATCATTGCGTCATACTTCCGATGACTGTCCGTGTGCATTTCGGCACCGCAGCGGGGGCATTTCATCTTGGTTTCCTCCTCGTATGTCAGAAGTATCCGGGGAACGCGCCGTTTGCCGAGTCCCTGACTGTGTGGTATCATATCACGTTTTTCGTCCATAATCAAGACGAAAACCGCTGATCGGGCGATTTCTTCTTGCTACGGGGCGCAAGCTCGTGTATAATCCAAAATGAGGTGAAATGCGTGGAGCCTGTCATTCTTTGGCGAAACGGCGAGGCGGTCTGCTGCGTAAAGCCCGCCGGAGTGCTGTCCGAGCGGAGCGGCATGCCCGACCGGCTGGAAGAAATGCTTTCCGGCACGGTGTACTGCGTGCACAGGCTGGACAAGTCTGTCGGCGGCGTGATGATCTACGCGCGCAGCGGCAAAGCCGCCGCGCGGCTCTCGGAGGGCCTGGCCGGGCGCTCGGTGCACAAGCTCTATCTGGCCGTCGTCCACGGCCGCCCTGCGGAGCCGCTCGGTATGCTGCGGGATCTGCTCTACCACGATCCTGCCTCGAACAAGAGCTTCGTCGTCATGCGGCCTCGCCGCGGCGTGCGGCAGGCGGAGCTGCGCTACGAGCTCCTGCAGAGCGCCGAAACCGATTCCGGGCTTTTCAGTCTCCTCCGCATCGAGCTGCTGACAGGCCGGAGCCACCAGATCCGCGTGCAGTTCGCCTCCCGGAAAATGCCGCTCGTCGGCGACGGGCGCTACGGCTCGCCCATCCGCCTCGGCGGTCCGGCGCTCTGGTCCACCGCGCTCCGCTTTGACGATCCCCTTCCCGGCGCCCCCGCTTTCTTCAGCGCTCTCCCGCCGGCCGAATGGCCGTGGACGCTCTTTTCCATCGATCAATCTGCTGTTGAGGTTTCTGCTGTATGAACATTTCAAACATTATTACCCTGCTCGGCGGCGTCGCCCTGTTCCTGTTCGGCATGTCGCTGATGGGAGAGGGCCTGAAGAAGGTCGCCGGCAACAAGATGGAGCTCGTGCTCTATCGGCTCTCCAGCACGCCGGTACGGGGCGTGCTGCTCGGTACGGGCGTCACGGCGATCATCCAGTCTTCCTCCGCCACCTCCGCGATGGTCGTCGGCTTCGTCAACTCCGGGATGATGAAGCTCAGTCAGGCGCTCCCTGTGATCGAGGGCGCGCTGATCGGCACCAGCGTCACCGGCTGGATCATCTGTCTGTCCAGCATTGAGGGCGCCGGCTGGGTCTCGATGCTCTCCACGTCCACGCTCTCGGCGATGGTCGCCGTCGCCGGCATCGTGCTGCGGATGTTTTCCAAAAAGCAGATGCAGCGGCATGTCGGCGAGATCCTGCTCGGCTTTTCGGTGCTGATGTTCGGCATGCACACGATGAGCGGCTCCGTCGAACCGCTCAAGGAGAGCGAAACCTTCATTGAGATCATGACGAGCTTCTCCAACCCGCTGATCGGCATCCTCGTCGGCACGGTCTTCACCGCCATCCTGCAGAGCTCCTCTGCGGCCGTCGGTATCCTGCAGGCCCTGTCGATGACCGGCGCGGTGACCTTCTCGGTCGCCTGGCCGCTGATCCTCGGTATCGGCATCGGCTCCTCCGCGCCGGTGCTGCTGTCGGCCATCGGCGCCAAGACGGACGGCCGCCGCACGGCCACGCTGTATCTGCTGCTGGAAGTACTCGCCGCGGTCATCTTCGCCGCGCTGTACTACGGGATCGACGCCGCGAGGCCGCTCGGCCTGCAGAGCTGGGTCATGAGCCCTGTCATCATCGCCGCGCTGAACACAGGCTATCGCGCCGCCAGCGTGTTTCTACTGCTGCCCTTCAACAATCTGATGATCCGTTTCGTGGAGCGTCTGCTGAAGCCCAGTCAGGAAGAGACGAGCGCCAACGCCTCGCTCGACCAGCTTGACGAGCGCTTCCTCGCCCACCCCCCGCTCGCGGTCGAGCAGAGCCGCCTGACGACCAACGACATGCTGGAAACCTCGAAGCAGAACCTGCTGGACGCCTTTGCCCTGCTTGACGGCTTCACCGAGGCCGGATATCAGCAGGTCAAGACGCTGGAGGACCGCGTGGACGAATACGAAGATAAGATCGGCAGCTATCTGATCAAGCTCAATGCGCACGAGCTCAACCGCCAGCAGAATGCGGTCGTCTCCAAGATCCTGCACACGCTCAGCGATTTCGAGCGTATCAGCGACCACGCCATGAACATCGCCGAGGTCGCGCGCGAGATCAGCGAGAAGAAGATCCGCTTTTCACCCGCCGCCGCCAACGAGCTCGCCGTTTTGAAAAAAGCGATCCTGCGGATCCTGGAGAACGCCTTTACCGCCTTCCGGGACAACGACCTCGACCTCGCCTACAAAGTCGAGCCGCTGGAGGAGCTGATCGACGAGCTGTGCGACGCGGCCAAGCTCCACCACGTGGATCGGCTGCAGAAGGGCGTCTGCGCGATCGGGCAGGGCTTCGCCTTCAACGATCTGCTGACCAACTTCGAGCGTGTGGCCGACCACTGCTCCAACGTGGCGATCGCGGAGATCGAGCTGCAGGAGAACAGCTACGACGCGCACGACTATATCAACCGCCTGAAGGAACTGCACAGTCACAACTTTGACCGTTATTACGAAGACTACAGCCGCGAATTCAGCTTTGAATGACGGAACCTTTTTCCTCCGGTTTCGTCTATACGGGCAGAAAGGTGGTTGATCGAAATGATGAAGCTCCAAAAATGGATCGCAGCGGCCCTTGCGCTCGCCATGCTCTTTGCGCTCGCCGCCTGCGGGGCGAAGGTCCCCGGGGATCAGGCTCAGCAGCCGGATTCGGAAAGCAGCCGGGCGGATGAAGCAAAGGACTCCGTCGTCACGCTCGCCGCTCCCGGCAAGCCGGGCGGCGCCGCAGCGGATTACAGCGACGACACGCTCAACCGCTTCGTCGCCAAAAGCCTTCCGGTGATCATGAGCCGGCTCGACGGCGAAAACCGCGTCTACTCCCCTGCCAACATCTGCATGGCGCTCGGCATGCTCGCTGAGATCACGGACGGCAATACGCGCGCGCAGATCCTCGAGCTGCTCGGCGAAGACGATCTTGACGCGCTGCGCAGCGATATCGGCGCGCTCTGGGCGGCCTGCTCCCGCGAGGACGAGTATCTGACCGTGCTGCCCGCCTCCTCGGTGTGGCTGCGGGATGATTTCAACTACAAGAGCGAGGTTTTCCGCGCTCTGGAGGAGCATTCCTTTGCCTCCGCCTTCCGCGGACCGATGGGCTCCGAAGCCTACGACGAAGCGCTGCATAACTGGATCAACGAGCAGACCCGTCACCTTCTCGAAGAACAGGCCAATCAGCTGCACTTTGATCCCCAGACGGTTCTCGCGCTCGTATCCACGCTGTATTTCAAGGGCTCCTGGTCTGTGCCCTTTAGCGAGAGCGCGACGACGAAGGACAGCTTCCACGCCGCCTCCGGCGACCGCGAAGTCGACTTCATGCACCGGTCCGACACGACGCGCGTCTATTACGGGGAGCATTTCAGCGCGATCTGCCTGTACATGGCCGACGGCGCCGCGATGTGGATCCTCCTGCCCGACGAGGACAGCAGCCTGGACGCGCTCGTCTCCGATCCGGAGGCCGCGGCCTTCCTTGCCGATGGCTATGCCTGGGAGAATGCGAAAAACGCGCTCGTCCGCCTTTCTCTCCCCCGCTTCGACGTCGACTCGGATCTCTCGCTGAGCGACACGCTGAAGGCGCTCGGCGTGACGGACGTCTTTGATCCCAACGTCTCCGATTTTACGCCGGTGACCGATGAAGTCCCGCTCTTCGTCTCGCAGGCTATCCACGCCGCCCGGGTGAAGATCGACGAAAAGGGCTGCGAAGCAGCAGCTTTCACCTACTTTGCCGTCGCCGCCGGCGCTCCGCAGGAGGAGCCGGAGATCATCGACTTCACGGTCGACCGTCCCTTCCTCTTCGCCGTCAAGGGGCCGCAGGGCGAGATCCTGTTCCTTGGCGCCGTCAACGAAATCTGACAGCATGACGTGACAAGCCGCCCGCCGGAGCATCCCGGCGGGCGGTTTTTCTGCATGCCTTGATTCTTTTGTCAATCCGTTTCTTCGGTCTTCTCCCGGAAGGTCTCCTGATAGGCGTCGATGAGCGCGTAGAGCGCCGGATACGGATCGTCCACAAGCTCGACGGGGCTGTCGAAGCGCAGCAGCTTGCCCGGCTGCTCCGCGCAGCTCGGCCAGAGCGGGAGGCCCTCGCCGTTCGGATCGCCGCAGCGCGCGAAGTTGACCCAGTAGCTCTGCATGATCTCCGATAGCTCGTAATCGGCCGGCCCGTAATTGCCCGGCGTGACGTTGAGGTTGCCGTAGGCGTAGATCATCTCGCCCGAGTGCCAGTCGCTGATGCCGCCGTTTTGTCTGGTGAAGGTATACTCATAGACCGGTCTCCCCTGCCCGACCAGAAAACGGCTCCAGTCGTAATGGCTGTAGGCAAACCAGCAGACGCCGAGGATTTCGTTGATCTGTGCGGTCGCCTCCTTGTCGCTGGACGCAGGATAGAGCGCGGCTGCCCGCTCGGCCTCGTCGCCGAGCAGCCGGCGCAGCGTTTCCGAATAGTCCTCGGCCTTCACCGTCTGGAGCAGGCGGAAAACCTCCGCCTCGCGGCCGTTGAAGCCGTTGAGCAGCGCCTCCTCATGGTTCGCGCCGCGCTCGTAGGTGAGATAGGGCTGTTCGGTCAGCGCATAGCCGTCCACGGTCATCGAGTCGTTGGCAAAGGAGGTCTGCACCAGCTGCTCCGCCGGAATGTTCCGCAGCGCGGCGGCGGACGGAACGCCCTGCTCCGTCAGGATCTTCGCCCCGGTCTCCAGCGCCTCGTCCATCGTGCGGAAGGTGTGGTAGGGCTCGACGGGCGTGATGCCGCTGCTCTCGGCGATCGCGCGGCGGAACAGGCCCTCGCTCAGCGGCGAGACGCACAGCGCGTTCACGCTCGAGGCGCCCGCCGATTCCCCGGCGATGGTTATGTTGTCCGGGTCGCCGCCGAAGGAGGCGATGTTCTCATGCACCCAGCGCAGCGCGGCGATCTGGTCGAGCAGGCCGTAGTTGCCGGTCGTCCCGTTCGGGGATTCGGCTGCAAGCTCCTCCGAGGCAAAATACCCGAAGACGTTCAGCCGATAGGCGAAATTGACGACGATGACGCCCTTTTTCGCAAGCGACTCGCCGCGGTAGGCGTAGTAGGAGGGCTGCCCGGTCGAGAGCGAGCCGCCGTGGATGAAGAAGATCACCGGGGCTTTGTCGAGCTCGCCCGCCGGCTTCCAGATATTCAGATACAGCGAGTCCTCGCTGACCGGCTCGCGGAAGTTGTCGTCCAGACTGATCCTGAAATCGTGGTAACCGATGATGCTTTTGAGCGACGCGATGAGCTCCGGATCGCGCTGCTGCATCGACATCGGCGCGAAGGCGTTGCAGGCGCGCACGCCGCTCCAGCTCTCCGGCTCCTGCGGCTCCTTCCAGCGCAGCTCGCCGACCGGCGGCTTGGCGTAGGGAATGCCGGCATAGACCTCCACGCTGCGGTCCTCGTTGTATACGCCGGTGAGCTCGCCCTGTCTGACCGCGACGATCCCCGTCGTCTCCGGGTTTTTGACGTTCACGGCGGGCACCGCGCGATAAGGCGGCTCCGTCGCCTTCAGCACGAGCGCAAACAGCAGCAGCAGCGCGAGAAAGCACAAAAAACGCGGCAGGCGTTTTTGCACTCTCGGCACGAAGACGGCGAAAACAGCGATCAGCAGCGCCGTCGCCGCCCAGCCCCAGAGCGTGTTTTTCGACAGCTCCAGGATCGCGAAAAAGAGCAGCGACAGGATGATCAAGACGGCGATCAAACCGCCGTTTTTCTTTTTCTTCATAAGCTCCCCCAGTCCGTTTTCTCTTCCAGTATCCGCGCAAAGGCCTCCAGCCCAGACTGATCCTCCGGCGTAAAGCGGTCGAAGACCGGGCTGTCAAGATCGAGCACGGCGACGACCTCGCCGCCGCGGCGCAGCGGCACGACGATCTCGGCGTTGGAAGCGCCGTCGCAGGCGATATGTCCGGGGAAAGCGTGCACGTCGCGCACGCGCTGCGTCTCGCCCGTGGCCGCGGCCGTGCCGCAGACGCCCTTGCCGAGCGGGATGTGTATACAGGCGACCTTTCCCTGAAACGGCCCGAGGACGAGCTTTTCGTCCTGTCTGACGTAAAAGCCGGCCCAGTTGAGCTCCGGCAGCGCCTCGTACAGCAGAGCCGAGGCGTTTGACAGCAGCGGCACCCAGCCGGCTTCCTCCTCGGCCAGCGCCGCAAGCTGTTCACACAGCAGTCCATAATCGGTCATGGGATCACTCTTTTCTCTTAACGGTATTTTGTCTCGGTAACCGTCAGCGTTTTATAGTTGCCGATATTCGTGCCGCTCTCCGTTCTGACCACGCGGCCATCCTCGTCATACCAGGTCGTGTTTGTTTGTCCGTTGTTCATCAGTTGATAAACCAGAATCTCCGTTTTTATAACCTTTCCCTTTTCATCCAGCGTATAGCGGACCAGCGGATAGTCGTGCAGCATGGCCAGCATTTCATCGATCTCCTCCGGTTCAACGTCGCCGAGCTCGTCTTCAAATTCCTCAAGAACACACCGGACGCTGTCCTCGTCGATGTAGGAGAGCGCGATCCTGTCGCCGGTTTCCTCATCACGCTCCTCTTCAAATCTCAAGTCCACGATGATCGATTCTACGAAATCAGGCACCTGTCCGCCAACGCTTACGATCTGGTTCTTGCTGTTGATAATCGTGATAATCCCTACTGTCAATTTCTTTTCTCCGCTGATCTCATTGTAGGTGTTGACGGTCGTGGTCGTTTTCCCCTTGTCGTATTCGTTGATAGTCTCCTGCGCAAAACCGGGATAACGCATATAGTCATAGACCAGTTTGCCATCCTCAAAGCGGCTGAGAAGGCCGGTGTCGCCGACGCGCACCGTGCTGTCCCGATAGCCGATATAGTTCTGAACAAAGCGTTTTGCAGTAAGCAGCATGCTTAATTGGACCATGCTCGAATCATTGTCGATGGTATCCAGCGCGCCCCGGTCTTTCAACGACTCTCCGTCTAACACGACGTCGCTGATCACCGCCTCGGTGACGCGGCTTCCGGAGTAGACGTTTTCGATCGTCACTTCCACAGCGGCACCGTCTATTTCGCCGCTGAAGCCGCTGACGGTTCCCCGGTCATCGTATTGATAGGTGATCTCCACGGTTCTCTCCTCGCCGTCGATCTCGGTCTCGACAGAGGTAATCAAGCCCTGTTCACTGTAAGAATAAAGCACGACGCTGACGGTTTCGCTGCCATCCTGATAGCTGACTTCTGAACGCTGCGTTATTTCGGCGATCTCGTAAACGGTCTTTTCTTCTTTTTTGCGGCTTGTCCTGGTCGAACTTCCGCTGCGGTCCTCGTCCTCATCGTCGTCTTCGTCTTTTCCGGCGCAGGCGGACAGAGAAAGCAGCAGCAATATGGCAAGCAGCAGCGCCAGGAGCCTTTTCAGTGTTTTCATGATACGTTTTCCTTTCATACAGCCGCGTCAAACAGACCGCTCCGTCCTGCGACGGAGCGGTTTTTGAGGGGATTGCCCGGCGCGATCAGATATACTGCTTCCGCTCCAGATGGTCGTACCATTTCTCCAGCAGCGGAGCCAGCAGAGAAGTGGCCTTCATATCAAGGTTGAACATATAGACCGTAAAGGTCACGACGAAGAAGCCGAGCGCGACGGCCAGCAGCTTCAGCAGCTTTTTAGCGAACTTGCACTTACACATATCACCGATCTCCTTTTAATATGCCTCGTTGTCGGGGATGTTCTCCAGCGACGGATCCAGCGGCTCCTCGCGCATGACGGTGCGCATGTAGGAGTTGACCTGGTCGCGGATAGCCTGGCGGGTAAACACGCGCGGATCGCAGAGGTCGTGGCTGACCCACATCAGATGGATGCCGCGCTCGCGCGCCTGCTCCTCGAACTGGCCGTGCATGCCGGTCAGCGCCTTGCAGGACATGTGCTCCCACATCATGACGATGTCGGCGTTCATCTGCTCGCAGAGCTCCCACAGGTCGTCCACCAGGACCTTGAAGCCGCCGTGCGTATGGTTGCGCATGATCATCTCCATGTTCAGCATGGCCATGTCGCGGTAGGCCTGCTCGCGGTTCTCGGGCGTGTCCTCTTCGGCGATCATGTCGGTGTTGATGACGGAGAGCATGTCGGTCAGCGGGACGATGCCCCAGCACTGGAGCAGCCAGTAGAGCTGGTCGATAACGTACTGCGGCTGCACGCCCCAGATGATCGCGCGGTGGCGGTACTCCTTGGCGTACATGCGCTTGGCCTTGTAGCCGCGCTCGGCCAGCTCGAGCAGCTTGCGGTCGATCTTGATGAACTCGGGATCGCGGCCGGAGTTGCCCATGTAGTTCGTGTCGTTGTAGAGGCTGAAGGCGGCGCCGAAGAACTGCGGATACGGGGTGGAGTTGATCTCCATCTGCGCGATGCGGCACTTGGTGGCGTAGTTCACACGCTTGGCGGCGGCGAAGTACATATCCCAGTCCCACTTCTCGCCGGTGTGCTCCTCGACGAAGGCGATGGCCTTCTTGATCTCGGTGGCGGCGTACTCAAGCACGTCGGGCTCTTTGTGGCGCAGCGGCGTGGCCAGCTGGAAGGTGGGGATGCCGTATTCGCGCTCGAGGCGCTTGGCGATGATGCCGTTGCCCATCAGCGAGCCGTCGCAGGTGGTGTTGTTCTGCACCGCGCAGCAGCCGAGCACGCAGAAGTCGTCGTCGATGGAGATGCCGGCCTCGGCCTCGGGCATCGGGCAGACGTCGCCG
>JAILOS010000085.1 GCA_024690695.1 Oscillospiraceae bacterium
TCCTTTATTCTTATAAGAGTCCGCTTCCCAACTCTTCTATCCATATAGGCAAATACACGCAGCAGAAGGTTATCTGATGTAAGAGAAGAGGAAATATCTGTTTTCAGATAAATGGTTATGGAGTTAATGAAATCTATTTCGCAAAATTTGCCCTCTGGCATCCACTTTTTCTTTTCCATTTCTCCATATGAGATCTTCTTGCCCTCTTTGTAGAGTTGAGACATCTCGTACTCCTGCGCATACATTTCCACCCACGAGAACGCAACCATTTCTTTTTTGTTGTAGTTGATGGTTGCTCTCCCGTAAGCGTTATGTACTTCGTGATAAGTGGTATAGAAATATTGTGTTTTATCTTTCAGTGAATCGCATAGTAAATCATTCATCTGACTTTTCAGATTGCTCCATGATTTGTATCTGCTCTTTTCATCAGAAATCATTTTCTTCTCTTCCTTCTCGTCTCTACGAAAAAGAACAACCGTTTCGACATGGCACGAGGAAATGATATTACTGGCACATACCTCATACCTGTTCGCCCAATGCCGGATAGGAACATATCCACCGTTTTGGGCACTTGGGTGTTCGCTCATGCAGGAACATATCGACAAACTGGAATTTGTCAGTCACTCCATGTTATTCAAGCCTTCATAGAGGTCGTTGAATGATTTACCCTTACGACATCTGCCATAGGATAACTCTTTGTCTTCACCAAATTCATATAGAAAGCATTTTGCCAATTCCTCCACAGTCTGCTCAAGGGCGGTGAAAAACTGCTGATAAGCAAAGTTGCTCGCCACACTACCTTCTTCAAAGCAGTTCGTAATGAGCGATTCCGTGACCTGATCCAGCGGATACATTTTGATATGCATCAACTCATGGACAATGACCTCCTCCATGTTTTCCTGCGTTGGGTTCACGACGTTCAGCATCAGGATCGCTTTTCTGTCGTCACAATCAATCTTGAAATCGCCGGTCTTTCGCCATGAGGGATCTTCAACCAATTCTAGCCGAACATCCCATCCCGGCGTGATTCGGAGCTTTTTGATGTATTTGTCAAACAATGCAGTTATTTCCGCTCGTTCCATAGTTAGAAATCTCCTTATCTCCACAAATCCCGATTATCAACTTAGTATTCCTTTTTCTTTCAGGAAAGATTCCACTTTTTCGAACCGCTTATTCTTATAGGGAATCTCATATAGTGGTATGCCGTTTTCTTCAGCATATCTACGTTTTAGGGCATCATTTCTTTGCTGCCAAGTGAACTGTGAATTACCACCAAACTCCTCGACAGGCTCATAGTGCTGTTCCCCTTGGCATTCGATCAAGCACTTCAATTTTCCCGTCTTATCGTATACTCCGAAATCATAACGAAGCAAGTTTACGTGACCCGCGCCATAAAGATCCGGGAAAGAAACCTCCACTCTATACGGCACACCGTTTTCCTTTAATAGTTTTGTCACGATCCACTGGAATGACGAGATCGGATGACAATCACAATGTGCATCGCTCCAATACCCGTTGTATGCTGTATATCCATACTCCGTAGGAGGATTAATAGAGAATTTGGAGGATTTAATTTTCATCTCTTTGCCACATAGATAGCAACGGCACCTGTATAGTTTATAGACTCTATACGTTCCTCCGCCTTTTTTCCTTGCGTCGGATATTCCCCATAGTTCTTCATAGTGGTCATCCACGCACTCCAAGACCTCCAATGATTCATGAATGGTGCCAGCATAATCTATATCATAGCTTTCATCAGGTACACGCTTGTATGTGTCTTTCCTTTTTTCCTCCTGAGCGGTCTTCAGTCCGCACTGGTTTTCTTTATCATACTTCTCATAAAGCCATCTGTCTTTTCTGTTGCGTCGTATAGTATCTGTACAATACCGGTGTTTCTTTTCCAGAAAATGAAATTCAGATTTGCTTACTTCTTTTCCACAATCACACAAGCAACGATAAGTTGGACCATAGATTTTACTGAAACGATCACTTTCGTCAACTGGCTCCACGCCTATAATCGTAAGGCACCCATACTTTAATCCAACGGGAAGATACTTCTGGTCAGGAGAGCAAATAGGGCATCCCAGACCAAACGTTGATCGCTTCTGCACCGGAGCACGCCACTCATGCCCATTTTTGCATTTCCACCAGGCACTTTGTGGTGTGCAGTATTCTACAGAAGAAGGAGTCATAGGAAAGCGTAATTCTGCGTTTTTCTCGCTCCACTCTTCTAACAATTCTTCCCTACGGTTTTCCCGACACCACTGATCAAGGTCCATTTTTCTTTTTGTCATTGGTATCTCATCTCCGATTGTTTCGTCATTTTTATCGTTTTACATAGGTCAGCTCCACATCATAGCCGAGCTCATCCAGAATCTTAATATAGGTCTTATTCCCGCTGCCCGGTCGCGTGATGGCCCCGGATAACGGAAATCCCTTGATTACAGGCTTTTTCCGGCCTGGCTTATGTATTTTTTGTCAGCAATACTACAGTCTCGACGTGTTCCGTGTACGGGAACATATCCACCGGGCAGATTTTTTCGACGCGGAAGCCGCCCTGCGTCAGCCGTTCGAGATCGCGCCGGAGCGAATCCGGCCCGCAGGAGACGTAGACGACGCGCGGCGGCGCGCAGCGGACGAGAGAATCCAGAAAGCGCCGGCTGCAGCCCTCGCGCGGAGGATCGAGCAGCACGACGTCGGGCCGCAGGCCCTCCCGCAGCATGCTCTCCATATATTCTCCGGCGTCGCCGGCAACGAAGCGGGCGTTTTCGATCCCGTTCAGCCGCGCGTTGGCGATCGCGTCGCGCACCGCGTCGCGGTTGAGCTCCACGCCGATCACCCGCCCGGCCGAGGCCGCGGCGCACAGCCCGATCGTGCCGACGCCGCAGTAGGCGTCCAGCAGCGTCTCGCGCCCGGTCAGCGCGCAGAAGGAGATCGCCAGCGCGTAGAGCTTTTCCGCCTGGGCGTGGTTGATCTGGTAAAAGGCGCCCGGCGAGAGGCGGAAGCGCAGCGAACAGAGCGCGTCCTCCAGAAAGCCGCTTCCGTACAGCGTTTTGTTCGTCTTTCCGAGCACGACGGGGCCGAAGCGGTCGTTGACGTTGAGGACGACGGAGACGATCTCGGGATGGAGCGACAGCAGCTTCGACAGAAAGAGGCGCTGGCCGCGAAAAATCGGCGACGCGGCGACGAGGATCAGCAGCGCCTGCCCGCTGACGGCCCCACGGCGCACCAGCGCGTGGCGCAGCCAGCCGCGGCCGCTGCGCTCGTCGTAGACGGGGATTTTCAGCTCGCGCACGAGCCGCAGCACCGTCTGCAGGATGCGGTCGGCCTGCTCGTCCTCGATCAGACAGGCGTCCACGGGCACGACGGCGTGCGTGCCGGGGCGGTAAAAGCCCGCGACCGGCTGCCGCTGCCGGTCGAGCGCGAAGACGGCATGCGCCTTGTTGCGGTAGTGCAGCGGCTCTTCGGCGCCCACGATGGGGGAGACCTCTCCGAAGCCGCCGAGCAGCGCCTCGATCCGGCGCTGCTTCAGCCTGAGCTGCTCCGCGTAGGGCGTTCCCTGCAGCTGGCAGCCGCCGCACTCGGCGCGGTACGGGCAGAGCTCCGTGTTTGACATCATACATCACCACCTTACAGCATACCACGGCGCAGGGCAAATTGCCAGTCTTTTTCCGGCAAAGACTTGAGAAAAGGGCCCGACCTGTGCTATGATCCGATCGAGAGGTGAGCGGGATGAAAATCGTTTTTCAGGACGGCTCCGTCGTGGTGTGCCTGAAGCCGGCGGGCGTGCTGTCCACCGACGAGCCGGGCGGCGTGCCGGAGCTCCTGCGGGAGCAGCTCGGCGTCGGCGAGCTGCGCACGGTCCACCGGCTCGACCGCGTCGTCGGCGGGCTGATGGTCCTGGCGCGCACTGCGCAGGCCGCCTCGGAGCTCAGCCGCCAGATCCGCGAGGGGCTTTTTGAAAAACGCTATCTGGCCGTCGTCCGCGGCGAGACGCCGGAGCGCGGCAGCCTGCGCGACTGGCTGGCCCGCGACCGCCGCGCCTGCCGGACCTACGTGGCCGAGGGGCCTGGGAAGGGCGTGCAGGAGGCGCTGCTGCACTATGAGACGCTGGGGCACGCCGAGGGGCTGAGCCTGGTGCGCGTGGAGCTCGTCACCGGCCGGACCCACCAGATCCGCTGTCAGTTCTCGGCGCACGGCCTGCCGCTGCTCGGCGACCGGCGCTACGGCGACAGCGCCGACGAGAGCGGGATCGCCCTCTGGTCGCATAGCCTCCGCTTTTTCCACCCGGCGAGCGGGGAGAAGCTGCGCTTCTCGGAGGCGCCGCCGGAGACGCCGCCGTGGACGCTTTTCGGACGGAGCGAAAAATGAACGAAGCGTGAAGTTTGCCGCAAAGCCGTTGAAATCGACGGACGCCGCGTGTATAATCATTCTTAACAGCTGCACAGGTGAGGCGACGAGAGTATGGTTGTTGTAAAAATCCTGCTGGCTGCTCTGGCAGGCTATCTTCTTGGTTCGATCAGTTTTTCCATCTGGCTGTCCCGGCTGCTCGGCATGGACATCCGCCGCAAGGGCAGCGGCAACGCCGGCGCGACCAACATGGCGCGCACCTTCGGCTGGGGCCCCGGCCTGCTGACGCTGGCGGGCGACATGTGCAAGGCGGTTTTGGCGATGCTGATCGGCTATTTCATGCTCGGCGGCGCCCTTCGCAGCTCCGGCCCCTACGGCGACTGGGGGCTGATGGCCGGCGGCATGGCGGTCATGCTGGGGCACTGCTTCCCCTTCATGCACGATTTCCGCGGCGGCAAGGGCGTCGCCGTCGGCGGAATCACCTCGCTGATGGTCGACTGGCGGGTCGGCTGCGCGGTCTTCGGCTCGTTCATCGTGTTCGCGCTGCTGAGCAAGAAGGTCTCCCTCGGCTCGGTCTGCGGCGCGCTGGCGATCACCGTCGCGTCCGCGCTGCTCTTTGCGCAGGCGCAGCTCAGCCTGCCGCGGCTGCTGCTGTCGGTCTTTTCGATGAGCATCGTGATTTTCCAGCACCGCGAAAACATCAAGCGCCTGATCAAAGGAACGGAACCGGATTTCCGCGCCAAGGGAAGCCGGGAAAAGCAGGAAGAAAAAGTGAATTGAAGCGCATGAGTCGGCGCGGGCCCCGGTCCGCGCCGGCTTTACTTGACCGGAAACACGCCCGGGTGTATAGTTGAACCAATCTTTGGAAAGGGGAAGAGACATGGACAGCAGACTCAGTCGGGACATCGACCTGTTTATTGCGGAAAACGAGGAGAAGATCTTTCGGGATATCGGCCGTCTCGTCGCCGTCAACAGCGTGGAGAGCGAGGCAAAGCCGGGCAAGCCCTTCGGAGAAGGGCCGGCCGAGGCGCTGGCCGTCGGCCTGAAGATCGCCGAAGAGCTCGGCCTGGAGACCGTCAACTGTGAAAACTACATCGGCTACGCGCAGATCGGCAGCGGCGAGGACTATCTGGCCACGATCACGCACCTGGACGTGGTTCCGGTGGGCGAGGGCTGGACGGCCGATCCCTTTGCGATGCGCGAGCGCGAGGGCTACATCCTCGGCCGCGGCGTGCTCGACGACAAGGGGCCGAGCGTCCTGTGCCTCTACGCCCTGCGCTATCTGAAGGAGCGCGGCGCCGAGCTGCGCTATCCGGTGCGCGCGCTGCTGGGCGCCAACGAGGAGACCGGCATGCGCGACGTGGAGTACTATCTCCGGCATTTCCGCGCGCCGCTGTTCTGCTTCAGCCCGGACGCCAACTTCCCCCTCTGCAACGGCGAGAAGGGCATCACCCGCGGCCGGATCACCGCCAGGGTGCCGCTGGAAAACATCGTCGATATCAAGGGCGGCTTCGTGTCCAACGCGATCCCCGACAAGGCCGAGGCGCTGATCCGCTGCGCCGGGGCCGAGAGCGCGCCCGGCGTGCGGGCCGAGCGGCTTGAGGACGGCCTCTGGCGCCTGACCGCGGAGGGAATCGGCGGTCACGCCTCGATGCCGGAGGGCACGGTCAACGCGATCGGCGTGCTGATCGACACGATCCTCGCCCAGAAGCTCGCCGGCCCGCGGGAGGAGCGGTACCTGCGCGCCCTCGCGGCGCTGCACGCGAACACCGACGGCAGCGGCGTCGGCGTACAGGCGGACGACGGGCTCTTCCGCCCGCTGACGATCGTCGGCAGCATGCTCGGCGTGAAGGACGGCCGCATGGTGCAGACCTACGACAGCCGCTTCCCGACCAATACCAGCGGCGCGAAAATCGCCGCCGCGATCAACGAACGCTTCGGCGACGTACTGGAGGCGACGGCCGACAGCGACGTGCCGCCCTTCTACATGGACCCGGACAAGCCCGAGGTGCAGGTCTGCATCCGCGCCTACAACGAGGTCACGGGAGAGAACGCCGCGCCCTACACGATCGGCGGCGGCACCTACGCCCGCGATTTCCCGAACGCCGTCTCCTTCGGCCCGGAGCATCCCGAGCGTGAGACGCCGGCCTTCGCCGGGCCGATCCACGGCGTGGACGAGGCCGCGTGCAAGGCGTGGCTTCTGGAGGCGCTCAAGGTCTATATCGCCGCGCTGCTCGAGCTGCAGAAGCTCGATTTCTGAGCCGAAACGAAATCCGGGAACGGGGGGTCCACCCCGCGCCCGCGGTCCATACAGCCATACGGAAACGGGAGCTTTTTCGGAAGCTCCCGTTTCCGTTGCTGTTGCTTTTGCACAGAAAAGAGCGCTCCGACCCTGTTAAAATTCTGTCAGCGTCTTCGAAAAACCCCGCGCATGAAGGTTGACTCTTGCCTTGCGGAGTGTTAGAATGAGAAGCGGTAAATTGTTAGCCAAAATGAATAATGCATTTTAATCTGAATAAACATTCAAAAAACCCGTTATTTACCGAAAAAGGAAAATCGTTCCGGTTTTTGAATTTCCCGTCCCGGCAGCGAACGCCGCTCCGGGCGGAAGCGGCGCCTTCGCACGGATATATAATGTGGCAACACTTTATATAGAATATTTACTGAAGGAGGAAACATGTATGAGTAGAACCTGGAAGCGTTTGCTTTCCATCCTGCTCGCCGCGGCAATGGTCCTGTCCCTTGGCATCACGGGCTGGGCGATTGACGACGGAAAGGGAGAAACCCCCGTCGTGACCTGGGAAAAGGTTGACGACAGCGTGCTCCCGCTCCGTCACGGCCGCGGAGAAGTGACCGAACTGGGAACGGAGGTTCCCGAATACGCGGACGATGAAGTCGTTCGTGTATCCATTGTTCTGGACAAGGCGTCCACCCTCGAGGTCGGCTATGCCACCAGAGGGATCGCGGAAAACCCCGCCGCCATGTCCTACCGCGAAGGCCTGAGGAGCGAGCAGGATGCGCTCGCCAGCCGCATCTCGGCTGAAGCTCTGAACGGCCGGGAGCTCGACGTCGTCTGGAACCTGACCCTGGCGGCAAACATCATTTCCGCCAACGTGCAGTACGGACAGATCGAGGCGATCAAGGACGTCCGCGGCGTTAAGGACGTGGTTCTTGAAACCCGTTACGAGCCGCAGGTCGCTGAGTCCTCCGATTCGCCGATGATGGGCGTCGCCGCCTCGATGACCGGCGGCCAGATGGCCTGGGCCGAGGGCTACACCGGCGCGGGCATGCAGGTCGCCATCGTCGACACCGGCGTTGACACCGACCACCAGTCCTTCGACGCGGGCGCCTTTGAATACGCGATCGAAGAGACCGGCAAGGAGGTCGAGCTGCTGACCGAGGAAGACGTCGCCGCCGTTCTGCCCAGGCTGAACGCTGCGAGCCGCTATTCGCTCACTGCGGCCGATCTCTACCTGAACGCGAAGATCCCCTTCGCTTTCAACTATGTTGACAGAAGCCTTGACGTGACCCATGACAACGACACGCAGGGCGAGCACGGCTCTCACGTCGCCGGCATCGCGGCGGCCAACCGCTTCATCCCCGACGGGGAAGGCGGCTACGTCGCGGCGCTTGATTCGGTGAAGACCCAGGGCGAAGCTCCCGACGCCCAGATCATTGCGATGAAGGTCTTCGGCAAGGGCGGCGGCGCGTACGATTCCGACTACATGGTCGCCATCGAGGACGCCATCATGATCGGCTGCGAAGCGATCAACCTGTCTCTGGGCTCCGGCGTCGCCGGCAGAGTCACCAACGCCACCTACGCCGATATCCTCGACAGCTTCGAGGCCAGCGACACCGTGGTTGTGATGAGCGCCGGCAACAGCGGCTACTGGGCTGAGAGCTCCTTCCTCGCCGACATGGTCGGCACCGGCTACCCCTACGGTGAGGACAAGTACTTCGACACCGTCGGCAGCCCCGGCTCCTACACCAACACCCTCGCCGTCGCCTCCGTTGATAACGACGGCCAGACCGGCGGCTACCTTGAAGCCTACGGCGCAACGGTCTTCTATGCCGAGACCAGCGGCTACGGCAACGAGCCCATCAGCACCATCGCCGGCGAGCACGAGTACGTGCTGCTCGACGGTCCCGGCGTTGACGACAACGATCACGTCGGCGCCGAAGGCGACGGCTTCCTGGCTCTCGGCTCCGATATCGTCAGCGGCAAGATCGCCATCTGCTACCGCGGATCTTCGTCCTTCTTTGCGAAGGCCAACGCCGCCGCGGCCCAGGGCGCGATCGGCGTCATCATCATCAACAACCAGGCCGGCGTCATCAACATGAACCTGACCGGCTACAACTACAGCGCGCCGGCCGTCTCCATTCTGAAGACTGACGGCGACGCCATCAAGGCCCAGTCCGAGAAGGTTACCACCGAGGGCGACCTTGAGTACTACACCGGTACGCTGAACGTTTCCGACAGCATCGCCACCGTCGTGTACGGCAGCGACTACTACACGATGAGCAGCTTCTCGTCCTGGGGCGTTCCCGGCGACCTGAGCCTGAAGCCCGAGATCACGGCGCCCGGCGGCAGCATCTACTCCGTCTTCGGCTCCAGCCGCACGCAGGACAACGTTCCGCAGGGCGGCTCCGACAAGTATGAGCTGATGTCCGGTACCTCCATGGCGGCGCCGCAGGTCACCGGCCTGTCCGCGGTCGTGGCCCAGTACGTCAAAGAGAACGGGCTCGACGCGAAGACCGGTCTGACCGTGCGTCAGATCACCCAGAGCCTGCTGATGTCCACCGCCAGCCCGATGATCGACGCCAACAGCGGCTGCTACTACCCCGTGATGCAGCAGGGCGCGGGCCTGGCCAACGTGGCGGCTGTCGTCAGCGCCAAGTCCGTCCTGACGGTCAACGGCGGCAATCCCAAGAGCAGCGACGGCAAGGTCAAGGTCGAGCTCGGCGAGCTGGACCGCGAGGATCCCTCCTTCACCGTGAACTTCAACCTGAAGAACATCACGGACGAGGCGGTCACCTATGACCTGAACGCCGACTTCTTCACGCAGGATTACTTTGCGTACTACGTTTTCAGCACGGGCGGTCAGCGCGTCGGCATCACCTACTACGGCGACACCTACGCTGTGCCGCTGGCTTCCGCGGTCAGCTGGAGTGTGAACGGCGTGCCTTACGCCCCGATCACCGACCTCAGCTATGACTTCGACGGCAACGGCCTCGTCAACGTGGCCGACGCGCAGGCGCTGCTCGATTACACGGCCGGTCTGCGTGAGATCGCGAACCTTGAGAACGCCGACTTCGACGAGGACGGCGACGTCGACACCCACGACGCGCAGCTCGCGCTCGTCGCCTTCGGCAAGGCCAGCGCGACGGTCGAGCCCAACGACGAGATCAATATTGTCGCTTCCGTGAAGCTTCTCGATATCGAAGACTACGACCTCAACGGCGCTTACGTCGAAGGCTACGTCTTCGCCACCGAGATCGACACCGGAGACGGCGCGATCGGTGTGTCTCACTCCATCCCGGTGCTCGGCTTCTACGGCAACTGGACCGACAGCACAATGTTTGACCACGGCGGATACCTCAACTACATCTACGATCTGGGTGATTACACCCCGTACCTGGCTGTCAACACCGACCTCGGCGGTCTCGGCAGCTCCGCCAACTACCTGAAGAGCTACATCCGCACGGATACTGCCGGCGATCAGTGGTACATGGGCGGCAACCCGGTCTACCGGGATGACGAGTACATTCCCGAGCGCGACGCGATGAACGCCGCCGACACCCTCAGCTCCGTCGAGTACACGCTGATCCGCAACGCGGCCGGCGGCCGTCTCACGGTCACCGACGAGGACGGCAACGAGCTGTTCCACAAGGACATCGGCCCCGAGTACTCCGCTTACTACTACGTGAACGGCGCTACCTGGCGGAACACCTACAACACGAAGGATATCGGCTTCAAGCCCGAGGGTCTCGAGGACGGCACGGTTCTGACCGCGACCCTGACGATGGCTCCCGAGTACTACGTCGACGATCTGGGCAATATCGACTACGAGGCTCTGGGCGATGGCGCGTCCTACTCCTTCAGCTTCCAGATCGACAGCACGGATCCTGTCCTGGAGGACGTCGATATCCACTACAGCATGGAGAAGGGCGGCTTTGACAAGATCACCCTCAAGGCCTCCGACAACCAGTACATTGCCGGCATGTGGCTGTGCAACGAAGACGGTGATTCGCTGCTTGACTTCGGTCCCGATTACGAGGCCGAGCCGGGCGCCGTGACCGACTTCACCTTCGATCTCACCGAGGCTTACGAGTCTCTGGCTGATATCGACGAGCATCTCTTCATCGAGATCTACGACTACGCGGCCAACCGCAGCGTCTACAAGATCAACCTCAACGCACAGGAGCTCAACGGCGACCTGGTCCTCACCGTCGATCCGGCTGAGGCCCGCGTCCTGAGGGGCAACACCACGAAGCTGACGGTTACGGCCGAGCCCTGGGGCGCCTCCGAGAAGGTCACCTGGACCTCCTCCGACGAGACGGTCGCCACCGTCAATGAGAACGGCGTTGTGACCGGCGTCGGCGTCGGCACGGCCACGATCACCGCGACCTCCGAGTTCAAGCCCGATGTCACCGCGAGCGCCGAGATCGAGGTCTTCACGATCCCGACGACGCTGGTCGGCGGTCTGCAGGATGAAAACGGCGTTCCGCTGGTCTTCATGTGGGATGTCGAGAACGACGACACCTGGCTCTACGCGGGCGGTCTGGAGCACAGCATCACCGCGATGTCGTACGACTGGAACACTGACGACGGCGAGTTCGTCTACCAGCAGGATGACGGCGGCTACATGTACAAGGTCAGCCTGAACGATCTGGAGGCGAAGGAAGCTTCCGAGGCTACGACCGCCTTCGGCGCGCCGATGGAAGACATTGACTTCCCGTTCGTCACGAACATGCTCAACGGCACGCACATGGCCTTTGCCGTTGCGGAAGGCTACCTGCTCTTCGCCAACGACATCATGGAGAACACCTTCAACAGAGGCTACAACCTCTCCCCCTACCTCAACAACTACACCGGCGCTTCCCAGTTCGTCGCGATCGCCTGGGCCGGCGCGATGAGGGATGACGACAACAACCTCGACGGCGATTATCTGATGCTGCTCGACAACGCCGGCTACCTCTGGCTCCTCAGCTACGGTTCCGAAGGCCTTGATCTGTACAACTTCTTCGACACGGGTCTCGGCACCAGCTTCCCGTTTGTCGACGAAACCACCGGCAACTCCCTGCTGATGGGCGACGACGGCGAGTTCTACCTCGCGCACTTCAACGGCTCGACCAGCGAGATCTACCAGCTGCCCTACAACAGCGCCACCGGCGAATTTGAGTCGATCCGCATCGGCGACGTCGGACCCGACGTGTGGCCTGCCGCCATCTTTATGGCCGCTGTCAACCAGCCGGGGGATCCGGAAGGCACCGATTCCTTCAGAGAGCCCGCCTTCGCGAAGGATACCGCGATGGTCAGCAGCATCGACGAGGTCGAGCTGTACGCTGCCGAGAAGGAGAATGAGGACGCCCCGATCGCCGTTCTCGACGAGGACGATCTGATCATCCTCGAGCCGGTCGGCGGCCTGAACGCCGCTCCCGAGAACGCCCCGATCGTCCGTCCGCAGACCATCGGCACGGAGAATCCGGCCGTCCAGAAGATCGAGCTGACGGCTGACGAAGACACCACCAACGGCCTCTACATCTTCGAGTACGACGCCGAGAACCTCAACTTCGACGGCTATGAGACCTTCACGGCCTACAAGTCCGTCAACATCGAGGACGGCAAGGTCACCTTCGCCTACATGGACGAAGAGGCGATCCCGGCCGGCACCAAGCTCGCCGTGTTCACCTTCTCCGTGAAGGACGACGACAAGGCCGGCAAGGTCATCATCACCACGCAGGAGATCAACGAGAAGAATCCCGCGGGCGTTCCCGCGACGGTCGTCATCGTCGGCAACGGCGAGCTGCCCGAGGAGCCCTTCCCGGTCCTGACCGAGGCCTTCAACAGCGCCACCGGTGTGCGCGTCAGCTGGAACGCCCTTGAGGGCTTTGACAGCTATCGCGTCATGCGCAAGAACATCACCGAGGGCGTCGACGAGACCGAGTGGAGCGTGATTGCCGAGACCACCGAGCTGACCTACATCGACACCACGGCCAAGTCCGCCAGCCGCTACACCTACACGGTTCAGGCCTTCAACAGCGAGAGCGGTCTGGAGAGCGGCTGCGACGAGGTCGGCCGTACCTGCACCTACATCGCCAGAGCGGAGATCACCAGCCTCGAGAGCAGCTTCGACGGCGTGGTCATCACCTGGAACAAGCCCGCCGGCGCGAAGAACTTCCGCGTCTTCCGTCAGGATGAGAACGGCAAGTGGATCGCCATCGCCGACGTGGAAGGCACGACCTTCACCGATCCCGAAGCGCGTGTCGGCGTGAAGACCTGGTACACGGTCCGCGCGATCACGATGGCCGGCGACATGTACATCAACTCCTACAACGCGACCGGCCACAGCATCAAGCGCGCTCCGATGCCGAAGCTCACCGAGGCCTTCAACAGCGCGACCGGCGTGCGCGTCAGCTGGGAGGGCGTGGAGCAGGCTGCGAGCTACATCGTCCTGCGCAAGAACGTGACGCTTGGGGAGACTGAATGGCACGTTGTCGGCGAGACCGAGGACGTCACCTTCATCGACAAGACGGCCAAGTCCTCCAACCGCTACACCTACACCGTGCAGCTCGTTGAGGAAGACGGCACCGTGCGCGAGGATCTGCGCGACGAGACCGGCCGCACCTGCACCTACATTGCGAAGGCGGACATCACCTCGCTGAAGAACGAGGATGACGGCGTGAAGATCGAATGGACCGTTCCCGCCGGCGCCAAGAACTTCCGCGTGATGCGCAAGACCGCCGACGGCAACTGGCAGGTCATCGCCGAGGTCATGGGCTCCGAGTTCACGGATACCACGGCTGAGAGCGGCGTGAAGTACTGGTACACCGTCCGTGCGATCACCCTCGACGGCAAGATGTGCATCAACTCCTACAACTCCTTCGGCTGGAGCATCACCAGAAGCTGAGCGCTTCCGCTCCGACTGAAAACCGCATCAAAACCAGGCTCCCCTGCCCGCAAGGGCAGGGGAGTTTTTCGCGCCCTCCGCAGCCGGCCGGGATCGCGCCCGAATCGGCCGGCGCACTTGTTCACAAAATAGTGGTTGATGCGGCGGCTTGCGCTGTGATAGTATAGACGCAGAAAACGAAGTCGGATCGGGGATCGTAGCGTGAAAAGTATTTATCTGCGCAATTTCGTCGCGACCGCGCTGATGGTGACCGTGTGCTTTCTCGTGGTCGCCGGCGCCTTTATCGGCATCGGCCGCGGCTATGTGCTCAACGAGTATCAGGACAACATGAACAGCTGCGCCGACGAGGTCGTGCGCCTGACCTGCGCGATCTCGCGCGGCGAGGGCATCAACAGCTGGGCGCTGAGCATGAACCTCAGCTCCCTGGCCAACAGCACCGGCAACCATATTTTTCTGACCGATCCGGAGGGCACGGTCATCACCTGCTCCGACCGGACCATGCTGTGCGACCACCTCGGCAAAAAGCTGTCCGACGCGGTGATGGCGCCGCTGGAGGAGAGCGGAAGCCTCAGAAAGCTCAGCGATCTCGGCGGCTTTTACGGCAAGGAGCGCTTCGTATGCGCGAAGGAGATCCGGGATGAGGACGGCACGCTGATGGGCTACGTGTTCGTCAGCAACGCCATTGACAACATCCTCGGCGCCTGGTCCGCCTTCCTCAGCATCGCGGCGGTCGTCTCGCTGGTCGTCTTCGGCCTCGCGCTGCTGATGAGCCTGCTGTATTCCAAGCGCATGGCGCGGCCGCTGGATGAGATGGCCGCCGCCTCCCGGAAATTTGCGCGCGGCGATTTCTCCGTGCGCGTCCGGCAGGAGGACGACCCCACCGACGAGATGGGCGCGCTGATCGAATCCTTCAACAAGATGGCGGATTCGCTGGAGAGCGCGGAGGCGCGGCGCAGCGAGTTCATCGCCAACATCTCCCACGAGCTGCGCACCCCGATGACGACGATCGCCGGCTTTGCCGACGGGATCCTGGACGGGACGATCCCGAAGGAAGAGGAGGAGAAGTACCTGCGCTCGATCCGCGACGAAACGCGGCGGCTGAGCCGGCTCGTGCGCGACATGCTGGACGTGTCGCAGCTGCGCGCCCGGGCGACGGACGCCTCGCACCGGCAGGTTTTCGACCTGACGGAGCTGATTTTGCAGACGATGCTCTCCTTCGAGGCGCGGGCGACGAAAAAGGATCTGGACGTCGATCCGCAGATGCCGGACGACCCGATCCTGGTCTTCGCCGACAGAGACGCCATCACGCAGGTGATCTACAATCTGATCGACAACGCGGTGAAATTTGCCGCGCCGGGCACCTGCATCACGATCCGTCTTTCAAAGGAAAACGGAAAGGCGCTCTTCTCGGTGAAGGACTGCGGCGAGACGATCCCGCCGGACGATCTGCCCTTTATCTTCGACCGCTTCCACAAGTCCGACCGCTCGCGCAGTCTGGACAAGGACGGCGTAGGACTCGGGCTGTATCTGGTCAAGGCGATCATCAACGCGCACGATGAGGACATTGCGGTCAAAAGCGAGGACGGCGTGACGGAATTCGTGTTCACGCTCGCTTTGGCGGAGGAGAAACAAAGATGAACGAAAACGAAACGCAGGCGAAGAAAAGCTGGTACGAGCCGGCGCCGGTCCGGACGGAGAAGCCCGTCGAATCGAAAAAGAAAAAACGCGGCTGGATCTATCCGCTGATCGCGCTGCTGATCGTCGGGACGATCGTCGGCCTTTCGCTGATCTTCCGCGACACCTCGCCGAAAGCGGCCCCCGTCCCGTCCGACGACTCGGACAGCGTGGAGGACTTCTTCAAAAAGGTCTACGCGGCGACGGAACGGGAGACGCTGAACGTGAATATCCCCAGACTCGAGGAGAAGCTGAGCTTCAGTCTCGAGCTCGAGCCGCGCGGCGGAGAGAAGCTCACGGCCGAAGAGCTGTACGCGCGCTGCTCGCTCTCGGTCGTCGCCGTCACGGCCAGCAAGGGCGGCAAGCCGTACAGCTGGGGCAGCGGCGTCATCCTCTCGGCCGACGGGCTGATCCTGACGAACACCCACGTCATCAATAACTGCGACGGGGCCACGGTGCTGCTGACCGACGGACGGGAGCTGGAGGCGAAGCTGGTCGGCGCGGATATGATCACGGATCTGGCCGTGCTGAAGATCGAAGCGCGGGATCTCCCGGCCGCCCGCTTTGGCGACAGCGCGGAGGCGGTGGTCGGCGAGGAGGTCTTCGCGATCGGCAATCCTCTCGGCGAGAGCTACCGCCTGTCGATCACGAACGGCATCCTGTCCGGCATCGACCGGGACGTGAACTACAACAACCGCACGATGACCCTGCTGCAGACGAACGCGGCGCTCAACAGCGGCAACTCCGGCGGCCCGCTGTTCAACGCCTACGGGCAGGTGATCGGCGTGACGAACATGAAGATCGTCGCCCCGGCGGAGGGCGTGGAGGGCATCGGCTTTGCGATCCCGAGCGGCACGGCGGAGACGGTCGTCCGGGCGCTGCTGACGGACGGCAAGGTCGTCGGCCGGCCCGCGATCGGCATTACGGTCGGCCCGATCCCGGATTCCGAGTCCGGGAAGGAGGGAATGCCGGAGGGCCTCTATATCTCCGAGGTGGCCACAGGCTCCGACGCGAAGGCGAAAGGACTGAAAAAGGGCGATATCCTCGTCGCGGTCAACGGCGAAGCGATGACGGAGCTCGACCGGCTCAAGGAGATCAAGGACGCCTGCGCCGTCGGCGACGAGCTGCAGTTCACGGTCTGGCGCGACGGAGAGACCTTTGAGGTCGCCGTCCGCATCGTGGACGTCAACGAGGTCTACGGCTGAGCTGCGGCGGCGGCGATAACGAAAAACGGAACGGTTTCAAACCGTTCCGTTTTTTCGTTATCTGTTTGTTTGAAAAAATCACTGCAGCTTCGCGTTGTGATTGCGGAGGTAGCTGAGCACGGCCCTCAGGCCGGTGCTGTTGAGGCTGCGCCCGGTCCCGTCGGCGTATTCGCTCAGCAGATTGCCGTCGGAGCAGAGCGTGCTGCCGAGATCGCCGTAATAGGCGCCGGTGTCGATGCACACGGTTTTGATCCAGCCGTTGATTTCGGCCGCCTTTTCCGCGTTCAGCCCGTCAGTGCCGACGTAGGCGGCGGTGACGGAGCTGAGCGAGAGACAGACGATGATCGTGTCGGGGCTGGCCTCGCTGAGATCGCGGATCAGAGACTCGTAGTTGGCGATGAAGGCGCTGCCGTCGAGCCCGTCGATCCCGTCGCTGCCGACGGCGATGACGAGAATCTCGGGCTTTGCGATCGTCGCGGCGCTGGCCGGGCTGATAAACGAGCCGTCGCCGGGATAGCGGATGCTCCAGTTCCCCGTATCGCCCATCGCGAGGAGACCGGTCTCGCTGCTCCAGACCGGCCCGCTCGTAAGACCGAGGCTGCGCAGACGGATAAAGCTGCTGTCCACCAGATACGTCAGGCTGTCGGCGTATTCCTGACCGGCGTCCGTGGTCTGGGCGAGCGGATGGAGCGTGCCGTCGGGCCGGAGGGCCGTGGCGGGCTCCTTCGTTTTCGGCTCGTCCTCCTCCTTGACTTCGTCCTTCTCGGGACGGCGGATGGCGTCTCCGGTCGCATTTTCGCGCAGATCCATGACCGGACGGTCGGTATCGCCGTCGTAGCCGGTAAAGACGGTGACCGCAAAGCCGACCGTGAGCGCGGCGAGCGCCAGAAAGATCGCCAGCGCCCAGATCAGATTGCTGAGCTTCAGGATTCGTTTGAACATGACGGACGAACTCCTCTCCGTAAGGACAGGGCGGCGGCACGCGCCGCCGCCCTGGATCAGGCTGAAATCGGATTACTCCTGCTCGGCAAGAGCCTTGGCCTCTTCGATGACCTTCTGCTGGACGTTGCCGGGGGCCTCCTCGTAGCGGATGAACTTGCAGGAGAAGGAGCCGCGGCCCTGCGTCATCGAGCGCAGGTCGATCGTGTAGCTGCCCATCTCGGCCATCGGGACCTCGGCCTCGACGATCTGCATGCCGTCCTCGGCGTTCATGCCGAGCACGGTGCCGCGGCGCTTGGAGCTGATGTCGCTCATGATGTCGCCGAGGTTGGCGTCGGGGATGGTGACGCGCAGCAGGCCGATGGGCTCGAGGATCGTGGGACGGGCCTTCGGAATGCCGTCCTGATAGGCCAGGCGGGCGGCCGTCTGGAAGGCCATATCGTTGGAGTCGACCGGGTGGTAGGAGCCGTCGTACAGGGTGGCCTTCAGGCCGACCAGCGGGTATCCGGCGAGGACGCCCTTCTGCACCGCGTTGCGCAGGCCCTTTTCAACGGAGGGGAAGAAGTTTTTCGGAACGGAGCCGCCGAAGACTTCCTCGGCGAAGATCATGTCGTCCTGCTCCTCCTGGGGCTCGAAGCGGATCCACACGTCGCCGAACTGGCCGGAACCGCCGGACTGCTTCTTGTGACGGCCGTGGGCTTCGACCTTGCCCTTGATCTTCTCGCGGTAGGCGACGCGGGCCGGCTTGAGCTCGGTGTCGACACCGAAGCGGGACTTCAGCTTCGCGCACAGCACGTCCACCTGGATGTCGCCCTGGCCGGAGATGACCATCTGATGGGTCTCGGCGTTGTTGACGAGGGAGAAGGAAATGTCTTCCTCGTTGAGTCTGGCAAGACCGCCGGCGACCTTGTCGTCCTGGCCCTTGGTCTTGGGGGAGATGGCCATCGAGTAGCAGGGCTCGGGCATCTCGATCGCGGGCAGCTCCTCGTCGAGCTTCGGATCGCAGACCGTGTCGCCGGTCTTCCAATCCATCTTGCCGACCGCGACGATGTCGCCGCAGCAGGCTTCCTTGGTCTCAACGCTCTTCTTGCCGGTGATGGTGTACAGACGGCCGAGCTTGTCGGTGCTGGAGGCGCGCAGGTCGCGCAGAGAGAGGTCGGCGGTGACGGCGCCCTTGAGGACCTTGATGAAGCTGTACTTGCCGAACTGGTCGGACACGGTCTTGAACACGAAGGCCTGCACCGGGCCGGCGACGGCCTCGGGAGCGGGAACGTAGTCCACAATGCCCTGCAGCAGGGCCTCGGTGCCGATATTGGCCATCGCGGCGCTGGCGAACACGGGGACGACGCTGCGGTCCTTCATGCCCGCGCGCAGACCCTCGATGATGTCGGCGTTCTCGAGCTCCATGGTCTCGAAGAACTTCTCCATCAGCTCTTCGGTCGCGCCGGCGGCGGTCTCCATCAGCTCCATGCGCAGGTCTTCGACGTGGCCCGCGTCGGCCGCGGGGACGGCGCCCTTGACGGTCTTGCCGCCGTTGGTGGCGTAGCAGACGTTGTTGACGAGGTCGATCACGCCCTTGCCGTCGCTGCTGGGAATGGTCACGGGGGCGACGATGCTGCCGTACCGGGCGCGCAGCGCCTCGACGACGGCGAAGTAATCGCCGTGCTCCTCGTCGGCCTTGGAGACGACGAAAGCGGCGGGCAGGTTGGCGGCCTTCAGATACTTCCAGCATCTCTCGGCGCCGACGGAGATGCCGTCCTTGGCGGAGACGAGGATGAAGCCGGCTTCGACCGCGCGCAGCGCGCACAGGACGTCGCCCACGAAGTCAAAATAACCCGGGCAGTCGATCACGTTGATCTTCGCGCCGCCGAAGCTGATCGGAGCGACGGAAGAGGCGATCGTGATCTGACGCTTGATTTCCTCGGCGTCGTAGTCGCAGACGGTGTTGCCGTCGCTGACCTTACCCTGGCGGTCCAGAGCGCCGGTGACGAACAGCATGCTCTCGGCCAGACTGGTTTTGCCGCTGTTGCCGTGGCCCAGGAGGGCGATGTTGCGGATGTTCTTGGTTTCGTAGCTCATGTGTTGCTTCCTCTCTGTAAGAATATATGGTCAAGTGTTTTCTACGCAGTCGATTGACGCAATCAATTTATTATACACTATGGTGCTGCCGTTTTGCAAGGCTATTTTTGCCGATTTCGGGCTTTTTACAGCTCCGGATAGAGCGGGAAACGGCGGCAGAGCTCAACGGTCTGCTCCTTCGCCTCGCCGACGGCGGCCTCGCCCTCGCGGATCAGCCGCACGATCAGATCGCCGATCTGCCGCATCTCGGCCTCCTTCATCCCGCGGGTCGTAACGGCGGGCGTACCGAAGCGCATGCCGCTCGTCTGGCGCACGGAGAGGGTCTCGAAGGGGATCGTGTTCTTGTTGGCAGTGATGTTGGCGCGGTCAAGCAGCTCCTGCACCTCGGCGCCGGTGCGGCCGAGGCTCATCACGTCGGCCAGCATCAGATGATTGTCCGTGCCGCCGGAGACGAGACGGATGCCGCCCTGCCGCAGACTGTCGGCCAGCGCGGCGGCGTTCGCGACGACCTGCCGCTGATAGGCGCGGAAGTCCTCGCCCAGCGCCTCCTTCAGACAGACGGCCTTTCCGGCGATCACGTGCATCAGCGGCCCGCCCTGGCTGCCGGGGAAGACGGCGCTGTTGATCTTCTTGCGCAGCTCGTCGCGGCAGAGGATCAGCGCGCCGCGCGGCCCGCGCAGCGTTTTGTGCGTGGTCGTCGTCACCACGTCGGCGTAGGGCACCGGGCTCGGGTGCAGCCCCGCGGCGACGAGGCCGGCGATATGCGCCATATCGACCATCAGATAAGCCCCGACCGAGTCGGCGATATCGCGCATCCGCGCGAAGTCGATGAAGCGCGGGTAGGCGCTGGCGCCGGCGATCAGCAGCTTCGGGCGGCATTCCTCGGCCTTCTGCTGCAGCGCGTCGTAGTCGATCCGCTCGGTTTCGCGCTCGACGCCGTAAAACTCCGCGTGATAGAATTTGCCGGACATGGAGGATTTGAAACCGTGGGTCAGATGCCCGCCGTGGCTGAGATCCATGCCGAGAATGGTGTCGCCGGGCTTGAGCAGCGCCAGATACACCGCGTTGTTGGCGGACGAGCCGGAATGGGGCTGCACGTTGGCGTGCTCGGCGCCGAAGAGCTGCTTGGCGCGGTCGATCGCCAGGTTCTCCACCTCGTCCACGTAGTCGCAGCCGCCGTAATAGCGGGCGCCGGGATAACCCTCGGCGTATTTGTTGGTCAGATGGCTGCCCATCGCTTCCATCACGGCGCGGCTGGTGAAGTTCTCGGACGCGATCAGCTCCAGATGATCGCGCTGGCGCTCCAGCTCCCGCAGCATGGCCTCGTATATTTCCGGATCCTGCCGGCGGATCTGCTCGTAGCTCATGGTATGACCTCCCGAATAAGACAGTACGAGACATTATAAAACATTTTTCGCCCCTTTTCAATAAGAGAAAAACGTGATATGATAGCATCATCAATTCCAAAACGGGCAAAAACCCGGAACAGGAGGAAACAGCATGAAAAAATTCTTCATGGGCCTGCTGAGACTGGTTCTGACGATCCTCATTATTGCGGTCATCGGCGTGGCCGGGCTGCTTACCTGGCTCACGCTGACGGAGTACAAGCCGGCGGAAGTCGAGCCGCTGGAGTTTATGGGCACGATGCTGGAGCAGAAAAAGCTGCCCGCCGGAGAGAGCATCGACGTGATCAGCTGGAACATCGGCTACGCCGGACTCGGCAAGGGCTCCGATTTCTTTATGGACGGCGGCAAGAGCAGCCGCTCGGCCGACAAAATGCAGGTCAGCGAATATCTGGCCGGCATTTATGAAACGCTGTACGACAGTGAGATCGAGCCCGATCTCGTGATACTGCAGGAGGTCGATACCGACTCCTCGCGCACCTTCGGCGTAAACGAAGCCGCCGCGCTCGCCAACGGCAACACCGTCCACGCGCTCAACTATTCCTGCCCCTTCGTGCCGATCCCGATGCCGCCGATGGGCAAGGTCAACAGCGGTCTGCTGACGACGACGGAATACGACGTCGAGAGCGCGCAGCGCATGGCGCTGCCCTGCCCCTTCAGCTGGCCCCTCCGCATCGCAAACCTCAAGCGCTGCCTGCTCGTGAGCTATCTGCCCATCGAAGGGACGGACAAGCAGCTCGTGCTGGTGAACCTGCACCTCGAGGCCTATGACGACGGCGAGGGGAAGATCGCCCAGACCAAGGTGCTCAACGACTTTATCCAGGCCGAGTACGCCAAGGGCAACTACGTGATCGCCGGCGGCGATTTCAACCAGATTTTCCCCGGCGGGCTCGAGGCCTATCCGAACACGCATCCGGAGCTCTGGACGCCCGGCCTGCTGACCGAGGACATGCTGCCCGAGGGCTGGAGCTACGCCTTCGATCTCACGAAGCCCTCCTGCCGTCTGCTCAACCGGCCCTACAACCCCGAGGATACCGTCAACACCCAGTACTACGTGATCGACGGCTATATCCTCTCGCCCAACGTGGAGCTGGAGCTGGTGGAGACGCTTGACCTCGGCTTTGCCAACTCGGACCACAACCCGGTGCACATCCGCGTAAAGCTGGCCGGGTGACGAGCCTGATAACGAACGAAACCGCAGACCGGAGAAATCGGCCTGCGGTTTTTTTGCGCGGAATGCAACTTTCGGGCGTTTTTAAGGGTTCTTATGGATGAACGGCGTTCAGAAGAAACAGAGGCGACGGGCAGGAACGGTCAGTATCAGTTCCGTTACGTTATCCTTCTGAACGAAACGGAAGGCTGGGCCGTTTCGGTCGGCGGCGAGGACGGCATGGAGACGCTGGAAAAGATCGCGCGGAACCTGGAAATACGCGTCACGGACAAGGCGGTGGATTTCAGCACGACGGGAGCCGACGCGGGATACTTTATGATCGGCCGAGGATAAGAGAATAAAAAAACGGCTCGGACAAGCAGCTTCTCGTGCTCGTCCGAGCTGTTTTGCTTCATTCGGGAAAGCTCCCGGGACCGCCGCGTCTCAGCAGCCGCAGCCGCAGCCGCCGTCTCCGCAGCCGCAGCCGCAGTCGCCGCCCTCGTCGCCGCAGCCGCCGCA
>JAILOS010000097.1 GCA_024690695.1 Oscillospiraceae bacterium
TGCCGGGAGTCCGGCAGCACCCTGCGGTTCATGATCCCGCTTTGCCTGCTTTCCGGCAGTCCCATGCGCCTGGAAGGCAGTGAAACCCTTCTGTCCCGTCCCCTGTCCGTTTATGAGGATCTGTGCCGGAAACAGGATTTCACCCTGATGCGTTCGAACGGCGGGCTTCTGGTGCAGGGCCGGCTGTCCCCGGGACAATATGATATTCCGGGAGGGATCAGCAGCCAGTTCATCACCGGCCTGCTGTTTGCCCTTCCGCTCCTGTCCGGCGGCAGCCGGATCCGTCTGATTCCGCCGGTGGAAAGTCGTTCTTATCTGTCCCTGACGCTGCAGGCTCTCCGGGACGCCGGCATTTCCGTTCAGCAGACGGAAGAATATACGTTCAGCGTTCCCGGGAACGTTGTGTACCGTACGCAGAATACGGAAGTGGAAGGAGATTACTCCAACGCTGCTTTCTTTGAGGCGCTGAACTTTGCCGGCGGCTCTGTCACGGTCACCGGACTGCGGCCGGATAGCCTTCAGGGCGACCGGGTTTACCGGGATTGCCTGGGCCGTATTGAAGAAAAATACACGGAGCTGGACCTGACCGACTGTCCGGATCTGGCTCCCGTACTCATTGCCGCGTCTGCTCTTTGCAGCGGAGCTTTGTTCACCGGCACCCGCCGCCTCCGCTTCAAGGAAAGCGACCGCGGTTCCGCCATGGCGCAGGAACTTGCGAAATTCGGCATCCGGCTGACTCTGGAGGAAAACCGGATCATCGTGCCCGCCGCCCCGCTCCATACGCCGACTGAACCGTTGGACAGCCATAACGACCACCGGATCGCCATGGCGCTGTCCCTGCTCTGCACCCGCACCGGCGGAGAAATCCGCGGCGCTGAGGCTGTCCGCAAAAGTTTCCCGGACTACTGGGAAAAACTGCAGTCTCTCGGAATCGATATGTCCTTTACCCCTTAGCCGGTGACAGGATGAGAATTCCCCGCAGCGGCAATTCATTGTTCATTATTCAATAAACCGGAGGCTGTTATGTCAACGTTCAATTCTCTGGAAGAAGCCCGCGCCTTCTTCGTCAAGGATCTTTTTGCCACCTGCAACAGCATGACCCTGGAAGCGCTGACCGAAGACGGCGCGGTCTGTGCCATGGAGATCACGGAACGTCATATGAATGCAGAAGGCCATCTCATGGGAGGCGCGATTCTCGCTCTGGCGGACTTCACCTTCGCCGTTGCTTCCAACAACGCTCACCGCCCTTCCGTCGCCCAGCAGGTGAGCCTGAATTTCCTGAATGCCTCCAAAGGAAAAAAGCTGATCTCGACTGCCTTCTGTGTCAAGAGCGGCCGGACCAGCTGCGTCTATCGCGTTGAAGTAAAAGATGACCTGGGCAAGGATATTGCCCAGGCCATGTTCACAGGATTTAAACTGTAATTCATTTTACATCTTCCAGCTGTTTCAGAATACCGCTTGATTTCAGTGCGGGACGCACCGCGTGATAGAAAATCGGCGCGGTCACCACCGCAAACGAAGCATTGATCAGAGACGGGATCAGCTTGGCAACCATAATCCCGGGAATCGTTTCAGTCGGTACCGGCTCCACATACATCTTGAACAGCCAGGTTTTCAGCATATACAGTGCCACATAGGTCAGTGCGCCGAGTACACATGAAACAATCAGCGGAAGAAGTGTTTTCTTCCAGCTTTTTTCTTCCTTCTTCAGCACCCATGCCTGGAAGAGAATGCCGGTTACCCACGCCATTGCGAACTTGCTCACAAATGTGATCAGCGCGTCAAAAAAGCTGTACCCGCCAAGGGCAATATCATAGATTGCGGAGCCGAGTCCTGCGGCTGTACCGCCCCAGACCGGTCCCAGCAGCAGTCCGCTCAGAAGGCACATGGAATTGGCAAAGTGAACCTTGCTCTGGCCCAGTGGAATCCGGAATATGGTAATCACGCAGATAATTGCTGCCATCACACCGGTAAAAACAATCCTGGTGATCATCGCGTTGCTGTTCTTTCCGCCTGTGGTAGTGCTCATTGTTCTTCCTCTTTTCTGTGTATCCATTATCCAAAATCCGTTGACTTTGGATGCAAAGGAGTATATGCTTCATTTGGCTATATGAAAAGTGCCAGAAAGAGAGTTTTTTATAATACCAGATGAGACAGAGCAAACCCGCCTATCTGACCCTGTACGAATCCCTGCGGGAAGAAATCATCTCCGGGGTCCGTCCCTTCGGCAGCCGCCTTCCTTCCCGCCGCGTACTGGCGCGGGACCGCGGTGTCAGCGCCGTCACGGCTGAACACAGTATTGAACTTCTGTGCGAGGAAGGTTACGCGGAGCCGCGGCCCCGCAGCGGCTGCTACGTTGTTTACCGGGAATCGGACGGTTTCACCCAGCCGTCCCCGCGGCATGAACACAGTCTCCCTCCCCCTGCTCCGGCGCCGGACCGGAACACGTTCCCGTTTCCCACACTGGCGAAAATCATGCGCCGGGTCCTTGCCGAATACCGGGAACAGATCCTTGTCCGTCCGCCCGGCACCGGTTGTACGGAACTGCGGAAGGCCCTTTGCAGCTATCTGGCCCGTAACCGCGGCATCCGCGTCCGGGCCGATCAGATCGTCATCGGTGCCGGTGCCGAATACCTTTACGGGCTCGTGGTGGAACTGCTGGGCAGCAACCGGGTTTATGGTATCGAAGTGCCTTCCTATCAGAAAATCGAACAGGTCTACCGTTCCCGCGGCGTGCAGGTGGACCGCTGCCCGCTGGGCAAGGACGGAATTCTGTCAGAGGTCCTTCAGAACACCTCCGCCTCCGTTCTGCATATCACGCCTTTCCGCAGCTTTCCCAGCGGCGTCACCGCCACTGCCTCCAAGCGCCGGGAATACCTTCGTTGGGCGGACGATCCGGACCGCTGCATCGTGGAAGATGACTACGAGTCTGAATTCTCCCTGCTGCGAAAACCGGAGGAGACGCTTTTTGCCGGTGCGGTCCGTGAAAACGTAATCTACATGAACACCTTTTCCCGTACCGTATCCCCTTCGTTCCGCGTTGGCTATATGGTGCTTCCCCGGGCGTTGCTGCCGGTCTTTGAGCAGCGTGTCGGCTTTTACAGCTGCACGGTACCGTCCTTTGAGCAGTTTGTGCTTGCGGAACTGATCGGCGGCGGCGAATTCGAGCGCCACATCAACAGGATCCGGCGGAATGAGCGCCGCGGGTCTGAATCCTGACCCATCGCGCCGGATCGGCTGAAAGCCTCTGCGGGACATCTTTGGCTTCCATATTGATTTCACGGGCCTTCTGTCGTACAATAAAAGGCGGAATATCCTGTTAGACAACAGCATATCATCAACAGACTAAAGGATTGATCTGATTTATGCCTCCAAAGGAGAAAAAGAGTAAAAAGACTTCCCCTGAGAGCGTTTATGTCAACCGGGAACTGAGCTGGCTGGCCTTCAATAAACGCGTCCTGCTGGAAGCTGCCGATCACCGGGTCCCCCTGCTTGAACGGCTGAAATTCCTGATGATCTACCAGTCCAATCTGGAAGAATTTTACCGGGTGCGCATCGGTATTCTGACGCACCGCGACCTGCTTGCGCCGGAAAAGGGAGACCCCATCTCCGGCATGCTGCCCGGTGTGCAGATCACCGAAGCCCTGCGCGTAACCCGGGAACAGCGGGCGCTGATGGAGAGCGTCTGGAAAAATATCCGGGAAGAGCTGCGCGCCAACAATGTGGATGTCCTCGATTTCCGGAAGATCAGCAAGGTTGATGATCTGATGAGCAAAAAGCTCTTCGGCGATATCAAGGATCTGCTCTTCCCGAAGATCATCGAGGCCAATCAGCCGCTGCCCTTCTTCTGGGGCGAGGAATCCTACATCGTCGCCTTCCTCGGCCGCAGCGCGGAGCAGAAGCTCGCGATCATTCCGCTGCACCGCATTCCCTCGTATCTCAGCTTCGAGATCGAGGGGCGGCAGAAGATCGTGCTGACCTCGCTGCTCGTGCGCCATTTCCTGCCGCTGCTGCTGAAAAAAGAGACCGTTGTGCAGTCCTGCGTGGTCAAGGTGACGCGAAACGCCGACGTGCTGCTTTCCAATCTCGCCGAGACCGGCGACGACGATCTGCGGCAGAAGGTGTCTTCGATGCTCACCAAGCGCAAGCGGGAGCAGCCGGTGCGCGTGCAGGTCTACGGGAAGCTCTCCGAGGCGTCCAAGGCGCTGCTGATGAAAAAGCTGCGCGTGCCGGAGCGCTGCGTGTTCTACCCGGCCGTTCCCTTCGATCTGTCCTTCCGCTCCGCGATCGGCCACGGTGAGGGACTGCGCTACAAGGAACGCCGCCCGGCGCGCGACCTGGGGCTCAAGAAGGGCGAGTATTTCAGCTATATCGACAAGCACGACCTGCTGATGAGCTTCCCCTTCCAGAGCATGATGCCCTTCGTCGATCTGATCTACGAGGCGGCGGACGACCCCGAGGTTTTGTCCATCAAGATCACGCTCTACCGCATGTCCGCCAGCAGCAAGATCGCCGCCGCGCTCGCCTACGCGGCCGACCGCGGCAAGGATGTGCTGTGTCTGCTCGAGCTGCGCGCGCGCTTCGACGAGCAGAACAACATCGACTATTCCGAGATGCTGGAGGACGCCGGCTGCCGCGTCATCTACGGGCTGCCGGATTACAAGGTCCACAGCAAGCTGTGCGTCATCACACGCCAGCACGCGGGCAGCATCTCCTACGTCACGCAGGTCGGCACCGGCAACTACAACGAGGTCACCGGCGAGCAGTACACCGATCTCTCGCTCTTCACCTCGAATCCCGACGCCGGTCTGGACGCGGAGGCCGCCTTCGCCGCGCTGCAGCAGGGCGAGATCCCGCCCGAGGCCAAAAGCCTCTGGATCGCGCCGCTGAGCTTCAAATCCCGCGTCATCGAATTTCTCGACCGCGAGATCGCCAAGGGCAGCGAGGGCCGCGTGGCCATCAAGGTCAATGGCCTGAACAACCCCGACATCATGGAGAAGCTGATCGAGTGCTCGCAGGCCGGCGTGCAGGTGGAGCTGTTCATCCGCGGCATCTGCTGCCTGCGTCCCGGGATCCCCGGCAAGACCGACAACATCACCGTTACCAGCGTCGTTGGCCGCTGGCTGGAGCATTCCCGCATCTACAGCTTCGGCCGGGGCGCGGAGCAGCGTTTGTTTATCGGCTCCGGCGATCTGCTCAACCGCAATCTGGAACGCCGCGTCGAGGCCTTTATCGAGGTCCTGACGCCCGATACGCGCGAACAGATCAACGAGGTGCTGGAGGCGCTGCGCCGCGACAAAGAGAAATCCCGCCGCATGCTCCCGGACGGGCGCTACGTCCGCGACGAAGGCGGCGAGGGGACGAGCTCGCAGGAAGCGCTCTACCGCTACTTCAGCTCGATCCGTCTGCAGCCCGTCGACGCGCCCGCTCCCGTTCCCGCCGCTGCCGAAGAGCAGGCGGTCCCGATCCCGGAGAAACAAACGAACGAGACGACAGGCTTCTGGAGCTCGCTGCTGCGCAAGCTCGGCCTGCGTTCCTGAAAGAACCGAAGGAGGAAACATCATGAGCGAACAGTACAACATCTGTCTCGACGTCGGCGGGACCAAAGTCCTCGGCGCGATCTTCAACGAAAAGCGCGAGATCGTCTATCGGCTCAAAAAGCGCGTGGCCGATGCCAAAGCCGGCTCCGGCAGCATCGAAGATCTGATCGTCAGCGTCGTTGAGGAAATGCTCCGCGAATCCGGCGTCAAAAAGAGCGCCGTCAACGCGGTCGCTTCCTGCGCCCCCGGCGTGATCGACCAGGACAACGGCATCGTCCTCTTCACGCCCAATCTGCCCTGGCGCAACTACGACATCAAGTCCGCGATGGAAAAGCGCCTCGGCTTCCCCTTCTTCATCGGCAACGACGTCAATCTCGGCGTTCTGGGCGAATACCGCTACGGCGCGGCGAAGGGCTTTCGCAACGTCGTCGGCTTCTTCGTCGGCACCGGCGTCGGCGGCGGGCTGATCCTCAACGGCGAGCTCTACACCGGGCATCTGTTCAAGGCCGCCGAATACGGCCACATGATCCTCGACCCGGAGGGACCGCTGTGCGGCTGCGGACAGCGCGGCTGTCTCGAAGCCTTCTCCAGCAAGCAGGGCATGAGCGCCTATATCCGTCAGCAGGTCTCCCGCGGACGCGAGACGCTGATGGCCGACGCCGTCAAGGACGGGGTGTTCCGCAGCAAGGCGCTGAAGAAGGCGCTGGCCGCCAACGACCGCGTCGCCGTCGAAGCCGTCGACCGCGCCTGCCACTATCTCGCCGTGGCGACCGGCAACATGATCAACGCCCTCAGCCCCGATCTCGTCCTGTACGGCGGCGGCGTGATCGAAGCGCTCGGCGGCCTGTTCCTCGAGAAGATCCTCGCCGAGGTGGACCGCTACTGCATGACGTCCATCCGTCCCACCGTGGAGCTGCGCACCGCCGCGCTCGGCGACGATTCGATCCTCTACGGCGATCTGGCCATGATCGAAGAGGCGCAGAGCTGAGTCTTTTCTGACCGCAAAAAAACTCCGGAAGAGCAATCTTCCGGAGTTTTTTCTTGTTCTGACCGCTTACAGCAATCCGCCGATCCGAATAAAGACCGGGGCGAAGACCAGCGCGACGACGGTCATCAGCTTGATGAGGATGTTGATCGAGGGGCCGGAGGTATCCTTGAAGGGGTCGCCCACCGTGTCGCCGACGACGGCCGCCTTGTAAGCCGGCGAGCCCTTGCCGCCGTGGAAGCCCTCTTCGATGTACTTCTTCGCGTTGTCCCAGGCGCCGCCCGCGTTGGACATATAGATCGCCAGCAGAACGCCGGTGGTCAGCGAGCCGGCGAGCAGGCCGCCGAGCGCCGCCGGGCCGAGCAGCAGGCCGATCAGCAGCGGCGCCGCCACGGCCATGACGCCGGGCAGGACCATCTCGCGCAGCGCGGCCTTCGTGGAGATCGACACGCAGGAGGTGTAATCCGGCCGGGCCGTCCCCTGCAGGATGCCGGGGATCTCATGGAACTGCCGGCGCACCTCCTCGATCATTTTGTTGGCGGCCTTGGACACCGAGTTCATCGTCATGGCCGAGAAGGTGAAGGGCAGCATGCCGCCGATCAGCAGGCCGATCACGACGTTCGGCGTCAGCAGGTCGATCATCTCCAGGTGCACCTCTTCGGCGTAGGACACGAAGAGCGCCAGCGCCGTCAGCGCCGCGGAGCCGATCGCAAAGCCCTTGCCGATCGCGGCCGTCGTGTTGCCGACCGCGTCGAGCTTGTCGGTGATCTCGCGCACCTTCGGGTCAAGCCCGCTCATCTGGGCGATGCCGCCGGAGTTGTCGGCGATCGGCCCGTAGGCGTCGACGGCGACCGTGATGCCCGTGGTGCTGAGCATGCCGACGGCGGCGAGCGCGATGCCGTACAGCTTATGCGTGAAGGCGTAGGAGATGTAGATGCCGATGCTGATCAGAATGATCGGCACCCAGGTGCTCATCATGCCGACGGCCACGCCGCTGATGATCGTCGTGGCGGAGCCGGTTTCCGACTGTTCGGCGATGCGCTGGACCGAGCGATGGTCCTCCGAGGTGTAGACCTCGGTGATCTTGCCGATCACGAGGCCGACGACGATGCCGGCGATGATCGCCAGCGAGTAATAGACGGTTTTGAAGAATACGTAGCTGAGCAGGATCGAAGACGCCGCCACGATCCCCGCCGACACGTAGGTGCCGACCTTGAGCGCCGCGTGGGGATTGGAGTTGTCCCTTCCGCGCACAAAGAAGGTGGCGACGATCGAGGCCAGCACGCCGACCGCGGCGATCGTCAGCGGGAACATCGTCCCGGCCGCCGGAAACAGGCCCTCGACGAAAACGCCCAGCGTGAGCGCCGAGACGATGGCGCCGACGTAGCTCTCGAAGAGGTCCGCGCCCATGCCGGCGACGTCGCCCACGTTGTCGCCCACGTTGTCCGCGATGACCGCGGGGTTGCGCGGATCGTCCTCGGGGATGCCGGCCTCCACCTTGCCGACAAGGTCGGCCCCGACGTCAGCCGCCTTCGTGTAGATGCCGCCGCCGACGCGAGCGAACAGCGCGATCGACGAGGCGCCGAGCGAGAAGCCGAAGAGGATATTATAATTGTTGGTGATCAGATAGATCAGGCTGCAGCCCAGAAGGCCCAGGCCGACGACGCACATGCCCATGACCGAGCCGCCGGAGAACGCGACCGACAGGGCGCGGTTCATGCCGCCCTTCAGCGCAGCGTTGGCCGTGCGGACGTTGGCCTTGGTGGCGACGTTCATGCCGCAGAAGCCCGCCGCAATGGAGAAGAGCGCGCCGATCAGGAAGCACACGGCCGTCCCGAAATCGATAAACAGCAGGATCAGCACAAACAGGACGACGATGAAGATCGCGAGGATCCGGTATTCGGACCAGAGGAACGCCTTCGCGCCCTCTTCGATCGCTCCGGCGATCTCCTGCATCTTTTTATTCCCCGGGTCGCATTTTTTTACATAGCGCGCTTTCAGCGCGGCAAAGAGCAGCGCAAGCAGCGCAGCGATGGGTACGATCCAGAATTTTGCCATTCAAATCACTCCCCGGCTGTCGTTTTTATTTTGAATCTTTGTAAATATTAACCTATATTCGCTCTTTTTTCAAGGTTTATTCAATGCGTTTTTGTTCATTTCGCTCAATTTCATGCGATTTGTCAAAAGATGCCGTTCAAAAAAAGCGTCATTCAGCAAAGTACACAAAAATTTTTAACAATCGGTTTCATTTCGCCTTTTTCCTGACGATCGCGCGCTCCGTCCCGCCCGCGCCTCGCTTCGCGTCTCCTCTTCCGATCGCTGAAAACGAAACGAAAAGCAGGCCCTCCGGGCTGCCTCCCATAACGCTTCCGGCGCTATTTCCAAAGCCGTCATTTTCACCGAAACATCGCGCTCCCGTCCGCGCCGAACCGGGCGAACGTTCACGCTCAAACTGAATAAAGCCCACCTCCGCGGCGCATATTTTCTTCTTTTTTTCAGTTTTACACCTTTGAAACAGAAAGAAACAAAAAATTGCCCTGCACTATATTTTGGGTTCAAACCGGTTACAAGCCGGTGTTTTTTCCTATATTTTGTGTTTTTGTGCTTGACAAGCACAAGTCTTGGCGCTAATATAGCTCACGAACACAAGAACGGGAGGCCGCCATGCTGATCGCCGGTCTTCAAAAGTTAACGCTGCTGGATTATCCGGGGCGCGTCGCCTGCACGGTCTTCACCGGAGGCTGCAATTTCCGCTGTCCGTTTTGTCACAACGCGCCGCTGGTCCTTCCGGAGCGGCTCGCGCACGACGAGAGCGGCGAGGAGACGGTGCTGCAGTTTCTCAAAAAGCGTCAGGGCCTGCTCGAGGGCGTGGCGATTACCGGAGGCGAGCCTCTGCTGCACAGAGATCTGCCGGACTTCCTGCGCAGGATCCGCTCGCTCGGTTATCTGATCAAGCTCGACACCAACGGCAGCTATCCCGAAGCGCTGCAGACGGTGCTGGACGAAGGTCTGGTCGACCGGGTCGCGATGGACGTGAAGAACGCCCCGGAGCTCTACGCCAAAACCGTCGGACTGAACGCGGTCGATCTCGGCGCTCTGGAGCGCAGCCGGGATCTTCTGCTCGAGGGCCGGGTGGAGTACGAGTTCCGCACGACGGTCGTCCGCGGACTGCACGACCTGGAGAGTCTGCGCGCAGCGGCCGCCTGGATCAGAGGCGCGAAGGAGTATTATCTCCAGCAGTACCGGGATTCCGGCGACGTGATCGCGGCCGAGGGGCTCGGCGCTTTCACGGACGAAGAAATGGCCGCCTTTGCGGAGGACCTGCGCACGATCGTGCCGACAGTCCGTCTGCGCGGCGTGAGCGAAGCCAACCCGTAGAACAGTAGAACAAGAGACAAAGAGAGGGACCTTAACCATGTATCAGGTTATCAAACGCGACGGCAAGGTCGTGGATTTTAACATCAATAAGATCGCAGACGCCATCAAGAAGGCTTTTGAGGCGACGAGCACCGACTACAACGACAGCGTGATCGATTTTCTCGCGCTGAAGGTCTCCGCGGACTTCCTGCCGAAGATCAAAGACGGGAAGATCGCGGTCGAAGACGTGCAGGACAGCGTGGAGGCCGTGCTCTCCCGCGGCGGATACGAGACGGTGGCCAAGGCCTATATCCTCTACCGCAAGCAGCGTGAGAAAATCCGCAACACCCGCTCCACTTTCCTCGACTACAAGGAGACCGTGGACAAGTATCTGAAGATCAGCGACTGGCGCGTCAAGGAGAATTCCACCGTCACCTATTCCGTCGGCGGTCTGATCCTCTCCAACTCCGGCGCGATCACCGCCAACTACTGGCTGAGCGAGGTCTACGACCAGGAGATCGCCAACGCCCACCGCAACTGCGACATTCATCTGCACGACCTGTCGATGCTCACCGGCTACTGTGCCGGCTGGAGCCTCAAGCAGCTCATTCAGGAGGGTCTCGGCGGCGTGCCCGGCAAGATCACCTCCTCTCCGGCCAGCCATCTCTCCACGCTCTGCAACCAGATGGTCAACTTCCTCGGCATCATGCAGAACGAGTGGGCCGGCGCGCAGGCCTTCTCCTCCTTTGATACCTATCTTGCTCCCTTCGTCAAGGTGGACAATCTCAGCTACAAGGAAGTCAAGCAGTGCGTCCAGTCCTTCATCTACGGCGTGAACACGCCGTCCCGCTGGGGCACGCAGGCGCCCTTCTCCAATATCACGCTCGACTGGACCGTTCCCAACGACCTGAAGGATCTTCCCGCGATCGTCGGCGGCAAGGAGCTGGACTTCACCTACGGCGACTGCAAGGCCGAGATGGATCTGGTCAACAAGGCCTTCATCGAGATCATGATCGAGGGCGACGCGAACGGCCGCGGCTTCCAGTATCCGATCCCCACCTACTCCATCACCCGCGATTTCGACTGGTCTCCCACCGAGAACAACAAGCTCCTGTTTGAGATGACCGCGAAATACGGCACGCCCTATTTCTCCAACTACATCAACTCCGACATGGAGCCCTCCGACGTGCGTTCGATGTGCTGCCGCCTGCGCCTCGACCTGCGCGAGCTGCGGAAAAAGACCGGCGGCTTCTTCGGCTCCGGCGAGAGCACCGGCTCGATCGGCGTCGTGACGATCAACATGCCGCGCATCGCCTACCAGGCCGCCGACGAAGCGGATTTCTACAAGCGCCTCGACAAGATGATGGACATCGCCGCCCGCTCGCTGAAGGTCAAGCGCACCGTCATCACGAAGCTGCTCGAAGCGGGTCTCTACCCCTACACGAAGCGCTACCTCGGCCACTTCAACAATCACTTCTCCACGATCGGTCTCGTCGGCATGAACGAAGCCTGCCTCAACGCCAAATGGCTGCGCGCCGACATGACCGACCCGAGAGCGCAGGAATTCACCAAGCAGGTCCTCGACCACATGCGCGAGCGCCTGAGCGATTACCAGGAGCAGTACGGCGACCTCTACAACCTTGAGGCTACTCCCGCCGAATCCACGGCCTACCGGCTCGCCAAGCACGACGTCGAGGTCTTCCCCGACATCATCACCGCTTCCGAGGCCGGCGGCACTCCGTACTATACCAACAGCTCTCACCTCCCGGTCAGCTACACGGAGGACATTTTCTCCGCTCTGGATATTCAGGACGAGCTGCAGACGCGCTACACCTCCGGCACCGTTTTCCACGCCTTCCTCGGCGAGAAGCTGCCGAGCTGGGAATCCGCCGCGCGGCTGGTGCGCAAAATTGCCGAAAACTACCGTCTCCCCTACTACACGCTCTCGCCCACCTATTCGGTCTGCAAGGAGCACGGCTATCTCGTCGGCGAGCAGTTCGAGTGCCCGCACTGCGGCAAGCCGACCGAGGTCTACAGCCGCATCACCGGCTATTACCGTCCGATCCAGAACTGGAACGCCGGCAAGACGCAGGAGTACAAGGAGCGCCGCGAGTACGTGATCGAGCACTCCGTGCTGAAGCATCAGGGTCCCCGCGCGGAGGAGCCGGCCGCTGCCGCCGCTCCCGCGGCCGAAGCGCCGGTCAGCGCGAACCGCGCGATCCTCTTTGCCACGCCCACCTGCCCCAACTGCCGCATCGCCTGCCAGTATCTCGACAAGGCCGGCTTCCCTTACGAGAAGCTGATGGCCGCCGAGAACGCGGAGCTCGCCAGGCAGTACGGCGTCAAGCAGGCGCCCACGCTCGTCCTCGTCGACGGCGAAAAATACGAGAAGATCGCCGGCGCCGGCGCGATCAAGCAGTATCTGAGCGAGATCGCCTGATCGCAGGAATCAACACAGCTGGGAGCGCGAACGGTCAAAACCGTCGCGCTCCCTTGCGCGCAAAGGAGGCAAATCAAGCATGTACGACCTTATTATCGTCGGCGGTGGCCCCGCGGGCCTGACCGCCGCCACCTACGCCCGGCGCGCGGGCAAATCCGTCCTCGTCATTGAAAAGAACGCCTTCGGAGGCCAGATCACCTGGAGCCCGAAGGTGGAAAACTTTCCCGGCTTCACGTCGGTCTCCGGCACCGAGCTGGGCGACAGGCTGCTGGAGCAGGCCATGAACCTCGGCGCCGAGGTCGAGCTGGACGAGGTGACCGCGCTGGAGATGGACGCGCCGGTCAAGCGCGTTTTCTGCGGAGAAGCCTTTTACGAAGGCAGAGCCGTCATCCTCGCCACCGGCGCGCGTCCGCGTCCGCTCGGCGTCGCGCGGGAGACGGAGCTGGTCGGCAGCGGCGTGTGCTACTGCGCGGTCTGCGACGGCGCCTTCTACGCCGGGCGTCCGGTGGCTGTCTGCGGCGGCGGCAACAGCGCCCTGCAGGACGCGATGCTGCTCAGCGAGAGCTGCAGCAGCGTCACGCTGATCCACCGCCGTTCGGAGTTTCGCGGCGAGCAGATGCTGGTCGAGGCGCTCCGCCGCCGGCCCAACGTCCGGTTTCTGACCGAGACGGTCGTCGAAGAGCTCGTCGGCGAGAACGAGCTGCGCGCCGTCGTCGTGCGCAAAGGCGGCGAACGGCTCACGCTCGAGGTCGAGGGTCTTTTCGTCGCCGTCGGCCATCAGCCCGATCACGCGGCCTTCGCCCCCTGGCTCGAGCTTGACCGCCGCGGCTACGCCGACGCCGGAGAAGACTGCCTGACGCCGACGCCGGGACTGTTCGTCGCGGGCGACTGCCGCAGCAAAGCCGTGCGGCAGCTCACGACCGCCGCGGCCGACGGCGCTGTGGCGGCTCTCGCCGCCTGCGCCTTCGTCGACGCGAACACCTGACGCCGCGCATGGATCCTGTGATTCCTTCGGCCGGAAGCCGAAGCTGCTGAGGAGTGCCCGCCATGAAATGTCCCAGATGCGGAAGAGAACTCTATCCGGGCGCGACAAGCTGCGTGTGCGGACGCTCGGCACGCAAGGAGCTTGAACAGGCCGAGTCGGAGGCCCGGGACAAAGCCGTCAAAAAGAAAAAGATCCCGGGGTGGCTGATCGCCGTGCTGTCTCTTCTCAGCGCGCTGATCCTCGCGCTCGTACTCTATCTGGCCTTCACGCAGTACGGCGAGCTGCTGTCTAACGACGCGCGCATCGCAAGCGTGGAGCTTACGCTCCCCGCGAAGCTGGTCGACGCAGCCGGTCTGAAAACCGAGGAAGAGCTGGAAAAGCACGCAAAAGCGTCCGGCTTTCTCTCCGAAAGGCTCAACGACGACGGCAGCCTTACCGTCCGGATGAGCAAAAACAAATACAACGAGCTGGTACGAAACGCAAAGCGCGGGATCGACGAGGGACTGAAGACCATCACGGACAGCGGCAGTTATCCGGGGATCCTGTCCATCAGGCCCAACGAGAGCTATACGGTCTACCGCATCGACTACGACGGCGACGAAGTCAATCTGCTCGACAGCTCCGTCGTGATCGCCCTGTATACCTACGGCGAAATGATGAACTGGCTGAACGGTACGCCGGAGCGCGACGTGCGCGTGCAGTTTTTCAGCCACGACGCCGGGAAGCTCCTGCAGGAGGGCTCGTCCAAAAGCTCGGCGCTGTACGGACAGCGGGAGGATTGAACGCATGAACTGGATCGAAGTATGTCTGAACACCCCCGCCGAGGCGATCGACGAACGCTGTGTGGCGCTCGCCGCGCTGGGAGCCGAGGGCTTCGTTATTGAAAACGAAGAGGATTTCAAGCAGTTTTTGGAGCAGAACCGCCAGTATTGGGACTATGTGGATCAGGAGCTGGAGGATCGCTTCGCCGGCGTCAGCCGCATCAAATGCTATCTGGCCGACGACGCGGACGGTCGGGCCGTTCTCGCGCGGATCCGCTCGGCCTACCCGGAGATCACGACCGCTCGCGTCGCCGACAGCGACTGGGAGAACAACTGGCGCGCCTACTACAAGCCGATCCCCGTCGGGAAGAAGCTCGTCGTCGTGCCGGAGTGGGAGGACTGTCCGCAGGACGGGCGCATCCCGCTGCGGCTCGATCCAGGCCTGATTTTCGGCACCGGCAGCCACCCCACGACGAAGATGTGTCTGGCCGCGCTGGAGGGGCTTGTCGAGCCCTGTCTCCGGGTGCTCGATCTCGGCTGCGGCAGCGGCATTCTGGGCATCGGGGCGCTGATTCTCGGCGCCGCGTGCTGCACCGGCTGCGATATTGACCCGAAGGCGCCCGACGTGGCCATGGCGAACGCCTCGCTCAACGGCATCGGCGCCGACCGCTTTACCGTGCTGTCCGGCGATATCCTCGGCGAGAGCCGTCTGCGCGCCCGACTCGGCACCAATTACGGGCTCGTGCTGGCGAACATTGTCTCCGACGTGATCATCCCGCTTTCTTCGTTCGTACGCGGCTTTATGGCGCCGGGGGGCGTTTTCGTCTGCTCCGGCATTATTGAGGGACGGCAGGAGGAAGTGCGCGCAGCGCTCGAAAAAAACGGCTTTACGGTCGAAGCGCATTGGCAGGAGGAGGAATGGCATTGCTTTCAGTGCCGATAAAACGCGCCGAAAAAGAAGCTGCGGACCCGAAGTGTTGGTCCGCAGCTTCTTTTTCATGAAATGACCGCCGCTGAAGGTCCGGGCGAGCGCGAGGTTTTTCGCCTCGGGGCTGCCCGACTTCCTAAACTGTAAAGCTGTAATTGCTTGTCGGGCTTCCGGGCAAGCCGGTCCCGCGGCATAGCGCCGGTCTTCGCGCCGTCAGCGCGTGACCGACCAGCCCGTGGCGTTGTAGGAATTGATGTAGATCCTGCCGTCCATCGAGACCGCGCGCACCGTATACCAGTACCTGACGCCCTCCTGCGCCGTCGTGTCCGTATAAGTCGTGTCCTGCACGTCCGTCAGGATCTGCCAGCCGCCGCCCTCGATTTTGCGGAAGACACGGAAGTTTTTCGCGCCCGCGGGCTTTTCCCAGGTCACACTGATCCCGTCGTCCGTGCTCTTGAGCTCGGTGATCCGCGCCATTGCGATAAAGGTGCAGGTGCGGCCGGTCTCGTCTCTGGTGCTGCAGACGCGGCCGTTCACGTCGATGCACTCGACCGTGTAGGTATAACGATTGGAGGATTTCGCCGTCTTGTCGATCAGCGTATTCTCCTCCGTCTCGCCTACGTTCTTCCATTCGGTCTCGCCGAGTGTCAGATTCTTTCTCAGCAGCCGGAACTTCGACGCTCCCTCCGCGGCCGTCCACGAAACGCGCACGCCGGTCGCGCTGTTGAAGGCCTCGGTCAGCACAGGCTCGTCCGTCGGTCTGATGCTCCAGCCGGTGCCGTTGTAGGAGTTGATCAGCACCTTGTTGTCCATCGAAACGCCGCGCACCGTGTACCAGTATTTTACGCCCTTCTGCGCCGTCGTATCCAGATAGGACGTGCCCTCGATCACCGCGAGAACGGTCCATTTTGCGGTGCCGTCCGGACGGCGCATCACGCGGAAGTTTTTCGCGCCCGCGGGCTTTGTCCAGGCGACGCCGACGCCTTCCGCCGTGACCTTCAGCTCGGTTACGTCGGCTTTGGCGATGTAGGTGCAGGTGCGGCCGGTCTCGTCGCGGCGGCTGATTGCGCAGTTATCGTCGTTGACGCGCTCGACCGTGTAGGTATAGCGGTTGGAGGATTTCGCCGTCTTGTCGATCAGCGTACACTCCGTCGTTACGCCGACGCTCTTCCACACCGTCTCGCCGAGCGTAACGTTTTTGCGCAGCAGGCGGAATTTCGCCCCGCTTTCGGTCGGATTCCAGCTCACGCGCACCCCGGTCGCGCTGTTGAAGGCCTCGGTGAGCACGGGCGTCGCGCAGGGGCAGCGGGTCTGCCGGTTATACGCGTAAAACCCGACGTCCGCCAGATTGCCGGAGCCGAGCTGCTGCATCGCTTTCTGCCAGGACAGCACCGCCATCCGGGCAAAGGTCGTGCCGAGCGAATCAAAGCTGTCGCCGGAAAAATCGTATTCTTTGTCTTCCTCGTCCTTGTAGACGACCTTCCCGTAAAACGTCAGGCTCGCGCCGCTGGTATACGTCTTCATGCTGAAATTGCGGGCGTGGCAGTCTCTGGCGTAGGTCTCCGTGTCGTAATAGGCGTACAGCTCGCCGAGCTGTTTCGGATCGTTCGTATCCGAAACGCTGAGCAGGAGGGAAAGATAGACGCTGTCGGGATACGTGCGGGGGATCCGCGTCGAAAGCTGGAGCTGACCGCTGTCCGGGTAATAGACGAAGCTGACCGGGCACTTGGTCGTATCGGTAAAATCCCAGGTCCAGTTCCAGGTGTACTGCCGGCGGCTGCCGTTCCAGGAGCCCCGGGTTTTAACGGTGGAGATCAGCGAGGCGACGGCCGAGGGATTGCTCAGGCTCTCGACGACGTCGTTGGAGACGCTCTCCGAAAGAGCGTCGGCCGAAAGCGCTTCTTCCTCCTGTGCGAGCAGCTCCGCGAGGAATTCGGCGTCGATCTCCTCCGCGGCGGGCTCCTTCCCGGACGTCAAGAGCGCGGGTTCGTCGGCAAGCCCGCTCCGCTCCCCGTCGTCCGCGAACGAGACGGGCAGCATCGTGAGCGTCACGGCAAAGGTCAGCAGCAGACAAAAGGCCTTTTTCATGGCATATTCCTCCTGATCCGTCGATTGTTATCTGTTGAAAGTATAGCACGGCCTCTCGGCCAATTCAAGAAAAAGCTCCCCTTAAGAATCGTAAAGAATCGGGCGTCCGCAAGGGGTTCTCCTCCCCCCGCGGCCGCCCGATCTTCTGAAACGGGAAACCGAAGGCCGGCTGTCCTCAGCTTTCGGCAAGCGCTTTGAGCGCGTCGCGCTGCTTGACGATCTCCTCGTAGAGCGCCTCGGCCCCCTCGCGGCTGCCTGCGCGCAGGATCTCCGTCAGCTCGGAGGCCGGCTTGAGGATCGGCGTCAGAGCGAGGTTCGCCATCACGCCCTTGAGCGCGTGCGCCGCCTCAAAAGCGGCGTGAGTGTCGCCGCGGTCCAGAGCGTCGCCGAGCTTTTGCACGTTGGCGTCGGCCAGGGACATTTTGACCAGACGGAAATAAAACATTTCGTTGTTCAGGCAGCGGCCCAGACCCTCCTGAACGTTGGCGCCGTATGCCTTCAGCGCGTCGATACTGAGCATGGTCGTTCCTCCTTCTCCCCCGAGCCTTTTTATTTTTTCCTGAAAATGTCCGGATCGTTTTCCCATCCGCGGTCGAGCAGCCAGTAGCTTACGGGATCGTCGTCCACCGGCTCGCCCTCCGGGATCGGCACGTCGGGCTGGATGTTTTTCATCTTGAGGCGCGTCTCGTAGGCGCGCAGATCCTTGACCGTGAAGGGCAGGCCGAGCTCTTCCGCGATCGGCAGCAGGACGTTTTCGACCACCGCCTCGCGGATCTCCAGGCTGCCGGGATAGGCGGCCTCGGCCGCCGCCACCCGCTCGCGCAGCGCGGCGTCCTCCCGATATCGGTCAAAAAACAGGCCCACGTTCCCGTTCATCGAAGTCTCCCCTTCCCTCTGTGTCCGTCTCTACTCTACCATAAAATCAAAAAATGTCAATTGACAAGGGAGGAGGCGGCTTCTATAATTTTATACACCGTGTTCTTAATCGCCTGTCGGGGAGGTCGTTTCCATGTCAAACATCAAGGGTGAATCCAGACTCAGCTTCTTTGAGGCCACCGGCATCATCGTCGGCCACGGCGTCGGCGCCGGGATCCTTGCCGTTCCCGCTCTGGCCGCGCGCAACAGCGTGCTGGAGATCGTGCTGATCCTCGCTTTCTGCTACCTGTTCAACCTGCTGCTGCACCTGATCATCGCGGAGCTCAGCTTCAACAACGAAGGCGCTCAGTTCATCAGCTGCTTTGACAAGGAACTCTTCTCCGGCAAGTTCAAGCAGATCTTCACCTGGATCGCCTTCGGTCTGCTGGGTCTTTCGGTGCTGATGAACGTCAGCAGCTTCCTCACCGGCGCGGCCAACGTCTTCCATGACTGGCTCGGCCTGTCGGATACGCTTGCGATGCTGCTGTTCTACGTGATCGGCGCGGGCGTCGTGTTCTTCGGGATGAAGCTGGTCGGCGTCTGTGAGAAATACGCCGTCGCCGCAATGGCGCTCGTCATGGCCTTCCTGTTTGTCTATACGCTTACGGGCGAGGTTCAGCCTCTGCCCGCCGTGACCGGCAAGGCCGCCGACGCGCTGGCGCTGCTGGGCGTGGTGTCCTTCTCGCTGTCGGCCGTCATGTCCACGCCGCAGGTCGTCAAGGGCCTTGAAGGCGATCCCAAGCGCGTGCGGGCTTCAATCGCCGCGGGTCTCGGCATCAACGCGGCGCTGATCCTGCTCGTCACGCTGACGACGCTGCTGGGCGTCGGGGCGCAGAACGTGAGCGACAAGGGCGCGCTCGTCGACCTCGCCGGTCATCTCGGCGGCTGGGTGAGCGTCGTCAGCTTCGTCTTCTCGCTGCTCGCGCTGGCGACCTCCTTCTGGGCCAACACGCTGAACCTGCGCGATATCGTCCACGAGCAGACGAAATGGAACCGCAATCTGAGCTGGCTGGCCGCCTCTCTGCCCTGTCTGCTGCTTGCGCTGCTGAGCAGGCTCAGCTTTGTCAAATTCACGCTTTTCGCCAGCGCCGTACAGGTCGTCACCGGCATCGGCGTGATCGTCGCCTATAATCTCTCGCGCAAGCGCGTCGGAAAATCTGAGATCGTCGGCCGCTTCGGTACGCTGCCGTTCCAGATCTTCGTGCTGCTGTGCACGCTGCTGGCCACGGTCGGCGCGCTGCTGGGCTGATGCGCAGGGCGCTGCTGATCGCGCCGGCGCTCGTTCTGGGCGCGGCGGCGCTGGGGCTGGAGGAGTTTTACCGCTTCACCTTCTGCCGCGAGGGTTCTCCCCTCTTAAACCGTCTGCTGGATAAAAAAGGCCACGAGGCGGACTATTATGAAAAGCGGGACGCCGCGGCCGAGCGGCTGCGCCGGCGTCCGCAGGAACGCATGAGCCTGCGCTCGGCGCGCGGAGAGAAGCTGGCCGGCTTCTATTTTCCGATGCGCGGCGAGGGCAAGCGCATCGCCTTCATCGTGCACGGCTACCGCTCCGAGCACGCGGAGACCGCCGGACTTTACGCGGATTACTACGAGAGCCGCGGCTTCGACCTCTTCTGCTGCGACCACACCGCCCACGGCGAGAGCGAGGGGCGGCTGATCGGCTTTGATCTCTTCGAGGCCGCCGACTGCCTGCTTTGGATCGAGGCGCTGCGCCGCCGCTTCGGCGAGGACGTGCAGATCGTGCTGCACGGCTTTTCGATGGGCGCGGCGACCGTGATGAAGATGAGCGCCGACTGTCCCGGAAACGTAAAGCTGATCGTTGCCGACTGCGGCTATGCCGACGCGCAGCGGCAGCTTGCCGGTCAGTTCGGGCCGCTCTATCCCCCGCTGCGGCTGCTGCACCGTCTGATCGCCGGCGTCGATCTGCGCGACGGCGACGTGCGGCCAAGCCTCCGGCGCTCGCGGATCCCGATCCTGATCGTGCACGGCAGGCTGGACAAGACCGTTCCCTTTGAAAACGCGCCGGAGCTCTTTGCCTGCGCCCGGAGCGAGAAAGACTGTCTCTACGTTGAAAACGCAAGACACGTGGAATCTATGTACGCCGCGCCCGAGGCCTACGCGGCCAGGCTCGACGCCATGATCGGAAAAACTGTACGAACGGAGTAAGCAAGATGTGGAAATGCAAGGATTGCGGCAAATCCAATTCGGATACCGCACAGTTCTGCGTCGGCTGCGGCAGGGAGAGATCCGCCGCGCCGCGGCCGCGCCCGGCCGCCCGGAAAAGAGCGGAGGAGCCGGAGAGAGAGTACGCCGGCTCAAAGCTGCGCGCCTTTCTTCTGGCCTTCGTATCCCTGCTGCTGGTCGGAGCGATCGTTGCGGTCATTGTTATCTACCCCAGGCTGCGCGAATCCGCCGAGGAAAAGCGCGAGGACAGGGAGTCGAGTGAAAGAGACCGCAGCAGCCGCCGCAAGAGCGACGAGCCCGGCACAGAAAAGCCCGAAGACGTTTCCGGCCGACGCGGCGAGGCTTCCGAAGCCGAAACGGGCGAGTCCGGCGGCACCGCAAGCTACGTGATCGGCGGCGACCCGAACGCTACGCCCGCCCCCTTCGTAACGGCAGCCCCGCAGCCCGACGTCAGCCCGACGCCGGCGCCCACGCCGACGCCCGCCGTCGTCACGGGCGACTACATCCTCCCCGAGAGCAACAGCCGCTACCTCACTGAGGACGACCTGAAGGGACTGAGCTGGGAGCAGTGCTGCCTTGCGAGGAACGAGATCTTCGCCCGCCGCGGGCGTCTGTTCAAGAACGAACAAATCGCCGCCTATTTTGCGGGCAAGAGCTGGTACAAGGGAACCGTCTCGCCGGAGAATTTCAGCGAAAGCGTCTTCAACAGCTACGAGTCGGCCAACGTCAGCTTTATCCACGATTACGAGATCGCCCACTGGGGGAAATCCTACTATTGAAGCTCGATCGACTGACAAGACGGCGCCTTTTTGTCTGCGCCGCTGCGCTGTGCGCTTCGCTGGCGCTGATCGCCGCGGCGCTGCTGCTGGGCAGGGCCCGCTCTCCGGCTGACGCTGTCGCCGTCAGGCGCTCCCCGCATCCGCTCACGCAGGAGGAGCTCTCCGGCGCTGCGACGCCGGAACCGGCCCCCGGGCCGACGCACGGGCCGGAGGCCCCGGACGGGATCGGCAGGCGGCCGGACGCCGCGCTGCAGAAGCTGCTGGACGAAGGCTGTCCGGCGGAGAACGGGACCTGGGATCTGCTCGTGTACTGTCCGGACGACGGACGCTTTGCCGCTCGCTCCGACGGCGGCGATTCGCCTTCGGTATCGGCCAGCCTGATCAAGCTCTTCGTCATGGGCGCCGTGTTCGAACGCTTCGGCGAGCCGGACGCCGCGCTCGCAGTCGAAGTGCGGGACATGATCGCCCTCAGCGACAACGAGGCGGCGAACCGACTGATCCGGCTCCTCGGCGACGGCGACGACGAGGCCGGGATGGACGCCGTAAACGCCTTTGCGGACTCGCTCGGCTGCCGCTCGACGCGTCTCCGGAGACTGATGCTGGTCGAAAACGGGCTGCAGAATACCACGTCCGCCGACGACTGCGCGCTGCTGCTGGAAGCGCTCTATCGCCGCAAGCTGGTCTCCCCGGAGGCCTCCGAGGCGATGCTTGCGCTGCTCGAGGCGCAGACGGTGAACGACCGTATCCCGGCCCTGCTGCCGCCGGACACGGTCTGCGCGCACAAGACGGGCGATCTGACCGGACTGTGCTGCGGCGACGTCGGTCTCGTCCGCGCGCCGGGCGCGACCTATATTTTCTGCGCGATCTGCGGAGAACCGGCTTCCCTTTCAAAAGCGGCGAGCGATATCGCCGCTCTGTCTCTGGCCGTGTACGAAGAACTCTCCTGAACAGAAAAAAAGACAGGCAAACCGCTTTTTGCAGAAAGCGATCTGCCTGTCTTTTTTCTTTCGGCCTTATCCCTCAAACTCGATCACATAGGCGACGCGCCCGGTATAGGTATAGTAATAATACTCGAACGGATCGCGGTTGATATCGTTGTAGCGCCACTCGCCGCTGTCCTTTGTCAGCATGATATAGTCCTCGGCGACGCCGGCCCAGGAGTAGCTGGGCTCGTCGTCCGCCCAGACGATATAGCCTCCGTTCGTCTCCTTGACCCATTTCAGATCGCCCTCGATGCGGCGGCAGCCGACCCAGGCGAAGGTCACGCCCTGCTCGTCAAGCAGCGCGGTCACGCGGTCAAACTCCGCTTTATCGTCGATCACGACGAGATAGCCGCCGGCGTTGACGCTCCTGTCGCGCGCCTCGACCCAGTCGACGTCGTCGACGAAGACGTGATAGCTGTGTTCCAGCGGGACCGGCGTGGGCTCCGGTGTCGGATCCGGCGTCGTCTCGACGGTCTCGGGCGTGGTCTGCGGCGCGGGGACGCTCCCCTGCTCGGGCTGCAGCGTTTCGGCAGGCAGCGGCGTCGCCTCAGCCGCGGTTCCTTCAGGCGATTCCTGCATGAGGATCACGTTTCGGTAATAGAGCGCGGCGCCGACCAGCAGCAGACTCAACAGCAGGAACAGAAGGATCGGGCGAAGACGGCGGCGGCGCACCTTTTTGGCGATGGTTTTCTCTCTTGCGACGCTGTTTTGATACTGCACCGGCGTCCGTTTGACGACGACGGGCTCCAGCTCCGGGTTCTTCTCCTCCGTGAGGATCACCACCGGGAAATCCTCCGGCACTTCCGGCTCGTCGGGTTTATCCTCGCTCTCGGCGGGCTTTTCCTCGCTCTTCTCTTCCGCCGTATTCTCCGCGCTCTTCTCTTCCGGGATCGCTTCTTCCTCTTCCTCAGGCTCCTCGGGCTCCTCCGGAGCCTTCTCAAGATCGGGATCTTCTTCTTTTTTCAGAATGTCCAACATCATACGCTCCACAGGACTCAGCTCGTCTTCGCTTTTATGAAACAGCGTTTCCGCTTCCGCCGAGCCGTCGATATAAATATTGTTCACACAGCTCACGAGCGCCGCGCGAAGCTCTTCCACGCTCTGATAGCGCTCGTTGGCCTGAAAGGCCGTCGCCTTCCCGATGATCTCCGCAAGGCGCCTGCCGGCCCCTTCCGGCACGCGGAAGCCGTCTCCCTTCAGTCTTCTCTCTCTGGCGCGGCGGTTGCCGGGCCTGCCGAAGGGCAGCCTGCCGCCGCTGACCGCCGTGTACAGCAGCAGGCCGAGCGCGTATACGTCCGCCGCTGGGCTCTTTTCCCCGTTCCAGTACAGCTCCGGCGCGAGGAAATCCAGCTCGGGATCGGCCCAGCCCTCGCCGCTTACCGGGCCGATGACGACGCTCTCGCCTTCGACGTCGATATTGTCCGGATACAGACCGCCGTGCCAGTGCGCCGTGCCGGATTCCGCCTGCACCTGCCGGCAGATCCGCACGAACAGCGCGCAGATCTCGCCGCGGTCGAGCCCTTCCAGGGCCTCTGCCAGCGGACGCCGCGCGGACTCTTCTCTCTCTTTATCCACAGGGGTCTCCTCCCGTCGGTCGTTTTTTATCTACGTTATGTTAACACACAGCACCCGAATCGTCAAGCGCTTCCTCGGTCTTTCGACCCTGCCTTATTTCTCCATTTTGTCCGCGATCGCGTTGATCTGGTCGGTATAGCGGGCCAGCTCTTTATTGGCGCGTCCCTCGCAGCCCTTCGCCGCCTGCACCAGACGCTCGACCGCTTCAAGCAGGCGCCGGAACACGGGGCTTACCGCCGGCGCCTTCGGCTGTTTTTTGATCGGCCTGCCCTCCGGCATCCGGTCAAAGTCGCGGCGCAGCAGATCGTAGCGGCAGCCGCTGTAGGGCGCGTAGGCCCGGAAGCCGAGCTCCCCGTTCAGACAGGCGGCGAAGCTCTCCGCGCTCTCCGGGTCGCCGTGATTGACGAAGGTCAGCAGCGGCTTCTCGCGGAAGCCGCCGAGCCAGCGGATCAGTCCGTTTTTGTCCGCGTGCCCGCTCACGCCGGGCAGCGTGTCGATCTCTGCGCAGACCTCGATCTCCTCGTTGAAGAGCTTGACGCGCTTGACGCCGTCGGTCAGCATCCGGCCGAGCGTGCCGGACGACTGATAGCCCACGAAGAGCACCGTGCACTCCGGCCGCCAGAGATTGTGCTTGAGATGATGCCGGATGCGGCCCGCGTCGCACATGCCGCTGGCCGAGAGGATCACCTTCGGCGTTTTGTCCTCGTTGATTGCTTTGGATTCCTCCTGGGAGACGGCCAGCTTCAGCCCCGGGAAAACCAGCGGATTCACGCCGGAGCGGATCACCTGCCGCATCTCCTCGTCCAGGTATTCCGTGTCGCACTGGAGAAAGACGTTCGTGGCCTCGATCGCCAGCGGGCTGTCCACAAACACCGGGAAATCCCCGTGGCCGGTAACGAGGCCGCGCTCCTTGATCTCCCGGATAAAATACAGCAGCTCCTGCGTGCGGCCGACGGCGAAGGCGGGGATCACGACGTTGCCGCCGCGGTCGAGCGTTTTCTGGATGCGCTGCGCGAGCTCGCCGACGTAATCCGGGCGTTCCGCGGTATGCAGCCGGTCGCCGTAGGTCGATTCGATGACCAGATACTCCGTCTGCTCCACGTTCTGCGGATCGCTGAGAATGGGCTGATCGCTGTTGCCGATATCGCCGGAGAAGGTGATCTTCCGCTCCTCGCCGTTCTCGCGCATCCAGACCTCGATCGCCGCCGAGCCGAGCAGATGCCCCACGTCGGTAAAGCGGACGGTAAAGCTCTCGTTCACCTGGATCCGCGTCAGATATCCGCAGGGGCGCAGCAGCGACAGCAGCTTCGCCACGTCGTCCAGATCATAGAGCGGCTCTATTTCCGGCTCGCCCTTTCGCTGGGCCTTGCGGTTCTGCCACTCAGCCTCGGAGATCTGAATATTCGCGCAGTCGCGCAGCATGATATCGCACAGCGAGCAGGTGGCCGCTGTAGCGTAGACCGGGCCGCGGAAGCCGTTTTTGACCAGCAGGGGCAGCAGCCCCGCGTGGTCGATGTGCGCATGGGTCAGCAGTACGAAATCGAGCTCGGAAACGGGAACCGGCAGGGGCTCGTTTTCAAAGAGATCCTTTCCCTGTTCCATGCCGTAGTCCACGATGCCCTTTTTGTCGCCGGCCTCCAGGAGCGTACAGCTCCCCGTGACCTCGTGGGCGGCGCCGAGAAACGTAACTTTCATCGCTATTCCCTTCCTTTTCCCTTTTTCTTTATCATACACCCGCCGCGCTCCCGCATCAATTCTCTTTTTGTAAAGAATAATTAAGAGAATTTGCAGAATTCGGGATGGCGAAAAGCAGAGAAATATGCTATACTGTTAACTTGAGTCTGATGAAATCCCCGAACGGAGACGCTTTATGAAGAATCTGACAAAAAGAGCGGTCGCTCTGTTTCTCCTGCTCGCCCTGTCGTTGACGCTCGCCGCCTGTTCTCCGGTCTACGTCACCGAATCCGGCGAAAGTCTGCCGGTTTCGTCCTCGCAGGACAAGACGGCCGGTTCCGAAACGCCGGGCGGCGCTTCCGGGTCGGAAGGCCGGGAAGAAGGCGGAGAAGGCCCCTCCGGCGAGGGCTCTTCCCCCAGCCCCGGAGAAGCCTTCCTGCCGCTGAGCATCAACGAGGTCATGCCCTCCAACAAGTCCACGATCGCCGACGACGACGGCCTGTTTCCCGACTGGGTGGAGCTGTACAACTACGGCAGCCGTCCGGTCTCGCTGACCGGGCTGGTGCTTCGCTGCGGCGACAGCCGCTGGCAGTTCTCTCCCGGCACGCTCAACGCGGGCGACTATCTTCTTCTCTTCTGCGACGGGAGCGGACGGGACGAGCGGCACACCAATTTCAAAATCTCGAAAAAGAGCGCCGTGATCTCGCTGGAGACCGACGAGGGCCTTCTGATTGAGAACTTTGCGGTTCCCGCCTGCGACAGCGACTGCAGCGCCTTCCGCAGCGACGAGGGCGACGTCGTCACGACCGCATTCGCCACGCCGGGCTTTGAAAACAGCATGGACGGCTACGAGCGTTTCCAGGCCTCGCAGGTCAACAGCAGCCCGCTGCAGATCCACGAGGTCATGGTCTACAACCAGTGGGTGCTCTCGCAGCGCGGGCACTATACCGACTGGGTGGAGCTCAAAAACGTCTCCGACGGCGATCTGGAGCTCAGCGACTACTATCTGTCCGACAAAGGCAGTGAGCGGGCGAACTTCCATCTTCCCTCGCGCACGATGAAGCCGGGCGATATCGTCGTCATCTACTGCGTGGATGACGGATCCGTCAGCGGCGATTACTGCGCGCCCTTTGCGCTGAACGCGGCGAACGACCAGCTCTTCCTCAGCCGCTCCGACGGAGCGCTGATGGACTACGCGCATCTGCACGACATCCCCTATCACGGCAGCTACGGCCGCATGGACGGCAACAACGGCTTCTTCTATTTCAGCCGCCCGACGCCGACCGAATCCAACTATAACGGCGCGCGCACGATCGCGGAGAAACCGACCCTCCTCGGCCGCGACGGCGTTTTCAACGGCATGAGCGAGGTCACCGTCACGCTCAGCGCGCCGGGCGAGATCCGCTTCACGACCGACGGTTCCGAGCCGACGGCGGATTCCGAACTTTATACCGGGCCGCTGACGCTGAGCTCCACCACCGTCATCCGTGCCGTCAACATCGAGTCCGGCCGCCTGAACAGCGACATTCTGGAGCTGAGCTATATCATCAACGAAAACCACACGCTCCCGGTCGTCAGCCTCGTGTGCGAGCCTTCGACGATCTTCGGCGCGGCCGGCATCTACAACAACCCCCAGTGGGACCGCGAGGTTCCCGGCAGCGTGACGCTGTTTGAAGACGGCGGCGGCTTTGAAATCGACTGCGGGATCAAGCTCCACGGCGCGACCTCCAAATACGCGCAGAGCAAAAAATCGCTGAAGCTGAACTTCCGCTCGCGCTACGACGGCGAGCTGCACTACAATCTGTTTGACAACGGCATCACGGATTTTTCGTCCATCCTGCTGCGCGCCGCGCAGGAAAGCACCTATTCTACGCTGATGCGCGACAATCTGATGCACCAGCTCGCCATACAGTGCTTCCCCGAGCTTCCGACGCAGGATTACAAGTACACGGTCTTGTACATCAACGGCCGCTACTGGGGCGTTTACAACATCCGCGAGGCGCATTCCGAGGATCATTACGCCCGGCATTACGGCTATGACGCGGATACCGTCAGCATGTGGAAGGAAGCCTGGGACAAGAACAGCAGCATCGCGCAGGTCTGCAATTTCGCGCTCAATCACGATCTGTCCGTTGATGAAAACTACGAATACGTCGCTTCTCATATCAATATCGACAGCGTGATCGGCTGGATCATCATCCAGGCCTACTGCGGCAACAACGACCCTCATCCGCCCAACATGCGCTTCTATTACTCGACCGAGGACGACATGCTGCGCTTTGCGCTGGTCGATCTCGACCTCGGCATGTTCGGCTTCGATATGTTCGACGTTCCGCTTCACGGCTCGGTCGTCGACGGCTATCGCGCGACCTACGCCTACAACAAGCTCGCCAACCGCCTCATGCAGAACCGGCAGTTCCAGCTTCGGATGGCCGAACAGCTCTCCGCGGCGCTGACCGGGCCGATGTCGAACGAAAACGTCATCAAGCTGATCGACTCGCTGGCAGACGAGCTGCGTCCCGAGATGGAGCGCGACCGCAAGCGCTGGGCGCTCGGCGGCCGGGGCGACAGCGCGTATTACTGGGAGCACGGCGGCGATCTGGTCGACTACATGCGCAATTACGTCACGCGTCTGGACGGCCGCGCCCGTCAGATCGTCAATTCCTTTGTCAGTCATTCCGGTCTGACGCAGGAAGAGATCCAGTTCTATTTCAAGGACGTTGAATAAAGGAGTACGAAATGGCTGATCTTATCTTTGCCGCCCTGCGGGAGCGCCCGGCGCTCGAGGACGCCGCCGCGTCGTGGTTCCACGAAAAATGGGGCGTTCCGAAGGACGCCTATCTCGCGTGTATGGACGAGTATCTTGCCGGCGAGACCGAGAACGAGTGGGTCCTCTGTCTGGACGGCGAACGGATCGTCGGCGGTCTGGGCGTCATAGAAAACGATTTTCACGACCGTAAGGATCTGGCGCCGAACGTGTGCGCGGTCTATACCGAGGAGGCTTATCGCCGCCGCGGGATCGCGGGCAAGCTGCTGAACAAGGTCGTGGAGGACATGCGCGCCGCCGGCGTCAGCCCGCTGTATCTCGTCACCGACCACACCGGCTTTTACGAGCGCTACGGCTGGGAGTTTTTCTGTATGGTACAGGGCGACGGCGAACCGGAGCCGACCAGGATGTACGTCCACCGCTAAGCGCTCCTTCATCACGAGCTCCAAGCATTATCGTCTGACAGGAAAAAAGGCGGCGGATCCGCAGAAGATCCGCCGTCTTTTTCACGTACTCAGGAACAGCGCGCGGGCGGCCGCAGGTTTTCCCTGCGGCCGCCCGTTTTTCAGCTAAACTCAGTGTTCTTTTATCAGGGTGCTATTTACGCGTCACCGACCAGCCGTAGCTGTTGTAGGAGTTGATGTACATATCGCCCGCCAGCGTGATCGCGCGCACCGTGTACCAGTACTTCACGCCCTTTTCGGCGGTCGTGTCTACGTAGCTCGTCCCCTGAACATCGGTCAGGATCTGCCAGTTCTCCTCGCCGTCCACCTTGCGGAAGACGCGGAAGTTTTTCGCGCCCGCGGGCTGTGACCAGACCAGCTTGACGCCGTTCGAAACGCCGCCGATCGCGGTGATCTTCGCCATCGCGATGTAGGTGCAGGTGCGGGGATTGCCCTGCGCGCTGCAGATGCGGCCGTTACTGTCGACGCACTCGACCGTGTAGGTGTAGCGGCTGGCCGACGCGGCGCTTGTGTCGATGAAGGTCAGCTCGGTGGTCTCGGCGATCGTCGACCACTCGGTCTCGTTCTTGGTGATGTTCTTGCGCAGCAGGCGGTATTTCACCGCGCCGTCGTTGGGCTTCCACGAAACGCGCACGCCCGTCGCGCTGTTGAAGGCCTCGGTCAGCACCGGGGTCTCGAGCGGCTTCATGCTCCAGCCCGTTCCGTTGTAGGAGTTGATCAGCACCGTGTTGTCCATCGACACGCCGCGCACGGTATACCAGTACTTCACGCCCTTCTCGGCGGTCGTGTCAAGGTATTCGGTGCCGAGCACCACGTCCAGCACCGTCCATTTTGCAACGCCGTCGACCCGGCGCATGACACGGAAGTTTTTCGCGCCCGCGGGCTTCGACCATTTGAGGGAAACGCCGTCGGCGGTCACGGTAATGTCGGTGATATCGGCCTTCGAGATGTAGGTGCAGGTGCGGCCGGTCTCGTCAAACGCGCCGAGGGTACCGTCCTCCTCGACGCCCCGCACCGTAAAGGTGTAGCGGCTCGCGGAGGCGACCGTCTTGTCGATCAGGGTCTGTTCGGTCGTTTCGCCGACGACCGTCCATTCGGTCTCGTTCTTCGTCAGGTTCTTGCGGAGCAGCTGATACTTCACAGCGCCCTCCACCGGCTTCCAGGATACGCGAACGCCGGTGGCGCTGTTGAAGGCCTCGGTCAGCGCCGGGGCGGCCAGAGGCTCCTGTGCAACCCAGGTCAGCTCGCCGCCGTAGTTCTGACGCACGGCGGGCGTCCAGCTCGCATCGTCAGCCGGGTAAAGGACCGTGGCGACGACGCCGTTGAAGCAGTCATCACCGAAGCTGGGAGCAGAGCCGGAGAAACGTACGTTCGCCAGCTTCTCACAGGCGGAAAACGCGTACTCTCCGATCTCCTTTACGCTGCCGGGGATAATCAGCTTCTCCAGAGCGGTGCAGTTCTGGAAGGCGAAGGCCTCAATGCGCGTCAGGCTGTTTGGAATGCTCAGCGAGCTAAGTCCTTCACACCAGCTGAAGGCGCAGGCCGCAACGGTTTTTACGCCGTCCGGGATCTGATAGGCGCCGGTCTTCGCCGCCGGGTACAGCAGCAGCACGGTCTTATCCTTCGTAAACAGCACGCCGTCGACGTCGCAGAAGGCGGTGTTGGCCGCTTCGACCTTGATCTCCTGCAGTTTTCTGCACAGATAAAACACCGAGTTGTCCAATTCCTCCACACTCGCGGGCAGCGTAACGGACGTGAGACCCGTATACTGGAAGCTGTAGAGGCCCAGGTGCCGGACCGTTTCACCGAATTTGACGGAGGTCAGATTCTCACACCGGTCGAAGGCCTCGTCGCCGACCGAGGTGACGCCCTTCTGCAGCACGACGGACTTGATGTTGGCGCTCTGCGAGGCCCAGGGAGCCGTCGTCGTATTGGTGCCCGGATCCCAGCGGAAATTCCACATGTCGCCGCTGCCCGAAATGGTCAGCGTGCCGTTTTTCAGACTCCAGCTCAGGTTTTCGCCGCACTTGTTCCCGGGGTTGTAGGCCTGCCAGGTCAGCGTGCCGCCGTAATTCTGCCGCTTGTCCGCCGTCCAACTCGCGTAGTTGGAGGGATAGCGGACCGTCGCGTTGACAATGTAAAAGGAATAATCCTCTATCACCGGCGCCGGTCCCTGGAAGGTCACGTTTTTCAGCGAGTCGCAGAAGGCGAAGGCAAAGTCGCCGATGCGCTGAACGCCGCCGGGAATCGTCACAGCCGTAAGGCCCAGGCAGGCTTCAAAAGCTTCCTCGCCGATCACGGTCACGCTGCCGGGGATCGTATAGCTGCCGGTCTTTCCGCCGGGAAAGCTGTGCAGCAGCTTTCCGTCTTTGGTAAGGAGCACGCCGTCCACGCTCTTGTAGGCCGTGTTGTTGCTGTCGACAGTAATCGCGCTCATCTTGTAGCAGGAGTTGAACGCGCACAGCCCGATCTCCTTCACGCCGCCCGGGATCGTTATGCCGGTCAGATCGGAATAGGTGAAAGCGTAATCTCTGATGACAGTCACGCTGCCCGGCAGCTTGACCTCGGGCAGCAGGCAGAGGCGAAAAGCGTCGCTCGCAATGGTAGTCACCCCTTCGGGGACCGTATAGGACGAGCCGCTTTTACCCGACGGGAAGCAGCACAGAACGCTTCCGTCCTTCGAGAACAGCACTCCGTCCTCGCTCTTGAAGCTGGGGTTGGCGCTGTCGACGTAGATTGTCTCCATGCTGGTGCCGCCGGAAAAGGCGCCGTCCAGAATGGTCGTCACGCCGGCCGGGATCGTGACGCTCGGCAGCTCATGGCAGAAGCCGAAGCCGTATGAGCCGATGTAGCTGACTCCGTTCGGGATCGTGACGCTGGTGATGCCGGAGCCGTAGAACGCTCTGTCTTCGATCCGCTTCAGGGTGTTCGGGAGCGTAACAGACTTCATGTTGTGGCAGTAGCCGAAGGCAGCCTTGCCGATCGTCGTAACGCCGTTGCCGACGACGAGCGATTTGATGCTGCCGACGGAAGCAAACCACGGCGACCCTTCCAGCTCGTAGTCGTTCATCGGTCCGCTGCCGGTGATGGTCAGCTTGCCGCTGTCGTCCAGCGTCCAGTTCAGATTGGCGCCGCAGGTGCCGCCGGAAGCATTGATTTCGTCCGCGCTCGGGAGCAGCTCGGGATCTTCGGGCGTGGTCTCGTCCTCCGGGCCGCCGAGAGCGTCGGGCCCCGCAGGCTCCGCTTCTTCGGCTTTCTCTTCCTCCGTGTCGGGTTCGACGAACTCGATCAGCGGTACGTCTTCTTCCTCCGCAGGCTCGGCGCTATCCTCGGCGAACGCGGCCGGGAGCAGCGAGAGGCAGAGGGCGAGGATCAGCAAAACGCTTATCAGTCGTTTCTTCACAGTAAAAACCTCCTTGAAAGACAGGATTTCTGCTTTACAGTATAGCATTTTTCTCTCTGCAAAGCAAGGATATCTCATCCGAAAAGACCGACAGGGCGCAAAGCGGCCGCTTTGCACCCTGCCGGTCTTTTCGGAGTCCGGGCGGCGGATCACTCCTCCGCCTTTTCGTTCTCCAGATAGTTTTTCAACAGCTCCTGCAAAAGTTCATCCCTGTCGATGTGCGTGATCAGGGTACGGGCGCTGTTATAGTTTGTAATGTAGGTCGGGTCCTCCGAGAGAATATAACCCACGATCTGGTTGATGGCGTTGTAGCCCTTGACCTTCAGGGAGTTATACACGGACGACAGGATCTCTTTCATCTCAGCCTTGCTGTCCAGCGTTGTAAATCTTCTGGTCGCTTCTTCCATGAGCGCTCCCCTCCTTCTTAAAACTTACTTAACAATATTATAACATATTCGCGCGTCAAGTAAAGTCGAAATTATGAACAAAGGCCGTGTTTTTTTATAAATTTTGACCGCTCAGCGCATAACCGCCCCGAATTCCGCCGCCAGCGCCCCGAGGATCGCGCGCAGCGCCTCCTCGGCGTGCTCGTCGGTCAGGGTCTGGTTCTCGTCGCGCAGCGTCAGCGAGAAGGCGACGGATTTCTTGCCATCGGCGATGTGGTGTCCCGCGTAGACGTCGAAGAGCGTGCAGGCGGCAAGCGTTTTGCCGCCGCTGCGGAGGATGCAGTCCTTCAGCTCGCCGACCGGGATCGCGCTGTCGCAGACGACCGCGATATCGCGCGTGACCGCCGGGAAGCGCGGCAGCGGCTTGAAGACCGGAACGCCGCCCTTGTTGGCCCAGAGCGCGTCCACGCTCAGCTCCGCGCAGTACAGCTCCGCGTCGACTCCGTAATTCGCGGCGACCAGCGGATGGATCTGCCCGAAGACGCCGAGCTCGACGCCGCCGAGCGTCACGCGCGCGCAGCGCCCCGGATGGTAGGACGGATTGTTCCGCTCGGCCGTGAAGCGCGCCTCTCCGGCGCCGAGACCGGCGACGAGCTGCTCGACCCAGCCCTTGAGCGTAAAGAAGCTCAGCTTCGGTCCGTAGGCGCCGAGCGACAGGAGCTTCGGCTCGTCGGCGGTGCCGTCGGGCTTCTTGAGATAGATCTTGCCGATCTCATACAGCCGCGCCTCTCGGTTGCGGTAGTTGAAGTTGCGCGCCAGGATCTCCAGCATCGAGGGCAGGATGCTCGTGCGCATGATCGAGGTGTCCTCGCCCAGCGGGTTCAGGATGCGCAGGCTGTCGCGCCGCGGATCGTCCGCCGGCCAGCCGATCTTGTCGTAGTAGCTCGGGCTGATGAAGGAGTAGGTGATGATCTCGTCCATGCCGAGGCTCCTGCAGGTCTGGCCGAGCTCGCGCTCGTACTGCTGGCGGGGCGAATAGCCGCCGGCGGTGCTGATGCCGCCGCTGAAGGCCGTGGGGATCCGGTTGTAGCCGTAGAAGCGGGCGACCTCCTCGGCAATATCGCTGTAATGCGACACGTCGCCGCGCCAGGACGGCACGTGGATCACGTCGCCCTCCAGCGTGAAGCCGAGGCTGAGAAGAATATCGCGCATCGTCTGCGCGTCGAGCGCGGTACCCAGCAGGGCGTTGATCTTGTCCGGCTCAAGCAGAACCGTGGTCTCGCACAGCGGCTCCGGAACGACGTCGATCACACCCCCGACCACTTCGCCCGCTCCGAGCTGCTCGATCAGCTCGCAGGCGCGCTGCACGGCCTTCAGGGTGTTCTGCGGGTCAAGGCCCTTTTCATAGCGCGAGGAGGCGTCGGTGCGCATGCCCAGCGCGGTCGCGGTGCGGCGGACGGAGGGCCCGTTGAAGTTGGCGCTCTCAAAGAGCACCATCGCGGTGTCGCCGACGATCTCGCTGTTGGCGCCGCCCATAACGCCCGCCACGCAGATCGGTTTTTCCACGTCGCAGATGCAGAGCATGCCCGGCGCGAGGGCGCGGTCCGTCCCGTCGAGCGTCCGGATGCTCTCGCCGTCGCGGGCGCGGCGGATGTGTACCTCCTTGCCCTCCACGCAGGAGAAGTCGAATGCGTGCATCGGCTGGCCGTACTCGAGCATCACGTAGTTCGTGATATCGACGATGTTGTTGATCGGGCGCATGCCGGCGGCACGGATACGCTCGCGCATCCAGGCCGGAGACGGCGCGATCTTCACGTTTTTCACCATGCGCGCGGTATAGCGCGGGCAGAGGTCGGCGTCCTCGATGACGATCTTCGTCAGCTCGTTGATATCGCCGCCGGCCTCGGCCCTGACGACGGGCTCGTGCAGCTTCAGCTCTTTGCCGAAGGTGGCGGCCGTCTCGCGCGCGAGGCCGATCATGCACAGGCAGTCGGGCCGGTTCGGCGTGATCTCAAACTCGACGATATGGTCGTCGCGTCCGAGCAGCACGGCCAGATCGTCGCCAGGCTGTACGTCCTCGTGCAGGATCAGGATGCCGTCGCTGATGCAGTGCGGGAACTCGCGCTGCTCGGCGCGCAGATCGGCGAGCGTGCAGACGCGGTCGTTCTTCGTATCGTAGGCCAGCAGATCGCCCTCGTGGACGTTCTGGCAGGCGGTGACGGTCTCACCCGTCGGCTCGAGCGCGACGCGCCAGCGGTTGACGCCGGCGTTTTTCACGCTGACGGCCCGCGCGGCGATCACGGAGCCGAAGATCCGGTCGCCGGGCCGGATATCCGCCGGGATCGAAGGCTTGGCAGGGTCGATCGGATGATAATCGTTCAAAACGGCGGCCGCCTCGATCGCCGCGTAGGGGAAATCGTGCTCGGTGAGCTCCAGCTCCCGGAGCGAGCAGAGCATGCCCTCGGACTCGACGCCGCGGAGCTTGCCGCTGTGGATCTCCTTGCCGCCGGGCAGCAGCGCGTCGTCCAGCGCGACCGGGACAATATCCCCGGCGTGGACATTCCAGGCGCCGGTGCAGATCTGCGCCGGGCGCTCCGCGCCGACGTCGACCTGCGCCACCAGCATGTGGTCGGAATTGGGGTGCTTCTCGAGCGAGAGGATGCAGCCGACGCGGAGATTCCGCACGGTCAGGCTCAGATCCTCGGTCAGCTCTACCTTGGAGCCGGAGACGGTCATCGCCTCGTCAAAGGCGCGGTCGCCGATCTCGCTCAGCGGAAGATCCACGTAGTCGTTCAGCCATTTTCTTGACAGTTTCATGTTCCGTCTCCTTTCTCAGAATTGCTGCAGGAAGCGCTCGTCGTTCTCGAAGATCAGGCGCAGATCGGTGATCTTGTACTCGCCCATCGCCAGACGCTCGAGCCCCATGCCGAAGGCCCAGCCGGAATAGCGGTCCGGATCAATGCCGCAGCCGGAGAGCACCTTCGGGTGTACCATACCGGCGCCGAGCACCTCGATCCAGCCCTCGCCCTTGCAGGTGGGGCAGCCCCTGCCGCCGCACTTGTGGCACTGGATATCCAGCTCGCAGCTCGGCTCGGTGAAGGGGAAGTGATGCGGACGGAAGCGCGTGACCGTGCCCTTGCCGTAGATCTTCTCGACGACGAGGTTCAGCGTCGCCTTCAGGTCGGCCATCGTCACACCCTCGTCGACGACGAGACCCTCGATCTGATGGAACATCGGGCTGTGCGTGGCGTCGACCTCGTCCTTGCGGTAGACGCGGCCCGGAGCCAGTACGCGGATCGGCAGCGAACGCGTCTCCATCGCGTGGATCTGCATCGGCGAGGTCTGCGTGCGCAGCAGGATCCTGCTGTCCTCGGTAAAATAGAAGGTATCCGTCCAGTCGCGGGAGGGATGCCCCTCGTCGATGTTGAGCTTGTCAAAGTTGTATTCGGCGAGTTCCACCTCGGGACCGTCGAGGATCTCAAAGCCCATGCCGATAAAGATATCCTTGATCTGGTCGAGCACATTGTACATCGGGTGCTTGTGGCCGAGACGGTCTTTCTCGCCGGGCAGCGTCACGTCCAGCGCCTCCTGCTGAAGACGGCGCTCCAGCAGCGCCTTGCCCAGCTCCGCGCGGCGCTCCTCGATCGCGCTTTCAATGTCGCCGCGAAGCTGGTTGGCCAGCTGGCCCATAACGGGCCTTTCCTCGGCGCTCAGCTTGCCCATCTGGCGGAGAATGCCCGTCAGCTCGCCCTTTTTGCCCAGATAACGCACGCGCAGCTCCTCCAGCAGCTCGACGTCCTGCGCCTGAGACACAGCCAGAAGGCTGGCCTCTCTCAGCTTTTGCATCAGTTCTTTCATGTTCTTCTCTCCGATACGATAAAAATGAAAAAAGCCCCCGTCCCGTACTGGGACGAAAGCCAGGCTTCCGCGGTACCACCCACGTTCGGCCGCAGAGCGGCCGCGCTCATTGAAAGGATAACGGCTTTCGACCGCCGGTGATTGGCCGGAGCTCCCGGGCGAACCAAGCGCGCACTGCACGAGGGGGCTTTCAGCCGACGACCCCCAGTCTCTGGCGGCGCTGACGCGCTATTTTCCCGTTCAACGCAAATACAAATGGTAATATAACACAGTCTTTCGGCGAAAGCAAGGAGAGTTTTTCATTTTTTCGCGTCCGGAAGGATAACCGGAAGGGCATAAAGGGCGGGCGTGGGATCCGGAAGGTCCCGCGCCCGCTCGTTCTTTTGAAAAAAACGTAAAAAACTATTTCTCCCAGGTGCGCTCGCTGATGATATACCGCGGGCGGTGCTTGACCTCGAGATAGATCTTGCCGAGGTATTCGCCCAGAATGCCGAGACTGATGAGCTGTACGCCGGAGACGAAGCAGACGATCGAGGTCGTGCTGGCCCAGCCGGGCACCGTGCTGCCCGCGATCGCGGTGATCAGCACCCAGATGACGCCGATAAAGCTCAGCAGCGCGACGATCACGCCGAAGCCCGTGATCAGGTGCAGGGGCTTGACGGAAAGGCTGGTGATCCCGTCGAGTGCGAGGCCGATCATCTTGCGCAGCGGATAGTGGCTCTCGCCGGCCAGCCGCTCGGCGCGCTTATAATAGACGCTGCTGCTCCTGAAGCCCACCAGCGGCACGAGCCCGCGCAGGAAGAGATTGACCTCCTTGAACTCGGCCAGCGCCTGCAGCGCCCGCGAGCCGATCAGCCGGTAGTCTGCGTGGTTGTAGACGACCTCGGCGCCCATCGCGGCGAGGAAGCGATAAAAGCCCTGGGCGGTGCTGCGCTTGAAAAAGCTGTCGCTGTCGCGGTTGTCGCGCACGCCGTACACGATCTCGCTGCCGGCGAGGTACTCCTCCATCATGCGGTCCATCGCGTCGAGATCGTCCTGCCCGTCGCAGTCGATGGAGATCGTGACGTCGCAGCGGTCCTTGACCTCCATGAGCCCGGCCAGCACGGCGTTCTGATGGCCCCGGTTGCGGCTCTGGCTGATCCCCTGGAAATGCGGATCTTCGGCGGCGAGCTCGGAGATGATCTTCCAGGTCGCGTCGCGGCTGCCGTCGTTGACAAACAGGATGCGGCTGTCCTCCGCGATCAGCCCCTTCGCGGTGAGGGAGCGGAGCTTTTCGCGAAACAGCGGCGCCGTGATCGGCAGCACGGCCTCTTCGTTGTAGCAAGGGATCACGATGACCAGAACGGGGCTCATGTCCGATCCTCCTCCAGAAACGCCGCGAGCTCCGCGACGGTTTTGAAATAATACTGACAATTTTGGCGCATAAAGGTCTCGATCTGCTTCACGTCGTTCGACCAGCCGACGGCGGCGAAGTCCACCCCGCAGCGCAGCGCCATGTCGTAGCCGGGCTTGAGGTCGTCGATCATCAGCAGCTCGTCCGGGCGCAGCGCAAAGCGCTGCATGATCTGCTCGAGCGGATAGGGCATGGGCTTGCGCTCGTGCAGCGGACGCTCCCAGCCGAAGATCATGTCCGGCTCGGGCAGGCCGTTTTTCTCATAATCCCGGCGGATGTTGAAATCGAAGGAATGCGACACGACGCACACGAGTCCCCCCTGCGCCTTCTGCCGTTCCATGATCTCCCGGATGCCGGGATAAGCGACCGGGATATGCTCGCGGACGTAGGCCTGCCAGAAGCGGGTCTCGTCCTCGAGCTCCTCGTCGCTCAGCGCGTAGTCCTCGCGGCACATGCCGATAAAGCCGGGATCGAAATTCCGGATGAAGTATTGCTCCAGCGAGCAGCTCATCCCCGGCCTCCGCAGGGCCAGATAGTCCTGAAAGCAGGGGTGATGGATCGTCGCGGTGCTGTTGACGACCGTGTCGTCGTGGTCAAAAATCAGGCAGCGGTATCTCATGCGTTCCTCAGATCCGGCGATCAGTAAAAGCTCGCCACTTCCTGCGCCGGAGGCGGGCAGGGATTGGCCTCGATATAAGTCAGCACCGGGCCCTTCTTGCCGTAGGCGCGGTTGAACTTGTATTGGAGCTTCGCGGTGAGCACCATCCAGGTCTCGTCCTGTACGGCGGAGGCGTTTTTCCACTGGCAGACCATGCCGGCGAACTGGATGTCCTCCACGCAGCAGGTCATCACCGGACGGCCGACAACAAAGCTCTCGGGCGGCAGCTTGCTGCGCACGAGCGCCTTGCACTTGAAGCGCACGGTCTTGCCCTCGTACTTCTTCGGCTCCTCCGACAGATCGCGGTACCAGAGAGCGTAATCCTCGTCCCCGATCTCGATCACGGGCGCGTTCACGTCAAAGGGCAGCGGATCCTGGATGTCGTCGTATTCGACCTTGCCGCCCGCGTACTCGTAGGCGATATCGCTGCGGCGGGAAGCGCCGCGCACCAGCTTGTGCAGAGCCATCTTGTCGGTCGCGGCGGAGCAGCGGTTGAACACGACGAGCTCGCAGCTTTTGAGCTTGTCGTATACGAGCTGGCGCATATTGTTGTTGTACGTGAGGATCGTGCGCGCGTCGGCAAACATGAATTCCTGATAGACCATCCAGTTTTCCGGCATCGCGTTGTAGAGCGCGTCCAGCAGCCACATGCCGTTGTACTCGACGACCACGCGCTCGCCGTTCACGTCGTCCAGCCACTGGGCCAGATTCTCCGTGCTGAGCTCCGAGGCCTCGTGTACGATGCGCAGATAGACGCGCCGGTCGGCAAACTGGTCGGGCGCGTATTCCTCCTCGCCCTCCTCGCAGATCAGCAGCAGCGTCCTTTCGCCGCTGCAGAAGCGGCGGTCCTCCAGCGTCTCCTGGATAAACTTCGTTTTCCCGGCCTCCAGAAAGCCCGTGAACAGGTAAACCGGGACGTCTTTGTTCTTATTCAAACCTGAAACAGCTCCTTCAAAGCCTTCTCGTTGAGCTTCGAGCCGATGACGCAGAAGCGCCCGGTCACGGCCGCGCCGCCGCGGCGGATCTCGATCTCGCCGGGAACGTAGTCGAAATACAGCCATTCGCCCGCGCCGGTATCCAGCAGGCCCTTCGCGCGCAGCACCGCGCCGAAACGCTCCTCATCCTGCAGAGAGCCCAGGATCGCGCGCAGCTCTTCCTCGCTGAACTTGCGCGGCGTCTCCATGCCCCAGCTTGTGAAGATCTCGTCGGCATGGTGGTGATGATGCTCGCCGTCGTGGTGATGATGGCACTCGCAGTCGGGATCGTCGCACTCGTCCTCGTCGTGGTCGTGGTGGTGATGATGGCAGCACTCGTGCTCCTCGTCCTCGTCATGGTGGTGGTGATGGCAGCATTCGTGCTCCTCATCCTCGTCATGGTGGTGGTGATGGTGCTGCTCATGCTCCAGCTCGTGCAGCTCGCGCTGCAGGGCGTTTTCATCCATCGCCTCGCGAATCTGCGCGCCGCTGAGCTGATCCCAGGGCGTCGTGATCAGGCGCGCGCCGGGGTTGATGCTCTTGAGGAGCTCGGCCGCCTGCAGCGTTTTCGCGTCGGCGGCGCTGTCGGTGCGGCTGAGGACCAGCAAATCGGCGCTCTCGACCTGATCGTTGAAAAACTCGCCGAAATTGCGGGCGTACATCTTGCACTTCCCCGCGTCGACGACGGTGACCTTCGCGCCGATCTCCGCGCCTTCCACCCGCTCGACCGCATGCGCGACGTCGGAGAGCTTGCCGACGCCGGAGGGCTCGATCAGAATACGGTCGGGCGCGAAATCGCTCATGACCTGCGCCAGCGCCTTCGTAAAGTCGCCGACCAGCGTGCAGCAGATGCAGCCGGAGTTCATTTCGGTGATCTGCACGCCGGCGTCGCGGAGAAAAGCGCCGTCGACGGCGATCTCGCCGAACTCGTTTTCAATCAGAACGAGCTTTTCGCCGCGATAGGCCTCGGCGATCAGCTTGCGGATCAGCGTGGTCTTGCCGGCTCCGAGAAAACCGGAGAAAATATCAATTCTTGTCATGTTGTTCCTCCTGATGACAATAGTACTTTAAAAGAGTATTATAGCACCTTTATTTTGCTTTTACAAGACCTTTGGCCGCCTGCGCATCTTTGTGCCGATTCTCCGGAGCGATTTCGGACGAGAGCTCGCTTCCGCAGCTTTCCGCGCCGGGATTTCCGTTTTCGCGTCTCTATCCCTTGACGCGGAAAGGCGCTTGTGTTATATTATAGAGCAATTTGGAATCAAAAGGAGTTGTTTATCCTATCATGGATGATGGCAGTCGATTGTCGATGACTCCCTGGATCATCGCAATCGTTCTTTTGTTTTTGGCAGCGTTTTTCGCCGTCACCGAAACGGCGATCGCCTCCGTTTCCCGCAGCCGCATCAAGGCCCGGGCCGAGAAGGGCGATCCGCGCGCGATCAGCGCGCAGACCGTGCTGGAGCAGTTCGACCGCGCGGTCACGACGCTGCTGATCTGCACCAATCTCGTCCACATCGCCGCCGCCGCGATCGTCACGGTGGCCGTGACGCGGATCTGGGGTCTCGGCGCCGTCACCGCCAGTACGCTGATCACGACCGTCGTCGTGTTCTTCGCCGGGGAGATGCTGCCGAAAAGCCTCGCCAAAAAATACAGCGAACGCTTCACGCTGTCAAACGCGGGAACGCTGCTGCTTCTGATGAAGCTCTTTGCCCCCCTCTCCTCCCTGCTGACCGCGATCGGCCGGGCCGCCTCCGCGCACGTGAAGGACGATGCGGAGCTGACCGTGACCGAGGACGAGCTCTATGACCTCATCGAAGACATGACGGAGGAGGGCTCGCTGGACGAGGAGCAGGGCGAGCTGATCTCCTCGGCGCTGCAGTTCGGCGACGTCACGGTGGAGAGCATCCTCACGCCCCGCGTGGATCTGGCCGCGATCGACGTCGACGAGAGCAACGAAGAGATCCTTGCGACGATCAAGGCCCAGAACCACAGCCGTCTGCCCGTTTACGAGGGCAGCATCGACAACGTGATCGGTATCCTGCAGATCCGCAAGTACATCAAGGCCTATCTCCGCGCCGGCGCCGCGCTCGACCCGAGGCCGCTGCTCGACAAGCCGCTGTTTGTCCACCAGAGCACGAACATCGACGAGCTGCTGCCGATCCTGTCGAAAAACCGGCAGAATATGGCCGTCGTCACCGATAACTACGGCGGAACGCTCGGCATCGTCACCGTCGAGGATATCCTGGAGGAGCTCGTCGGCGAGATCTGGGACGAGGACGACGTGGTGGAGGAGGCCGTCGTCTCTCTGCAGGACGGGTCCTTCCGCGTCGACGCCGAGGAATCCGTCAGCGACGTCTTTGAGACGATCGGCTTCGAAGACCCCGAGGAGGACGAGGAGCTGGTGAACACGCGCATGGGCGAATGGGCCTACGAGCAGTTCACCGCGATCCCCGCCGTCGGCGATTCCTTCGCCTATCACGGGCTTCGGGTGACCGTGTCCGAAATGGAGCATAACCGCATCCTGAAGCTCACCGTCACGCCGCCCGCGGGCGCAGAGGAAGGGGGCGAGGACGCATGACGACCGTTCTGATCCTTTTCGGCATCGCCGTTTGTCTGCTGCTCTCCGCGTTCTTCTCCGCCAGCGAGATGGCCTACTCCTCCTGCAACACCGTGCGTCTCGAGAACCTCCGGGACGACGGATCCCGCCGCGCCGGCGCCGCGCTCCGCATTACCGAGCGCTTCGACGACGCGCTCAGCGCGATCCTCATCGGCAACAATCTGGTCAACATCGCCGCCTCTTCGCTCGCCTCGGTGCTGGTGATCTGGCTGACGAAGTCCGACGCCTATACCTGGCTGGCGACGCTGATCCTGACGCTGCTGGTCATCGTTTTCGGCGAGACGATCCCGAAGATCACCGCCAAGAAAAGCGCCAACCGCGTTGCGCTGCGCAAAGCCTATATCGTGCGCGCGCTGATGATCGTGCTGTTCCCGGTGATCTGGCTCGTCGTGCTGCTGATCCGGCTGATCACGCACGGCATGAAGGGCGAGAGCGAGGAAGACCCCGACGAAGCCGTCGAGGAGCTGCAGTCGATCATCGAGACCGCCGAGGACGAGGAGGTCCTGGACGAGGACCAGTCCGAGCTGGTACAGGCCGCCATTGATTTTGCCGAGATCTCCGCCTCCGAGGTCATGACCGCGCGCGTGGACGTGCAGGCCGTCGACATTGACGACGACTGGGACGAGATCCTCGCGCAGATCGAGGAAGCGCCCTACTCGCGCCTGCCGGTCTACCAGGACAGCATCGACAACATCATCGGCGTGCTGTATCTCAATCATTTTCTCAAGGCGCTGACCGACGACGGAAAAGCCGACGTCCGCAGCCTGCTGATGCCTCCCTGCTACGTCTATAAGACGATGAAGCTCCCCGCCGTGCTCAATCAGCTGCGCAAGGCGCGGCAGCATCTGGCGATCGTGTCCGACGAATACGGCGGCACGCTCGGCGTGCTGACGATGGAGGACGTGCTCGAGCAGATCGTCGGCGATATCTGGGACGAGACCGACACCGTCGAAGAGGCCGTCGTAGAGCGCGCCGAGGGCGAATACGAGCTCGACGGCGACATGGTCATCGACGATTTCCGCGAGCTGCTCGAAATCCCCGAGGAGGATTTCGAGGCTGAAAGCGAAACCGTCGGCGGCTGGACCGTCGAACGCTTCGGGTCCTTCCCGCAGCCGGGCGACAGCTTCGAGGCCGACGGCCTGCAGGTCACGGTCCTCGCCATGGACGGCCGCCGGGTGGAAAAGGTCCTGGTCAGAAAGGCCGAAGCACCGAGCGCCCCGGCCGATCCCGGAGACGAAGAAAAGCATTAAAAAAGCCTGAAAAGGCATAAAAGACCTCCGATCTCTGCGCGATCCTTTCGCAGACGATCGGAGGTTTTTTCAGCGCTTTCGGCAGACCGTTCGATAGCACAGTCCGTCGATCACCGTGATCAGGAAGCTGCAGGCGCTCATGCCGAGATAGCAGCTCAGATACCAGTTGCCGTGGCGCTGGACCAGATATTCCATGACGCCGATCCCTCCCAGCAGCAGCAGGAAGCCGAGCCAGAGCAGCCAGTGATAAAAGCGCAGGCCGTTTGCCCGGATCGAGCGCACGCTGTAGATCACGAGCACCGCCAGCAGCGCTGCCGCGCTGACGATCTGCACAAGGCTGACAAAGCCGTTGAGCGGGATAAAGCTGGAATCGTAGCGCATGCTGTCCGTTACCAGATCCACCGCGCCGAACCAGGCCAGAAACATCAGCGCCACGTTGCCGTCGCGGGGCTGCCCGTCCTTCATCGGCCAGCGGCGGCGCCTGGTGAAAAAGCGCAGCAGCAGGACGAACACCAGCAGCATCAGCAAAAACTGCAGGAAGAATGACGCAAAACGCCATTCTTCGGCGCCGTTGGCCGTGCTGAGACGGGTTGCGAAGGGCAGGCGCTGGAAGGTCGGATCGTCAATGACGATCTTGCCGCGGTTCGCCACCGTAAACAGATCGCTGAGGCGGATCAGCGCCACGCCGAGCGCGGCGCCGGGCGCCAGGCAGTCGTACAGGCGGCGCAGGTTCTGCGTAAAGCCGAGCGCGCGCACGATAAGGCCGGCGAGCGCCACGCCGAGGACCGCACCGAACAGGCAGTAGCCGCCCGCGGAATAGTCGGTGACGGCGGCCTTGAAGCTTGCATACTGCTCGCTGTGGCAGTACCAGTGGATCGCACGGGCAAAGACCAGCGACAGCGCGACGCCGAGCGGCAGCAGCAGCCAGACGGCGACCGCTTTGCCGCCGTGCGCGGTGAACAGCGACATCGTCAGGAAAAAGCAGGCCGCCGCGCCGAGCGCGATCACGATCGCGTTCCAGAAGATCGTGTGGCCGCCGATAAACAGAGCAACGGGATTCATTGGCCGGCCTCCTCTTCCGGGATCGCCGTGGCGAAATAAATAATATCGCTCATCAGGCGCTCCCACCCAAAGTCGACGTGGTTGAACGGGCCGCCGTCGATATACAGCACGCCCGTCTGTCCGCCGTCCAGCGCGTAGGCGTTTTTGACGCCGGTGCGGTAAATCAGAGCCGCGGCCCCGTTGATCGTAGGCATGGACGACAGATAGTCCTGGAAGCTGTTGGTCATCAGAATGTAATGCAGCTTGTCGATCTGCCCGATCGCGGCGCGGGAATACTGCTTGTTGATTTCGCCGAGCGGATAGCTGAAGGTCTCCTTCAGCTCGCCGTTTTCAACCAGGATCGGTCCGAAGGCGATCGCGAAAATCACGTCGTTGTCCTCAATGAACTTCTCGGCCTCGCCCTCGCCCATCAGCTCGCCGCGGTGAGAAAACAGCATATCGCCGCCGGCCGTGAAGAAGCAGGAATCCACCTTTTCGGGCAGATTGCGGTAGAGCTGGCGCTGATAGGCCGTGATGCCGAGCTTCCGATAGCCGTAGAAGTCGCCGTTGATGGCTACGACGGCGTTGGACGCCTTGGCCATCTCCGAGGCGGTGAGCTGAACGCTGGAGCCGTAGCTGTTGCCGGCGATCGTGCGGCGCAGCTGCGAACCGTCCGCGATCTTGACCTCGCAGTAGTTGGCGCAGCAGCCGTCGATAGCCTCTTTCCAGCAGATGGCGAGGATCGTCTCGTCATAGTAATACGCGATGTCCTTGCCGGACATGAAATTCAGCTCCGGGTTCCAGAAGAGCTCCTGTCCGTCCAGCAGCTCCGCGGCGGAATCGACGACCGCCTGCACGACCATCGGGTCGGTGGTATGTCCGTAGCAGGCCGGATTCGGCGCAGGACCGGCGAGGTCGCCCTCGGGGATCGTATAGATTTTGCGGATGTACACCAGATCGGACAGCGCGTCGCTGGCGGAGTTGTTGGCAAACACGTCCATACGCGCCGTAAGCTGGGCTTTGGCCGTTTTCTCGCGGGCGGCGCCGACGGGGGCGGACGAGCCGGAAACGGGGATCTTCGCCTGGACGCCGATCAGCAGCCAGCAGAGGCAGACGACCCCGGCGGCCATAAACAGCAGCGAGAGCAGCGCCATTCCCAGACCGTGCCAGAAGCCGGGTTTGTCATGCGCCGCCGCTTCCGCGTTCTCCCGCTCTTCGTTTATCTCTTCGGTCGGCTCCCCGGGCTCGGGCTCGACGGCCTTCTGCCGAAGCGTGGGAATCACGCGTGTCGGCTGCACGTCGCCCGTCTTCTCTTCCGAGCTCAGCTGATTCATGATCTCTTCAAGCTGTCTGTTCCGTTCTTCGTTCACGGCTTCTCCCCTCCCTTCCCGGACATGACGCCGCCGCTGAGCGTGCCGAGCAGACGGCTGTCCGTATTGATCCGCCAGCCCTCGGCGGAGTAGCTGAGATTCATCCAGAGTGCGACGGTCTTTACGTACTTCTCCGGCTGACTCAGAAGCTCCCTGAGCGCGCTCAGATAAGCCGCGTCCGTGATTTCGCTCCGATAGTCTCCGTTTTCGTCCAGAAACTCGCTCCTCGGTCTGTCTTCGCAGGCCTCCTGCACCAGCGCTTCCGTTCTCTCCTTCAGGTCGTCCTGCAGCAGCGTGAGATCCAGCGCCTGCAGCAGAACCTGCTGCCGCGCGCTCAGCCCGTCGATCTGACAGTCGCCGTAAAGCTCACAGGAATAGCTGTCGAGCAGCGCGTCGTACATGAGCTGCGCCGCCTCGCTCTCGGGGCGCGTCTCAAGGCCGTAGCTCGCGTAGTCGCCGACGAAGGAATAAGCCTTCTCAAATTCCCTCGCCTCCAGCGCGTCGAAAAAGCCGGTCACGCTGTCGCGCGGGTCTCCCACCGGATCGTCGGAGACCGCCGTTTCCATGTTCGGGGCGAGCACGCACGAAAACAGCGCCGCCGCCGCGCACAGCGCGGCCAGAACAGCCCAAAAGGGCTTGATCTGTCTCTTTCTTCCGCCGCCGACGATCGCGATCAGCGCGATCAGAAAGGCCGCGACGATCAGGAAGAGCGTCATGATATCGGGGAGGCTGCTGTTGCGGATCAGCTCGATGGCCGGGCTGCTTCCGAGAAGCGGGATCGCAGCCGCCGTTTCGGCGGCCGGCTTTTCCCCGCTCTCCGTCTGTTCGTTCAGTTTCCGGATCGCCTCCTGCTCGGCCAGCAGCCTGGCCTCTTCGAGGCGTTTCGCGGTCTGCGTCTGGGTATATTCACACATCAGCGTACAAAACTCCGTCAGAAAAGCGTATTGGTTCTTGATCCCCTCGGTGAACAGCACGATGCAGATCGGATCGTCGGTATAACAGATCGCGCAGTCGTTCAGCTCAAGGATCTGGTTGGTGATCAGGTTGTAGCCGTATTTGTGGGCCACTTTCACGCTCTGCTCATGCAGCTTGAAGTATTTCTCCGGCTCGGCCTCGAGCATCGTGTCGACGATGCGCGGAAAACGGTCCGGGTTTTCATAGAGCGTTTTCAGGCAGTGGATCATCTGGCGGGCCGTGAAGAAATTGTTTTCCCAGTACTTGGCCTCCACCGTTTCCTTGTCCACGCCCATATACGGGCAGATCAGCTGCCGGTAGGTCTGATAGCCGCCGACGTAATTCCACATGTGCTCCGCCATCTTGTTGTCGGAGTTGATGATCGTCATCCGCAGGGCCTTCTCGTAGGGAACGCCGGCGATTTTGGTGTCCCAGTCCATTTCCCCTTCGGCGACCCGTTCGGCAAACAGCATATTGATGGGCACCTTGAACATGCTGGCCGCATCCATGTATTCGTCCGGCCGGTGATAGTGCGTCTCGCCGGTGACGGTGTTGTAGTAGCCGAAGCTCACCTTCTCCGGATCGACGTAATAGGCGTCCATCAGCTCCTGACACAGCTCGTCAAAGCTCTTTTCCGCAAGAGGCCCGTCCCCCGGATCCTCGGCGGCGAGAGCCGCCGGAAGCAGCGACAGCAGCAGACACAGCGCCGCAGCCAGACATATCAGCTTTCTTCTTCGCTTCATGGCAAATCCATCCCGTCGTATTCTTCGCCGCGCAGACGCAGCTTCCCGGATAACGCGCCCGCATCTGCAAAGGCACAATCCACCAGTTAACTCTTTTATTTTACCACTTTCCAACTATATTGCAAGAGAAACATAGTCCCGGCGTGAAAAAAGCAGACCCGGAAAAACTCCGGGTCTGCCAGAAAGAGCTGCGGAACGGGTTATCTGACGTGGACCATGCACTTGGCCGTCTGTCCGAAGACCGTGGCGTAGATATAAACGCCGCCGCTGCCGGCCGGAAGCGACTTGACGCATTTGACGACCACGTGGTTCTTGTTCTCGGTATCCTCGGTAAAGACGAAGCAGTCCTTGCCGGCGTCGTCGACGGTCCACACGACCTTCGCGCCCTGGATATCCGTGGGCGTGTAGTACGCGTAAAGCGGGGTTTCGTCGCCGACGGAAACGGAGATGTCATCGCGCTTCTTGTCGTCCCATCTGTAGCGGATCTCAATAGACTGGACCTGCGGGGTGGGCGTGGGCGCGGGCGTCGGAGCGGGCGGCTGCGTCGGCGCCGTCTCCTCGGGCGCCTGCGTTTCGACGGTATCCGTCTTTTCTTTGGTATCCTTTTCCTTCTCCGTGCCGTAGTTTTCGTCGTTAAGGCCGGTGGATACCATCACGATCACGGCGAGAATCACGGCGGCGACCAGGATCAGGCCAAAGATAAGCTGCCATTTGGCGTTGACGTTGGCTCTCTCGTAAGCGGCGGTGCCGGCGTTCTTGCTCGGCGTCGCGGCAGGGGTGCGGCTGCTCTGCGCCACGCGGCGCGTGCCGCAGGCGGGGCAGGTGCTGCGCAGGGCGGAGAAGCTCTCTCCGCAGCGGCGGCATTTCACTTCGGGAATGATTTTCATGGACGGCCCTCCTCTATGGAAATGAAGGATACACGGTATCCCGCTCGTTCTAAAATCGTACACGGTAATAATACATCTTTGAACTCGTTTCGTCAAGGGCTTGTCATTTTTTGTCGAAAAAATTCATTTCTTAAGCTGCGGCCGCCGCGGCGCTTGCAGCTTGCGCCGCGGCGTGTTATACTTCTTGGGCAAGCAAGCCGGTGCAGGATCTGCCCCTCGCGGCAGTCAACAGGGGAATCTGGGTGAAAATCCCTCGCGAGGCCGTCACTGTGAAGCGGAGAGCGATCTCCCGAAGTCAGAAAACCTGCCTGAGCGGTATAATCATAGCATACCGCATCGCGCGAAGTTCCGCGGAACCCGGACAAAACGGAAACCGGCTCCGACAGCCGGTTCTCTCTTTTGCTTTGTGCGATTTCCGGCGGCCGACAGGCCAAAACAAGAAAGGAGAGATCGCATGAACAACCAACAGAAAAAACCCAGCAAAAAATCGATCGTCGCCGTTGCCGTTCTGCTTGTACTCGTCATCGGCGCGATCATCGCCTACTTTGCGCTGCGTCCGGCTCCACCCGAACGGGTAACCGAAAGTAAAGCAGACACGCAGCAGACCGCCGCGCCAGCCGATCCCGGTCAGGAGCCGGGCGGCGAAGCGCCGGAAGCGCCCGACGACGCGCCGGAAGCGCCCGACGACGCGCAGCCCGACGACCGCGTCGATCCCGAGCCCGGCAAGCCGAATGAAATCAGCGTCACCGTCGAGATCATCCACGGCGACGGAACGACCCGCGAGGTCGTGATTGACACCGAGGCGCTCACGCTGCGCGAGGCTCTCGAACAGGAGAAGCTGATCGAGGGCTCCGAAAGCGAATACGGTCTTTTCGTAACGGGCGTCGACGGGGAAACGGCTGACGGAGATCAACAGCAATGGTGGTGCTTTACCAAAGGCGGCGAAATGCTGATGACCGGCGTCGACAGCACCTATATCGGCGACGGCGAGCACTATGAGATCACGCTCACGACCGGCTGGTAAGCTCACGGCGAAAAAGATCTGCGCGCTTTCTCTGATGGGCGCGCTGATCTTCACGATCAAATTTGCCCTCGCTTCGATCCCGAACGTCCAGTGCAACGCGGTGCTGATCATCCTCTGCACGGTCTTCTTCGGCTGGGAGGCGCTGTACAGCGTGATGATCTACGTGATGCTGGAGGGTCTGGTCTTCGGCTTCAGTATCTGGTGGTTCGGCTACCTTTATACCTGGCCGCTGCTCGTCGTGATCGCGATGGCCCTGCGGCGGCACGACGACACGGTCGTCTGGGCCGTGACGGCCGGCGTCTTCGGGCTGATCTTCGGCCCGCTGATGTATCTGGAGTACTTTGCGATCAACGGCGGCTGGCAGGGCTTCGCCGCCATGTGGGTCAGCGGCATCCCCTACGATCTGGTCCACTGCGCCTCCAACTGCATCATCACCTTCGTGCTGTACCGGCCTCTGTATCACGTAACGGAGCGGCTGCTCGGCCCGCCGGACTTCAAAAAGCAATCCCCGCAGGACTGACCCGGCAATCATGAAAAGGAACGATCCGCGGATAATTCCGCGGATCGTTTTTGTAATCCGAGACAAGGCGTCCTTTAAAACTGGCTTTTCAGCTTCTCCAGGCAGTCAGGGCAAATGTTTTTGCCTCTGAAGCTGACGACGCCCTTCATATTATCACAGAAAACACACGCCGGCTGATATTTGCGAAGAATAATGTTATCGCCGTCCACATAGATTTCCAACGCGTCCCTCTCAGCGATGTCCAAGGTGCGGCGCATTTCGATCGGCAGCACAATGCGTCCCAGCTCGTCGACCTTTCTGACAATTCCGGTAGACTTCATAGGTCTTCCCTCCAACCCAAGTTATAGTATTTATATCACAATTATCTTTCGTTGTAAATTGTTTTGTGCACAATTAAACAAAAAATTTACAATTGTTTTGTCGAATAAAATACATTTTACGGTGGGTTTGTAAGGTATTTACAGAACTGTTGAAATATGAAGACTGTTAGAGCTGTATAATTATTCAAAAATTCGGAGGGTCGCCATGCTGAGTATGCTGCTCGTCGCGCTGTTTGTCTCGTCGGTCGTCTGCGCGCTGTGGAGCGGGCGGGCGGGCGAGGCCGGCAACGCGGTGCTGAAAGGCGCACAGGACGCCGTCTCCTTCTGCTTCGGGCTCGCCGGCAGCCTGTGCCTCTGGAGCGCCGTAATGGAGCTCGCGGAGCGAAGCGGGCTCGCCTCCCTGCTGGCGAAAGCGCTGCGCCCCGTCCTGCGGAGGCTGTTCCCGCGTTCCTCGCAGCAGGAGGACGTGCTTTGCGCGCTGAGCGAAAACGTGAGCGCCAATCTGCTCGGTCTCGGCAACGCCGCCACGCCCGCGGGGATCCGGGCCGCGCGCGGGATGGCTCGCCTCGGCGAGCGGGGCCAGAACGAGCTGTGTCTGCTGGTCGTCGTGAACACGGCTTCGCTGCAGCTTCTGCCCACGACGATCGCCGCCGTCCGCGCGGCCTTGGGAGCCGCGGCGCCCTTCGACGTGCTGCCGGCGGTCTGGTTCAGCTCCGTCTGCTCGCTGACGGCCGGTCTCGGCGCCGCCGCGCTGTTAAAAAGGCTGTGGCGATGATCGAGCTGCTTCCCGGTCTTCTGCTCGCCGTCCTGGCGCTGACGGCGGCAGTACGCCGGCAGGACGTCTACGACGCGCTGCTGAGCGGGGCGAAAAAGGGGCTGCGGCTGACGGTCGATCTGCTGCCGTCGCTGGTGGTCCTGTTCGCGGCGATCAGCCTGTTTCGCGCTTCGGGACTGGCCGAAGCGCTGGGCGGCCTGCTTGCTCCCCTGCTCCGCCGCGTCGGGGTCCCCGAGGAGACGGGGCTGCTGATGCTGCTGCGGCCGCTGTCCGGCAGCGGCGCGCTGGCGGCCGCTTCGGAGCTGATCGGCCGCTGCGGTGCCGATTCGCTCGTCGGACGCACCGCCGCCGTGATGATCGGCGCGAGCGAGACGACCTTCTACGTGATCGCCGTGTATTTCTCGGCCGCGGGCGTCAAAAACACGCGCTGGGCGATCCCGGCGGCGCTCGCCGCGGATCTGGCCTGTTTTCTCTCCTCGGCCTGGATCTGCCGCCTGCTGTGGAGCTGAAAACCGGGGCTGTGAACGCACGTCCGTCCACAGCCCCGGTTTTTTCTTTGGAGCTTCTTTTCCCGCTGCTCTCTCGCAGCGCGCTCTCTTGCCGGCCGCGCCGCTCAGCTCCGGCCGCGCAGCAGACGGCCCGCCAACGAAAAGCCGGCGAAGGCCAGGATATTCGCCGCGACGACGGTGCTGCCCACGGGAGTTTCCGCGAGGATCGAGACCGTCATGCCCAGCAGCGCGCACACGACCGACACGACGGCCGAGCAGATCGTCACCGCGCGAAAGCTCCGGAAGACGCGCATCGCCGACAGCGCCGGAAATATGACCAGCGCAGAGATCAGCAGCGAGCCGACCAGATTCATCGCCAGCACGATGATCACCGCGATCACGACCGCGATCAGCAGATTGTAGGCGCCCGCCGGCAGCCCGGTGGCGCGGGCGAAGCCCTCGTCGAAGGTGACGGCGAAAATCTTGTTGTAAAAGAAGACGAACACGGCGAGCACGATCAGCGACAGCGACACGCACAGCCACACGTCCACGGGCTTGAGCGTGATGAAGGAGATCGAGCCGAAGAGCGTCGAGCAGACGTCTCCGGAGAGATTCGTCGAGGTGGAGAAGAGGTTCATCAGCAGATAGCCGATCGCCAGCGCCCCGACCGACATCATCGCGATGGCCGCGTCGCCCTTGATCTTCGCGTTCTGCCCGGCCTTGAGCAGCAGCACCGCGCACAGCACGGTCACGGGCAGAACGAACAGCATCGGGCTCGTGATCTTCAGCACGGAGGCTACCGCGATCGCACCGAAGGCGACGTGACTCAGCCCGTCGCCGATAAACGAAAAGCGCTTGAGCACCAGCGTCACGCCCAGCAGCGAGGAGCACAGGGCGATCAGCGTGCCGACGATGAAGGCGTAGCGCACGAAGGGATACTGCAGGAAGGCCAGGATCGGATCGAACATCGCTCAGTCCTCCCTTCCGGCGCGGATATAGCGGCGCCCCATCGGACTGCGCACGTAATCGGTGCGGCTGCCGAAAAACCAGCTCCCGCCGATCTGCAGGATATGGCTGGCGTGGCGGAGCGCGTAATGCATATCGTGGGAGATCATCACGAGAGTGATCCCCTCGTCGTTGAGGCTTTCGACCAGACGGTACATCTCCTCCGAGGCCGCCGGGTCGAGCCCGGCGACAGGCTCGTCGAGCAGCAGCAGCTTCTCGGTCGCGCACAGGGCGCGGGCCAGCAGTACCCGCTGCTGCTGACCGCCGGAGAGCTCCCGGTAGCAGCGGCGCGCCAGGTCGGCGACGCCGAGCTTTTCCATGTTGACCTCCGCGCGTTCCTTTTCCTCTTTGCCGTAGAACGGGCGCAGGCCGAGCCGTCCCTGGCAGCCGGACAGGACGATCTCCCGCACGGAGGCGGGGAAATCTCGCTGCACCTGCGTCTGCTGCGGCAGATAGCCGATCTCCGTCTGCTTCAGCCCGTCGCCGAGCGTGACGCGCCCGGACATCGGCGGGCGAAGAGCGAGCAGCGTGCGCATCAGCGTCGTCTTGCCGGAGCCGTTTTCCCCGACGATGCAGAGGTAATCGCCCGCGTTCACCGAGAAGCTGAGGTCGCGCACCAGCGCCCTCCCCTCGTAACCGAGCGTCAGATTTTCACAAACGATCTGCGCCATATCAGCCCAGCGCCTCTTTCAACACCGCAAGATTCTTCTCCATCAGCGACAGATAGCTTTCGCCGTTCACCGCTCCCTGCATCGAATGGAGCGTCAGGATCCGGCGATCCGTCCGGGCGCTGCTCTCGATGACCTGCCGGGCCAGCTTCCCGTCGGAGTTTTCGATCACGCAGACGCAGTCGAGCCCCAGCTCGTCCAGCTTGTTCGCCAGAAAGATCACCGTCGAAAAGCTCGCCTGCGTTTCCGAAGAGCAGCCGGCGAAGGCTGCGTAATAGTCCAGTCCGTAGTCCTCGGTCAGATAGCGGAAGGGAAAGCGGTCGGCAAACAGCAGGGTGCGGCCGGACGCGCTTTCGACCGCCGCGGCATAGTCGGCGTCAAGCCGCGCGAGAAGCGCGTCGTAGTCGGCGAAAGCCGCCTCATAGACGGCGGCGTGTTCGGGATCGGCCTCGCGGAGCGCATCGGAGATCAGGCCGCACAGGCGGCGGGCCAGCCGCGGCGAGAGCCAGATATGCTCGTCCGACGCGCCGTCGTTCTCTCCCTCCATCCCCTCTCGGAGCTCCTCCTGCAGCGCGTCGGGCCCCAGCAGGCTGAGCAGATTGACCCGGATCTGACCGGGCTTCGCCGAATCCTTCAGCGCCTTCTCGATCCATTCGTCCGATTCGCCCCCGACGTAAATCAGCACGTCGCAGTCGGTGACGGCGATGATATCGTTCACGGTCGGCTGGAAGGAGTGCATATCCACGCCGCCGTCGAGCAGGAGCTTCAGCTCCGTCGTCCCGGCCCGCTCGCCGAGCAGGCAGCGCGTCCAGTCGTACAGCGGGAAAATCGTCGCGACCACGGTGAAGGGACGGTCCTTCTTCTCGCCCGTCCCGCAGGCGGCAAGCGAAAACAGCAGCAGCGCCGCCAGCGCCGCGCAGAGAAATCTCTTCATTCCGCCGCCTCCCTGCATGCCTCGCACAGGCCGTAAAACACGGTACGCATCGGATTGACCGCAAAGCCGTGCTCGCTCAGGATGTGCTCGCTCAGCTCCGCCCACTCGCCGCAGTGCAGATGGATGAGCCTGCCGCATTTCTCGCATTTGCAGTGGAAGCAGCCGCCGCCGGAGTGGCTTTCGCTCCCGATATAGGAAAAGCAGGCGGGCGTGTTCGCGTCGATGATATATTTGCTCACGAGGCCCTCGTCCACCATCCGCTCCAGATGCCGGTAGACCGTGGCCGTACCGATCGGGCTGCCGCAGCGGCGGAAATGCCCGCAGACGTCGTTGACGGTGACGTGCTCGGTCCCGGTCGTGCGCAGATAGCGGAGCAGCTCCTCGCGCTGCTTCGTCTTGTACGGATTCTTTTCACTCATGCGTGTCGCCTCTCAATCTGATAACCGTTTTCAGATTATAGCACGGCTTTCGGCAAAGTCAAGAAAAATAAAAATGATTTTCAATTTTGATTTCAGCACGGAAAAAGCCGCCCCGGCCGGGCGGCTTGTCTGATCGTTTCGGCTTATTCAAATCGGGCGTTCGGGTCGAAATTGGCCTCGGCGAACAGCCGGTGAACCGCTTCGCGGTAATCCTCCGTGCGGCGCGCCTTGCGTATGCCCTTCGCGAGCTTTTCCGAGTCCGGAAACAGCCGCAGCCCGTAGGACCACAGCTCCTTCATCCGGTCGAGTGCGAAGCCCTGCGCGAGGCCGCTTGCCAGCGTCTCGTCCAGCAGCGTTTCGTAAAACAGCCGCAGCTCTTCCCTTTCAAGCGGTTTTCCGCCCCTGAGCACGCGAAACAGCGCCGGGTTCATCGCCGCGCCGCGTCCGAGCATAAGGTGCCGCAGCCAGGGAAAACGCTCGCGCAGCCGCCGGCAGTCGTTTGCGTCGAAAACGCCGCCGTTGTAGCAGACCGGGAAGGGGCTGTCCTCCAGCACGGCGAAGGCATCCGGGTCCGGAGCGCTGCGGTAAAAGCCCTCGCGGGTGCGGACGTGCACGGTCAGCTCGCGGAGCGGATAGCGCCGGTAGACCTCGAGCAGTGCCGGAAACTCGTCAGCGCTCTCGACGCCGAGACGCGTTTTGACCGAGATGCCGACGCTCGAGCGTTCGAAAATCGCGCTCAGAAAGGCGTCCAGCGCCCGCGGATCGGCGAGCAGCCCCGCGCCCTTTCGCTTGGCGACGACGGTGCCCGAGGGGCAGCCGCAGTTCAGATTGACCTCCCGGCAGCCGAGCGAGGCCAGCCTTTCGGCGAGGGCCAGGAAGCTCTCGGGATCGTTGGCGAGGATCTGCGGGATCAGCGTCAGGCCTTGATTCAGTTCGGGCAGCACGTCCCGGAAGCGGCTCTCCTTCACGGCGCCCGTGCGGTCCGGCGCGAGAAACGGCGCGTAATAGCGATCCGCCTCGGGGAACAGCCGCCGATGCGTCCGGCGAAAGATCGCGCCGGTGACGCCCTCCATCGGGGCGAAGCTGAAAATCATGCCCTCGCCTCCTCTCTCCGTCGATGATACCCGCTGCGTCTACGCTTGTCAAGGCGGCGTTTTTTCTTCCGGCGCTCGGAAAAATCGCCGAAAAGACTTGGATTGTTCACATTCTTCCGTTATAATAATAAAATGGAGAATGATAAGGGCCGGTTTTACGGCCGGAGAGGAGGGGGTCGAGGATGAAGCATCCGGCGCTGATGCGCATGATGGGCGTTTTTCTGGCTGTCGTCAGCCTGCTTACGATTCTCGCCGCCTCTCTCGGTTTTCGCTCGGCCGAAAAAGACCGGGCCGAAAACGAGCGTCAGGACCGTCTGCTTGGCGAGCGCATCGAGCAGGCCTCCGCGCTGAGCGCCGAGCTTGACGGGGGCCGCAGCGACTACGATCCGGCCAAAGCCGTCCTTGCCGACCGGCAGCAGGCGCATGACAAGCTCCGCTCCGACTATCGCATGAAGCTCGGGACCTATACGGCGACGAAGGCCGGGCTCCGGCTCGGACGCGAGCAGCTCGACGCCGCAGCCGCCGCGCTGAAGGAGGCCTCCGCCCTGTTCTGGAGCGGCTATTCGCTTTTCAAGAAAGGCTATGAAGCCTTCAAGCCGATCTACTCGGCTTATTCCGAAGTCAAGGGCAAGCTCGCCGACGGCGAGGCGCTCTACGCCGGCGCGGCCGAAGCCAAAGCCGAATCCGGGGACGGCCCCGCCGTCCTCAGCGCCGAGCAGGTCCTCGCGCTGGCCGAGCTGGAGGACCGGGCGCTCGGCGAGCTTGCCGATCTGCTTACGCAGCTTCACGATCAGACGCCGCCGGATCAGCGGAAGGCCGCCGAATACGTTCGTCAGGCGATGGCGGAATACAACGAGCTTGCGCCGACGCTGAGGGACTTCAGCGTCGAAAAGCTGGCCTACGACGTTTCGCTCGACGTCTACGAGCAGGCGAAGCAGGCGATGCTTTCGCAGGGCGATAACGCGGACGAAGCTCTCGCCGCCGCGGACCGGATCTGCGAGGAGAGCTTCGGACTGACGTATGAGGAGCTCGGCCAATGGCTGGAGGAACACGAGCCGCAAAGTGATCCGGACGCTTCCTCCCTCCCCGAGCTCTCTCCCGAGATGACCGAAATGCTGCTTGAGCAGCTCCCCGGAGACCGCGATCTGCTGGAGACGGCCGTCGGCTTCGTCGGCGATACGCGCTCCGATCTGTCCGCAAAAATCGAAGCTTTCAAGGCCGAAGCGCAGGATATGGACGCGGCCGCGCTGCTGCTGGTCTTTCTCCGCGAGTCGCTGGACGGCGCGCAGCGGCTGCTCGGTCTCTTTGGGCCGACGGTCGAAAGCGCCTGGGAGCAGTTGGAAGAGGCGCGCGTTCAGCTGGCGAACGCCAGCTATGCGCTCAGCGAGGCGCAGGCCGGCATCGACGAGGGCTACCGCCAGCTGGAAGAGACCGAAGAAGACCTGGCGAAGCAGCTTGAAGAGCTCGAAGCCGGGAAGGGCGTGGTCGAGCGCGACGCCTCCGACCTTGCCGAACTGAACGTCCTCGTGGAAAGCTACGAGGATCTGCTGGCCCGCTATCGCACGGCCCGCGCCGTTCTGATGAGCTATGAGGGCGTCGCCCGCGCCGTGACGGACGGCGGCGAGCTGATCGGCAGCGCCCGCGCGGAGCTGACAGTCCGTCAGGCGGAGCACGACCGGCTGAGCCGTCTTCGCCCGGTCGTCTGCGCTCTGACGCTCGCCGCCGGGATCGTCGGCTTCCTGTGCGCGCTCGGCGCTTTTGAAAAGCCGCGCATCCCCTGTCTCCGGCTGACGCTGCTGCTCGCCGCCGCGCTTGCCGCCGCCGGCGAGTGGCTGAGCGTCTCGCTCGGTCGCGGCCTGTGGTATACGTCGCTGTTCGTCGGGATCTTCGCTCTGCTGAGTCTTCCGATAGCTTCCAGAAATAAAGAGAGGAAAACGACATGAAAAAACTGCTGCTGTGCGCGCTGCTGCTCTGCGCGTTGCTGCTCGCCGCCTGCGCCGCCCCCGGGAGCGCGGCGACAGTCGTGACGCCGGAGCCCTCCGCTGAACCGACTTTGGAGTCGACGCCGGCTCCGACGCCCGCTCCGACGCCCGAGCCCGAGCCGGAGCCGACGCCCGAGCCGCCGGAACCCGACGGCGAGGCGTATAAAACCGTTGATCCGGAGGCTTTTGTCGTCGCCGAGCTCGACCTGGAGGGCGAATACGACGACGACGTGGGAAACGACTATCTCTACGTCTATCGGATCCCGGCCTTCAGCTCCGAAAGCGACGACGCGCGGCATCTGAGCCAGCAGATGTGGGAGACCGTGTATCCGAAGCTGGAGGAAGACCTCCGCCACGTGCAGGAGCTGGACGGTCTGAGCCTGCTGTGTCTGCGCGCCGATTATGCGGTTTATCAGGCGCACGGCGTCGTCTCCGTCGTTGAAACGCTCGAGACGGACTGGGGCTTCACCGACTACTGCGTCATGAGTCTCGACGCCGAAACCGGCCGCGAGGCCGACCGCGCGCTGCTGCTGGAGCGCTTCGGTCTGAGCGAGGAGGAATTTTTGCAGAAGGCGGTCGCGGCCGCCGACAGCTGCTTCAAGCAGATGTACCTCGATATTCCCGAGGAGACGTTCCAGAAATACGGCGGCCCGGAGCTGCTGTCGAAAACGACGGACGTCAGGAATTTCGGGCCCGGTCTGCAGCTCTTCGTCGGCAGCGACGGGAGGCTGTCCTTCGTCGCGCCGATCTTCTCCTTCGCCGGCGCCGAGTATTATTATCATATCCTGTCGATCTGACGGCAGGCATGGAAAACGGGCTATGATGCGCTCACAGCCCGTTTTCTTTTTCTGTTCCGTTTCAGAAGAGCCCCGGCAGCCCCAGCCCGTTGAGCTTTGAGGCCGCGCGCCCCGCCTGCTCGTCGACTTCCTTCAGCGCGCCGTTGACCGCCGCGATCACCAGATCCTGCAGCATCTCGACGTCCTCGGGATCGACGGCGTCCGGATCGATGACGAGGCTCTCCAGCTCCTTCTTGCCGGTGACGACCGCCTTCACGGCTCCGCCGCCCGCCGTAAACTCAAAACGGCCGGCCTCCAGCTCCTGCTGCATCTTCTGGAAATCCTGCTGCATCTTCTGGACCTGCTTCATCATGTTCATCTGATTGCCGGGCATAGCCCCGCGAAATCCGCCCTTCGCCATTTTCCTGAACTCCTCCTGTGTTTTACTTGTCTTCGTTGATAAACTGTATGACCTTGAATTGTCTCAGATCTTCGATACTCCGGGAAGCGACGCCCTCCGAAGGCAGATCCTTCGTCACCAGCCGCAGCTGTCTTCCGCAGAGCTCGGACGCGGCCGCCCGGATGATCTCCAGATGCTCCTGTCTCAGACCGACCGCAGCGAAATTCGGCGAAATATCCAGACGGAGAACGTCCCCCGCGACCGTTCCGAGCAGCATCTTCGGATCGCCGATCATCGCTCTGACGCTCGGCGGCATCTGAGGCTTGACCCGCTCGACGAGCGTATCCCAGAACGCCGCGCCTTCCGCCGTCTCCTCCAGAAGCTCCGTCTTGCCCGGAAGCTCCGTCTGCTCCGCGCTCGCGGCGCGGAACTCCGGCTCCTCCGGAGCCACATCCGGTTCCGTTTCCGGCTCCTTCGCCGTCTCCTCCGCTTCCACCGGCTCAGCCGGGGCGGAGAAGCGCCCGTTTTTCGCCAGCTCCTCCAGTCTCGAAAGCCTCGCGCGAAGCTGCGCCGTGCTGTCTCCGAGCCGGTCGTCGCACAGGGAGACGAGGCAGAGCTCCGCGTTCATGCGGGGATTGTTCACCGTGCGCATCGCGCTCTGCGCGTTCTGCAGCGTCTGCAGCGAGCACAGCAGCTCCTCACGCGTCATTTTTGAGCCGACGGAGCGCAGCGTCGCCTCGTCGAAGCCGCCGCTGAGCAGATTGACGCCGCCCTTCGGCGCGATTGTAAGCATCAGCACGTCCCGCAGCAGCTGCGACAGCTCGCCGAGGAGCGTGGCCGGGTCCTTGCCGTCCATCCAGAGCTCGGAAAACAGCTCGGCGGCGCCGGCGGCGTCGTGCCGGAGCACCTTGTCCATCAGCTCCGCGATACGGCGCTTCCCCGCGAGCCCGATCGACGAATACACCTGCTCCACGCCGATCGACTCACCGGCCGAGCACTGGTCGAGCAGACTCAGCGCGTCGCGCACGCCGCCTTCAGCCAGCCGCGCGATCAGCTCCGCCGCCTCGTGCGTCAGCGAGATACTCTCCCGCCTGGCGATATACTCGAGGTACTCGGCGATCACCGGCGCGTCGATCCTCTTGAAGCTGTGACGCTGGCAGCGGGAAAGGATCGTCGCCGGAACCTTGTTCAGCTCCGTCGTCGCGAGGATGAACATCAGATGCTCGGGCGGCTCTTCCAGGATCTTCAGCAGCGCGTTGAAGGCCGCGGCCGAGAGCATGTGCACCTCGTCGATGATATACACGCGCTTTTTCACGCTGGCCGGAGAAAATACGGCCTCCTCGCGCAGCGCGCGCACGTTGTCCACGCCGTTGTTGGAGGCGGCGTCGAGCTCCACGACGTCGAGGATCGAACCGTCCATGATCCCGCGGCAGGCCGGACACACCCCGCAGGGGTTGCCGTTCTGCGGGTTTTCACAGTTGACGGCGCGGGCCAGGATCCGCGCGCAGGTCGTCTTGCCGGTGCCGCGCGTGCCGATAAAAAGATACGCGTGCGAGAGACGCTGCTGGGCGACCTGATTTTTCAGGGGCTCTGTGATATGCTGCTGACCGATCACCTCGTCAAAGGTTTTCGGCCGCCATTTTCTGTATAAGGCCTGATACACGTCCCTCACCGCCCCATAAATCGTATGGCTCTTGACAAGACTGCACACCCACCGTTGAAACATGCTCTACACCCGTACCACCGGCAGCCGGCTCGGACCCGGCGCCCTCGCGGCACACGGGAGGCTCCGCTTAATGCTGCTCGGTTCCCCGCCTGACATGGTTCACGGGATCCCGTTGCGCGAGACCGGATCTTCAACGCTGCTTACCGGCGTCAGTCGACACAGAACAGATCCTAAGATGGGAATTCGTCCCTGCTGTAGCGGATTGCAGGTCACAGGGCACCGCTGGCTCCCCGACTAGTGCAGCCTTGTCAAAAGCCACGCCGATATATTACTACAAATCCGAAAGAAGTGCAATCTTTTTCTTTACAAATGAAAAATTTGTGGTATAATACAGAGGCTTGAGAAAAATGGGGGCGTAGCTCAGCTGGGAGAGCGTACGGTTCGCATCCGTAAGGTCAAGGGTTCGAATCCCTCCGTCTCCACCATGAAAGAAACCTCTTTTGTCTACCATGACAAGAGAGGTTTTTTGTTGTTCTCATTATTACTATATGGTATAATCAGTTTGACAAATCGGGATTTGTGGAGGTCAGTATGAAAGAATCCTTAAAAAGAATCGTGGATTCATTGCACAGATATAACACGGAACATATGGCGGCGCAGGCTTTTGGTTTAAGTGAGGATGTTGTCTATGATGCACTCGTGATTGCCCCGAGTTTTACACCGTATAAACTTCATATGGAAAAAACCTGTAAAGTTACAACATTAAAA